>JAEZWM010000095.1 GCA_023443025.1 Bacillota bacterium
ATGAAGGACATTACAAAGCAGAGTACTTTTTAAAAAATGAAACAGTGTTGGAAGAAATGACTTTCATCGTTGAAGGACGTGCTGATGGAGTAATTACCGAGGATGATAATATTATTATAGACGAGAAAAAAAGTACTACTAGGGATTTGGGGACAATCGATGAAGATTTTAGTCAATTACATTGGGCTCAAGTTATGTGTTATGCCTATTTTTATTCTTGTGAGCACAAATCTGAAAAACTTGACGTTCAGCTTTCTTATTATAACATTGAGGATGAACAGACAAAGAGGTTTAGAAAGTCATATACTAAAGATGAACTATGGGAGTTTTATAAACATCTATTAACAGAGTATTTAGTATTCAGTAAGAAACTCGTTGAGTGGAGGAAACAAAGAGATGCGTCTGTTTTAGGTCTTGAGTTTCCTTTCGATTCTTATAGAAAAGGTCAGCGGGAGATGGCAGTTTCTGTTTATCAGACAATTCTAGATTCTAATAATCTCTTTATTGAAGCACCAACAGGAATAGGGAAGACTATGTCAGCAGTGTTTCCATCTGTGAAGGCGATAGGAGAGTCGATTTTAGATAAAATTTTTTATCTGACTGCTCGATCCACAACTAAGGTTGCTTGTAATAATGCAGTTAGCCTTCTAATAGAAGGCGGTTTACGGATTAAGGCTGTCACTTTTACTGCTAAAGATAAATCCTGTATCAATGATGAAGTCAAATGCAATCCTAAAGATTGTATTTACGCCAAGGGTCATTTTGACCGTGTTAATGAAGCTATAATTGACGTTCTTGATAATGAACAAATTATTGATTTTGAGACTATCAGAGAATACAGCTATAAGCATAGGGTATGTCCATTTGAACTACAGCTAGACCTTGGAATCTATTCAGATATTGTAATATGTGATTATAATTATGCATTTGACCCTAGAGTGTACTTAAGAAGATTTTTTGACAATCCTACCGATAAATTTTTGTTTCTTGTAGATGAAGCTCATAATCTAATTGATAGAGGAAGAGAGATGTTTTCCCAAGAGATAAAGTCTTCCGCTCTTCTTGAAATTCTAGAAGAGTTTACAGGCGAATACCTGCCTATTAGAAAAGCAGTATCGAGGCTATTAAGCAAGATTGAAGGCTATAGACCGAAACTTGATGATCGAGGAAACTATATGCAGGTTGAGGAACCGGAAGATATTTATTTTAGCATGAAGAACTTAACATCTAAAATGGATAGGTTTTTGGCTGAAGAGAAGCAGGCTGAGAATTACGAAAAAATCTTAAGTATGTATTTTGAAATGCAATCATACCTAAGGATCTCAGAACTTTATGATGAGTCTTTTAGAACTATATTTACTACGGATGAAGACGAGATGATAGTGTTTAAACTTCTATGCATAGATACTTCCACACTATTTAAAGAGATACTTAAAAGAGCAAGATCATCCATATTTTTCTCAGCTACCTTAACACCTATGGACTTTTATGTTGAACTCCTTGGAGGGGATGATGATTCTTATAAATATCATCTGGAGTCTCCGTTTGAACAGGAACATCTATTTATCGGTGCAATGTCCACGATTTCAACAAAATACAAGGATAGGTCCAGATCAGTAGAGCAAATATCAGAAACCATTAGTAGATTCGTCAGGAAAAAGAGTGGGAATTATTTAATATTCTTCCCTTCATATGCCTATATGGACATGGTATATAGGGATTTTGTAAATAAAAACGAAGATCTTGATATTATTGCTCAGGATAGAAGCATGACTGAGGCGGATAGGGATGAATTTATAGCGCAGTTTGATAATGTGGAAGCAAGAATTGGATTTGCGGTGCTGGGTGGAGTTTTCGCAGAAGGCATTGATTTAACAGGCGATAAGTTAATAGGTTCGATAATAGTTTCAGTAGGTTTACCGGGGATAGGCTTTGAAAGGGATGTTATAAAAGAATTTTTCAACGATACAAAAGGTATGGGTTTTGAATACGCGTATCAATACCCTGGAATGAACAAAGTTTTACAAGCCGCAGGCAGAGTTATAAGAACAGAAGACGATAGAGGTGCAGTAATTCTTATAGATGATAGATTTACAAAAAAATACTACAGAAAATTAATGCCTAAGCATTGGTCACATATTATTAATTATTATGATTTAGATACCCTTGAAGAAAATTTGAAATACTTTTGGGAAACTTACAAGTTAGAGGAAAAGAAACAGAAGCTTTAAAAAAGGCTCCTATAAGTTGCAATTTTGTTAAATGATTCGAACCTTTAGGTTCTAACATTTAACGGGCGATGCAGGCAATTGCTAATACAGCTTTTTATATAAAAACCAAAAGAGAAAGGAATGGAAGTGAGGGCACTTCCGCTACAGTTTAGATGTGAGATATGAGAGGTTAGATCACTGTGCTTTAATGCTGTTTATGTAATAAACGACAAAAAACTTGTCGTGTTATTAGTAGGGGAGAACTCCGTTTCTCCCTTACTTTAAATCCCCTAAATCACGCATATTCTATCAAATTAAAACTAATCTTAAATTATCTAAATTGATTTAATATTAATTGCACTACATTATAAAAAACGGAAATCGTAGATTTCCCACGAAACTCACAACCCACTACTCACACCGCCAAAAATAGTATCTTTAGTATGCCTGACCCGTTTTTGGGTTTTTACGTTGCATTTGCAACGTAATTTTAAAACTCGGATATTTTATATAAAAAATAAATGATAATAGGATTCGATTATGGGTAATTATGATAGTAGTTCATATCATCATAACAAACGGTTAAATTGGTTTGACTCAATAGAACAAAAATAAAACATCTAGTGTCTCAAGCATTGACAATTCGTTAAGTAATTGTTAAGATAAACTTATACTATAGAAAGGGGGTATGTGAAATGACTAACTTAATTATTAAATTCAAAAAAATCAATACCTCCTCAATTCAAATAATTTAATCGGAGTTGAGGGATTTATCCCTTTAGCAGAACACACCCTGCACTGGGTGTGTTTTTTGGTGTGTAATAGTGAGGTTTTATGTTTAAAATTTTTGGAAAAATGAGATGGTTTATAAAAACCTACAAAAAAGAATATTTTATAGGAATGTTTCTTATCCTCATAAATTATGTACTTGTCATCATTCCACCGTGGATGTTGGGATTTACTGCGGATAAGATTTTAAAAGAAGAACTGACAAAAGAAGGTCTTTTTAAGTATGTGTTTTTTCTAATAAGTGTAATTATTGCACTTTATATCTGTAGTTATTTCTGGGGATATCTGATTTTTAAAGGATCGGATAATATCGGTAGAGCAGCTAGAAGAAATATTGTTAATAAGCTTTTAGGCCAAACACCGTCGTTTTATGAATTAAATAGCACGGGATCTCTAATGGGAAAAGCTACTAACGACGTTAGATCACTTCAGGATTTTGGCGGTTATGGAATGATGGCACTTCTAGATTCTACTGTTTATCCTATAGCGCTGATCATTATAATGGTAGCTACTGTTTCTTGGAAGCTTACTTTAGTGGCCATTCTTCCTCTCCCGCTTGTCGTTGTTACCAGCCGTTTCATTGGAAATAAACTGTACGAAGTATTCGATAGAGTCCAACAGGCATTTGATGGAATGAATGAGGCAGTGCTTGAGAATGTGTCCGGCGTGAGGGTTATAAGGGCTTTTGTTAGGGAATCCAGTGAAGAAAAGAGATTTTCAGAAAAAGCTTCGCATCTTTACAAAACGAATATGGAGCAGGTTAAATGGGTGGCTTTCTTTCCATTAATAGGTAGGATATTCCCCGGGTTTAGTTATGTAATCACTTTTGCATATGGCGCTTATCTCATAAAAACCGGGGATATAAGCTTAGGTAATCTGATTTCATTTACCGTGTATTTAAATATGATTACCTGGCCTATGTTTGCACTCGGTGACTTTATAAATGTATCCGAGCAAGCTTCTGCTTCTATGGACAGGATTCAAGAGCTCTTAGACTATAATGAAGACATGGTGGATAAAAAAGATGCTGTGATGTATAACGGAGACGGGGATATTGTATTTAAAGATTTTAGTTTTAAATATCCGGGCTCTAAAGAACTGAACCTAAATGGAATAAATCTTGAAATTAAAAACGGTAATACACTTGGAGTTGTGGGGAAGATTGGAAGTGGAAAGACAACTCTTCTTAAGCAGCTATTAAGGTTTTATCCTGTCGAAGAAAATACTTTGTTTATGGGCGGCGTACCCGTTGAGAATCTGATTACTAAATCTATTCGAGATAGAATTGGCTATGTACCACAACAGCATATTTTATTTTCAAAGACAGTTAAGGAAAATATAGAGCTTGGGAAGGATGATGAATCTAATAATCTTGTAATAGAGGCCGTGGAAGCTGCTGACTTTAAAAAGGATTTAGAACTTCTACCGGATGGATTGGATACAATGGTCGGTGAAAAGGGAGTTGCTCTTTCAGGAGGTCAAAAACAAAGACTTTCAATTTCTAGAGCACTAATAAAAGATCCTGAGATTCTGATTATGGATGACTCTCTTTCAGCAGTTGATGCTAGCACTGAAGAGACTATAATTGAGAATATTAAGAAGGACAGAGTAGGTAAGACAACGATCATAGCAGCTCATAGACTCTCAGGCATAATGCATGCCGATGAGATAATCGTATTAGACAATGGAAGAATAGTACAAAGAGGTACACATAATGAGCTTGTAACTCAGGGTGGTTGGTACCATGAACAATTTACAATTCAGCAGCTGGAGGATAAATAATGGAAAATACCACTTATCAAAAGAAATTTAGAACAGCTAAGCTGATTGACTATACAAAGAAAACTTGGCGTACTCTTGCAATGGGAATGATACTCTCCGCACTTGCAGTGGTGACCGATTTGGCAGGACCTTATATAATTGGACAAATTCTTGATGGTGAGTTAGTAGAAGGTGTTGGACCGAGGGATGTAAAGTATTATGTAATTCTGCTATCGGTCTTTCTGGTATCTGTACTTCTAGCATCTACATTTAGATATCTAAATGTCTATTATTTCAATAAAACTGCAAATAAAGTTGCAATGTTTATGCAAGAGGATGTTTTTAGACATGTTCAAAAGATGCCTATACCATTTTTTGATAAACTACCTGCAGGGAAGGTCGTATCGAGAATTACAAATGATACAAAGGATGTGCGGGTGTTGTTTCAAGTAGTTCTTTCGCAGCTTACTACAGCTTTTGTATATGCAACAGGGATATTTATAAGTCTTGCACTTATAGATTATAAACTTGCACTGATGGCACTCGTTCCAATGCCTCTGGTTTGGGTAGTTTTTGTCGATTTTAAAAATAAATCAAAGAAATACAACTATGCATACAGAAGACATTTAAGTGATTTAAACGCCAATCTAAACGAAAACATTCAAGGTATGGAGATAATCCATGCATTTAATAGAGAAGATAGGATTTACGAAGAATTTGATGAAGTAAATAACAAAGTCTATAGAGAAGGACTAAACTTTACAAAACTATTCGCTTACTCCGGATTCAATGCCATGGGAACGCTTCAATTCTTAAGTATGGTTGGGGCACTATTATTCTTTGGT
The DNA here is from genome assembly GCA_023443025.1 of Bacillota bacterium. Lineage (GTDB taxonomy): Bacteria > Bacillota > Clostridia > Tissierellales > Peptoniphilaceae > Microaceticoccus. The sequence continues at coordinate 5,606 of JAEZWM010000095.1, forward strand.
TATGGAGCTATTACCAAAGCATATCCTGTTACGATAGGGATGCTTTATATATTCATAGACTACATGACAAAGATATTCGATCATCTTACAAATGTAGTATTGAGAGTTGGAGAGCTTGAAAAAGCCAGAGGAGCAGCTGACCATGTTTTTGAACTACTTCATATGAAGGCTATTGACTATGGAGAAAAAGAAATTGAAGAAGTAGCAGGAGATGTTGAGTATGTGGATGTATCCTTTGCATATAATGATGAAGACTATGTACTTTCGAATGTTAGTTTTAAAGTTCAAGAAGGCCAGTCTGCTGCATTTGTAGGACATACGGGTTCAGGTAAAAGTACAATAATGAACTTACTGCTCGGCTACTATAAACCCCAACACGGGGAAATAACCGTCGATGGAGTAGATATTAACAGTACTGACTTAAGAGATTTAAGAACTCATATGTCGATAGTACTTCAGGATCCTTATCTTTTTGCAGGAGATATAAAGTCTAACATTACGCTTTTTGACGATAGTATTTCTGATGAGGAAGCTGAAGAAGCCTTAATAGAAGTCGGTGGAGCAAATCTTTTAAGTAAGCTAAAAGATGGTATAAAGACTGAAGTAAAGGAAAAAGGAAGTACCTTTTCAGCAGGGGAAAGGCAGCTAATTTCCTTTGCAAGAGCCCTCGTTAGAGATCCAAAGATACTGGTACTGGATGAAGCAACATCAAATATAGACTCAGAAACAGAGGTATTCATTCAGCACGGAATCGACAGACTAAAAGAAGGACGAACAACTTTTATTATTGCACACAGACTCTCTACAATTAGACATGTCGATACAATTTATGTTCTAGACAAAGGAAGAATAGTTGAGGCAGGTTCCCATGATGAACTAATAGAACATGATGGAATTTACAAAAAAATGTACCTAGCTCAGTCTATGAAATAGGGAATAATGATAAAACGAAAAATGCCGTTCGCGGCATTTTTTGTTTTAACAACAAGTAACTTGTCGTGTTAGATGCAGGGGAGAACTGTGATTCTCCTTTACTTTGAATCTCCAAAACCACGCACATTCTACCAAATTATTGCTAATCTTAAATTGATTATATTGATTTTCAATCTTATGAAATACTGGTAGAGTAAGGTCTCTTAAGTATTGGATTGCATTATGTGTTAGGATAGTTGGAGATGAGTAAAAAATAAAAGAGAAAGGATAAAAAACTAAAAATAAAATATTAAAGACAAAAGAAGAGCTCCGAACAAGTTGCAATTTGGTTAAATTATTCGAACTTTCGGTTCTCTTATTTAACTGGCGGTGCAGTATGGGATTGCCGCTACAGCTTTTTATGTCTTGGTTGTACAAGATTTCTTTCCAAATGTCTAACATCTAACCGCATATTTCTCATCTCTAAACTTGTAGCTGAAGTGCCACGCTTCCAATTACATTAGCTATAAATTAAACTACGACAAACTAATTAAACCTTATTATAAATTACCTAAAATAAAAAGGTAGTTTACGATTCAAAGCTTTAAGCATCTCTCATAAACAAGGAGTAGTGGAATTCTCCCCTACAAAAAGACTTTAATATAAAAACTAAAAGATAATGGCAATGGAAGTGAGGGCAGTTTTGTTACTAAAGATTCTTTATATTAAAACATGCCTAAACAAAGATTAATTTCAACTCCTGAAACTTATGGCTATTCCTGATTTTAAAATATTATAGTTAAGTTTACACATTTTTTATAATTAAGTGATATAATCATAATATGAATAATATTTTTTGTGAAAATAATAGATACAATTTAATAGCAACTGTAAATTTTGGGCTTGAGGCGGTGGTTAAAAGGGAACTTCTTAAACTGGGATTTGAGAATCTTAAGGTTTTCGATAGAAGAATCGAGTTTACCGGGACAGTTGAAGATATTGCCAGATGTAATGTATGGCTTCGTTCAGCCGAGAGGGTATATGTCAAACTGGCGGAGTTTGATGCTTTGACTTTTGAGGAACTTTTTGACAAAACAAAGGCACTTCCTTGGGCTGATCTTCTACCGGTCGATGCTGAATTTCCTGTTCAAGGGAGGACTCATAATTCTAAACTTTTTAGTATATCGGATTCACAATCCATCGTTAAAAAAGCAATAGTTGAAAAGCTAAAAGAAAGTTATGATGTTGAATGGTTTACTGAAAAGGGACCACGCTATAAACTTGAGATTCAAATGCTAAATGATAAAGCGATAATAACACTGGATACTTCGGGTGATGGACTTCACAAAAGAGGTTATAGGGATAGAGCAGGGGATGCTCCACTTAAAGAGACTCTTGCAGCTGCTATGATTCAGCTTTCTTTTTGGAATCCTGACAGGGTTCTCTACGATCCTTTTTGCGGTTCAGGAACAATTCCCATTGAAGCAGCAATGATTGGTAGAAATATTGCTCCGGGTCTAGATAGAGACTTTGACTCGATGCATTGGGACTTTGTTGGTGAGGAAGTCTATAAAAATGTAAAACAAGAAGCATTAAGCGTTATTGATTATGATATAAGGCTAGAAATATTAGGCTCTGACATAGACAAAAGATCTATTCTTAGGTCTAGAGATAATGCTGCAAATATTGGTCTTTCAGATGATATTCAGTTCTTTATGAAGGATATGAGAGATGTTGATTTAACAAATGATTATGGTGTAGTCATTACAAATCCTCCTTATGGTGAGAGGATGGGGGAGATTGAAGAAATTAAAAGCCTTTACACTGATCTTGGTTCTAAGTTTAAAGAGCTAGATACTTGGTCGGTCTATGTTTTAACTGCTTTTGAAGCCTTTGAAAGATTTTATGGTAAAAAAGCCGATAGGAAAAGGAAGCTTTACAATGCCAAACTAAAGGTCGACTACTATCAGTTTTATGGACCAAGACCTGAATAGTTTTAAATTTGTTAAATAAAGGTTAAAATTAGAAGCAAAATTATACTTAATAGAGAACCACCGATTTCGGATTTTATTTTTCTTTTATATGTTTTTGAATTTTATTCTTAATTGATCTTGCGAGGGGATTATGGTTAACTTAGATAAACGTGTCGAAGATATGTTGACAATTGAATTATGTGAGTTAAATATTCAAGTATTGGAATCTATGGATGATTGGGTTCGTGTTATTGATGCTAATGGAAGGATAATTTTTCTGAACAAAGCTATGAAGGAGAGTTGCAATATTAACTCTTCTGTTATTAGCTGTTCTTTTGATGAAGACACAACTTTTGGTGATTCCGTAATTCCTAGGTCAGTTTCGTTTATCACTCTGCTTACCAAAAAGACCTATAATCAAGAGGTAATCTTTATGGGTAAGGAATACTCGGTAAAAAGCTCACCTGTTTTAGATGAAGCCGGAGAGGTTGTTGCTGCTGTCGAAGTATTTAGGGATATAAGTTCTGAAATACATATAAGAAGAGAACTTTTTAATGCTAACAAAGCAATGTCCGATGATATAAAATTTGCACGAAGCATCCAAAGACAGCTTTTACCTGAAAAAGGTAGGGTTGGTGATTTAGTAATTGATTATTACTATAAACCATCAGAACAGCTTTCCGGTGATTTGTTTGATGTTATAAGGATTGACCAGGACAAAGTAGGGATATATATATGTGATGTAGTTGGGAAGGGCGTTGGTGCGTCAATATTAACTATGTTTATAAAACAAACTATGCAAGCTATTATATCCGAGCTTGGCGGGGCTAATCCATCCACAACTCTTTATGAACTTCGTGCCAGATTTGGTGATATGAAACTTGAAGAAAATCTTTATTTCACTATGATGTACGGTGTTTACTCAAAGAAGGATAGAACATTTAGTTATTCAAATGCGGGTCATAACTGTTCACCGATATTAAAACTCGATGATGATTATAAAGTATTGGAGATAACAGGAGTTCCAATATGTGATTTGTTTAAAGAGATGACATATAAAGAGGATGTAGTAAGACTGGAAAAAGGAGATCAACTCGTTTTTTATACGGATGGTTTTACTGAATCTATGAGTTATGAAAGAGAAGAATTTGGACATGAAAGATTTGTTGAGGCGATTATGATGCCCGGTGATATCATTGAAAATGTCGTTACCAAAGTCAATAGATTTAGCTGGGGAGAAGTTTTTGATGATATGGCAATCATGGTTGCAACTCTAGTAGAATAAGGAGGTCAAAATGGGAGAATTAAAATTAGATTTAACGTATTCAGGAGTTCTTGACGATTTTGCAAAACACGAAGAAGCGGCTCTTGGTGCACTAAATGCATTACTTGAAGGAAATAGACCCGGGAATGATTTTCTTGGATGGGTAGAACTGCCTACAAATTATGATAAAGAGGAATTCGATAGAATAAAGATGGCAGCGAACAAGATCCAAAACGAAAGCGATGTTCTTGTCGTTATTGGTATCGGTGGATCTTACTTAGGTGCTAGAGCTGTCATTGAAGCACTTTCAAAAAGATTTAGATATATTGGAGATTTAGAGGTATTATTTGCAGGTAATCACTTAAGTTCAAGTGAGCTTATGGAACTATTAGAATACATTCAAGACAAAAAGGTAAGTTTGAATGTAATATCAAAATCAGGAACAACTACAGAACCTGCTGTAGCATTTAGATTTTTGAAGAAATTTATGGAAGATAAATATGGAAAGATCGAAGCTGCAGATAGAATCTATGTGACGACTGATAAGGAAAAAGGAGCTCTAAAGCAGCTTGCTGAAGATGAGGCTTATCAGAGTTTTGTAGTTCCGGATGATGTTGGAGGCAGATATTCAGTATTAACTGCTGTAGGATTGTTACCAATAGCAGCAGCCGGAATTGATATTGATGCACTAATGAAAGGTGCTAGAACGGCTCAAAATGAATACCTAGTTTCTGATCCGGCAAATAATGCAGTAAGATATGCTATTGCAAGAAAAATTCTTTATGACAATGGCAAGGATATTGAAATACTAGTAAATTACGAACCTAAACTATCCTATGTAGCAGAATGGTGGAAACAGCTTTTTGGAGAATCAGAGGGAAAGGATGGAGGAGGGATATATCCTGCATCAGCCGGATTTACTACGGATCTTCATTCGCTTGGTCAACTAATTCAGGATGGAAAGAGAAATCTATTCGAAACCGTAGTTAATATAGAAAAACCCAAATATGATTTAACTATACCAACAGATTCTGAAGACTTGGATGGGTTGAACTATATCGCGGGAAAAACAGTTGATTATGTTAATACTAAAGCTATAGAAGGAACACTAATGGCTCATGTAGACGGAGGAGTTCCAAATCTAAGGATAAATATTCCAGAGCTAAATGAATACAATATTGGAAAGCTTCTATACTTCTTTATGGTGAGCTGTGGAATTTCCGGTTACCTTAATGAAGTCAATCCATTTGACCAGCCCGGTGTTGAAGCATACAAGTCAAATATGTTTAGACTCCTTGGAAAACCCGGAGCAAAATAAATCTATGAGATTAATACTTTCAAGTAAATCACCCCGCAGAAAAGAGCTTCTCGCTCTCTGCGGGTTTGACTTTGATGTGATCCCGGCGGATATAGACGAATACAAAATCACTAAAGAAATACTTAATACCAGTGATCCTGATAAGTTCTCAAGTCTGGTTATGGCACTTGCAAGAAAAAAAGCAAGATGTATATATGAAAAAAATAGAAGTAGTACTGTGATTGGATCAGATACTATTGTTGTACTTGATGGAGCAGTCTACGGAAAACCTCAATCTGAAAGTGATGCAAGAAAAATGCTCACGACAATGGCTGGAAAAGTTCATTATGTCTACACCGGTGTTGCAATAATATCGGATAAAAACGAAGAAGTTTTTTACGACTTAACTGAGGTAAGATTTCACAATCTCGACTCAAATATGAAGACTTTAATTGAGGATTATATAAAATCGGGAGACCCTTTCGACAAAGCAGGGGCTTATGGGATTCAGGGCTTTGGTTCACTACTTGTTGATTATATTAATGGCGACTACTACTCTGTAATGGGGTTACCAATCAGTAAGGTTTACAGATCACTTAAAGAAAATTTTATATAAAAATTGTAAAAAATTATTTTTTATTATAAAATCAAAGGAAGTAGTCATACGGAGGAATTATGAATATTGTAATAGTTGGTGGAGGAAAAGTTGGTGAGATACTTTGCCAAGAACTCTACGAAAGTACAAATATAGTTTTAATAGATACTAATCCAAGAGTCATCGAGGATATATTTTCGCTATACGACATACAAGCAGTTGTAGGCAATGGAGCAAATGTTAATGTACAGAATGAAGCTATGGTCGGTGATTCCGACATTTTTCTAGCTGTAACAAATTCGGATGAGCTCAATATAATTGCATGTATTATTGCTAAAAAACTTGGAGCAAAATACACTATAGCAAGAGTTAGAAGTCCTGAATATCACGATAGTGTAGACTTTATAAAAAGCTCACTTGAGATTACAGGACTGATTAACCCTGAAGAAGAATCTGCACAAGTAATTTCAGAGATATTAAAATATCCAACAGCAATCAGTATAGAGACATTTGCAAATGGAAAGGTAAAGATGGTGGAAGTACCAATTGAAGAAGGAACATATCTCGATGGTATTATACTTAAAGATTTTAGTTCATCCTTTGATGGGAAACTGCTAGTCTGTATTGTGGAGAGGGGAGATGAGGTAATCATTCCCTATGGAGAAACCCAGCTTGAAGCAGGTGATAATATCCATGTGACAGGTAGTATGGATGATTTAATTAAGTTTTATAATAGTCTCGGGGATGAAGATACAAATATTAAATCCGCAATTTTAGTTGGAGCCGGAAGATTAAGCTATTATTTAACCCAAAGACTTCTAAGTCGAGGACTGGATGTTAAAGTAATCGAACAAGATAAAGATAGAGCAACTGAATTTGCAAATGCATTTCCCGGTGTAATAGTTATAAATGCTGATGGTACTGATCAAGATATCCTTGAGGAAGAAGGTATTTCAGAATACGACTCTTGTATAGGACTAACCGGTATAGATGAAGAAAATATCATGATATCGGTTTATGCTAAATATATGAATGTTAAAAAGAGCGTTGCAAAGGTAAATAGAACTTCTATACTCAAGCTATTAACAGAAATTGGATTGGATACAATAATAACTCCTAAGAGGATTATAGCTGATAAAATAATAAGGTTTGTAAAAAGCATACAAGCAACAGGTGATTCAGGAGTCGAAAAACTATACAAACTAGCGGACAGAAAAGTGGAAGCTATGGAGTTTAGCGTAAGTAGTGAATCAGAAATAATAGGTATACCTCTAGCGGAGCTGGATATACTGGAGAATACCCTTGTTACATTTATCCATAGGAAGGGAAATTTAATTTTCCCCAGTGGAAATGATTTGATTTTAATCGGAGATAAAGTTGGAATTGTTACAACTCATAGTGAGATTGTAAATCTAGATGATATTATTAAAAAGTAGGTATATATATGAATATTAGACTGGTTAGGGTTACTCTTGGCAAGGTGTTAATGATAGAAGCGGCTTTTATGTTGTTACCACTTGCAGTAGCTCTTATATACAGGGAAGGACTTAGAAATGTAATGTCCTTCGTATCAATAATAATTCTATTGCTGATACTGGGTTCGCTTTTTCAAAAGGACGGGATCGGTGGGGACAGTTTTAATATAAAAGATGGTTTCGGAATAGTTGCACTATCGTGGGTTTTAATGTCATTTTTTGGAAGTCTTCCATTCATCCTCAGTGGCCAGATTCCCAGTATAATAAATGCGATTTTTGAAACGGCATCCGGATTTACTACAACCGGTGCGAGTGTACTTGTAGATGTTGAAGCTCTTTCACAGTCAATGCTGTTTTGGAGGAGTTTTACACACTTTATTGGTGGAATGGGGATACTTGTGTTCGCACTTGCAGTACTTCCAAAATCTTCAAAAGGGTCAGTTCATATAATGAAAGCAGAGGTACCCGGACCTTCATTTGGTAAGCTCGTCTCAAAAATTGATATCACTGCAAAAATACTATATAAGATTTACGTTGTTATGACCTTGGTACTTATAGTGGTTCTAATGCTTTTTGGTATGAATCTATTTGATGCAATGATACATGCTTTTGGAGCGGCAGGTACCGGAGGCTTTAGTAATAAAGCTGCCAGTGTAGCACATTACAATTCAGCTGCTATCGACTACACACTTGGTGTTGCCATGATATTATTTGGAATTAACTTCAACTTATATTACCTAATACTAATAGGCAGGGCAAGAGATGTTTTTAGAAGTGAAGAGCTAAAAGTGTATTTGAGCATAGTATTACTTGCGGTCATCGCAATTTGTATTAATATCCATAGCATGTATAATTCCATACCGGAGCTCGTAAGAGGTGTGTTTTTCACCGTTACATCAATAGTATCGACCACCGGTTATGCGACGGTGGATTTTGCAAAATGGCCACTATTCTCACATTATATCTTGCTAATACTTATGTTTGTCGGTTCTTGTGCCGGATCGACGGCAGGTGGAATTAAAGTATCAAGGGTAATTATATTATTCAAATCTGGAATAAACGAACTTAAAAGAGCACTAAACCCTAGAAGAGTCATGTCTGTTGCTGAAGATGGACGAACAGTACCATCGGATGTGCTTAGAGGAGCTCATATGTATCTGATTCTCTATATTGGGATATTTATAAGCATATTATTTATTATTTCAATAAAGGAAAATGACTTTGCAACTGCATTTAGTGCTGTAGCAGCTACACTTAACAATATAGGGCCCGGACTTGCATCAGTAGGACCAACGGAAAGCTATGCTTATTTTGGAAAATTTTCGAAAGTGGTGTTAACTTTTGCAATGATTATAGGAAGACTTGAAATTTTCCCTGTACTGGTACTTTTCAGTCCAAGTACTTGGAGAAAGAGATAATGGAGAAAAAATGAGAAAGAAAAAAGAATTTTTGTTTAAACCTGACAAATTAATATTTCCCAATTTGGCAGAGGGTATAGTAGATGGCCAGAGAGTGCGAATGAAAAACGCAATCCCTGGCCAGCTTTATAATGTAGTTCTTGGCAGGACAAGACCTGAGTACAGGCAAGTAAAATGGTTTGAACTATTAGAAAGATCAGAACTTGAGACCGGCAAACCATGTGATGCACATGAAAAATGTGGCGGATGTAGTTATCAAACTCTTAGTTTAGAGACAGAACTTGAACTTAAAAAGTCTGCTATATTGGATTTATTTAGTGAAACAGGCTTTGAAGAATTAATAGTTCACCCAAACCCTAAACCCGTGGGTTATCGAAATAAAATGGAATATACCTTCGGTGATGAAGTAAAAGGAGGACCACTGATTCTTGGGCTTCACAGAAAAGGTAGGTACTACGAGATAGTTGACACCACGACATGTAATATCGTGCATCCGGATTTTGAAAAGATTAGAAGAGCTGTAATGGAATACTTTAGAACTTCAAACAAAGTACATTATAGAAAAATGTCAGCAGAAGGATTCCTTAGACATTTAGTAGTAAGGGCAGGTTTTCATACAGGAGAACTGATGGTGAATTTAGTCACTACAACTCAGGATGAACTGGATGCAAAAGAGTTTGTTGAAGTACTTAAGGGTTTGGAGCTGGAAAATGAAATTGTAAGTATTCTTCATACTTTAAATGATGATATAGGTGACACTGTAAAAGCTGACGAATTAAGGATACTCTACGGCAGGGATCATATATTTGAAGAGGTACTGGGTCTGAAGTTTAAAATATCACCTTTTTCATTTTTTCAACCAAATGTATTTGGTATAGAAAAACTATACTCAAGAGTTCTTGAGCTCGCAGGAAATCTTTCAAATACAACCGCATATGATCTATATTCCGGTACAGGAACGATTAGTCAAATTTTAGCTAAAAAAGCTAAACATGTAATTGGTGTTGAACTAGTTGAAGAGGCCGTAGAAGCTGCAAAAATCAACGCAAAGCTAAATAGTATAGATAATGTGGAGTTTAGGGCAAATGATGTATTAAAAGAACTCGAGAGCCTAAAAGGAGCACCGGAGCTCATAGTACTAGATCCGCCAAGGTCAGGAATTGTACCAAAAGCTTTGGAAAAAATTCTAGACTTCAATCCTGTTAAATTCATATATATATCCTGCAATCCTAAAACCCTGGCTGATGACTACCAAAGTTTTATAAATAAAGGGTATAGGTTGACCAATCTGGAACTTTTTGACCAATTTACACGGACATATCATGTGGAGATGGTTGGAGTTTTTGAAAAGGAGAAGTAAAACGAAGCGATATGCTTCGTTTTTTTGTTTGGACAAGGGTAGAATAAAAGAATGGCTCCAAACAAGTTGCAATTAACCGGTGAAACAGTGGATTGCCATTACGGATTTTTATAAAAAAATAAAATATAACTGAATGGAAGTGGGAGCACTTCTTTTACGAAAAACATTCTTGTATTATAAACGACAAGGAACTTGTCGTGTTAGACGTAGGGGAGAACTCAGATTCTCCTTTATTTTAAATCTCCTGAACCATGCACATTCTATCAAGTTAAAACTATATAAAATTACCTAAATTGTTTAAATAAACCATGCTAAGGTGGTAGCGGAAGTGCCCTCACTTCCAATTACATTTGACTTAAATTAAACAACGGCAGATGAATTACGCCCGGCACATTACACTTAAAAAAACAGAGGTAGTTTATGATGCGGAGCTATAGGCTCCTCTCATAAACCGGGAGAATCAGGAGTCTGCTGAAAAACCCTAATAAAAAAACTGAATAAAACACCCTTAAACCCTTGCAATTGCTTGAATAGAAGCCTTTTTAATGAGATAATATAGGTAAGGAAAAAGGGAGGGTATTCATGTTAAAAGACCAAGTAAACAAACAAATGAGAATATATACATTAGAACTAGACAACCTAATTGAAGCTTTAGGATGTCCTAAATCTAAAATTGACTATATAAATGATTTTGACTTCTCAGAATTAATAGAAGAAATAGAACAAAGCTATTGTATAGATAATGG
>JAEZWM010000035.1 GCA_023443025.1 Bacillota bacterium
ACCGGATCCTTTGTTGAGACAGTGCCCAAATCGTTACACCTTTCGTGCGGGTCGGAACTTACCCGACAAGGAATTTCGCTACCTTAGGACCGTTATAGTTACGGCCGCCGTTTACTGGGGCTTCAGCTCATGCCTTCGCAAAATTACAACGAATTGCTCTCTCGCTAAGCAGTCCCCTTAACCTTCCAGCACCGGGCAGGTGTCAGCTCCTATACTTCGTCTTTCGACTTCGCAGAAACTTGTGTTTTTGGTAAACAGTCGCTTGGGCCTTTTCACTGCGGCCCCCCAGTAGGGGGCTCCCCTTCTCCCGAAGTTACGGGGTCATTTTGCCGAGTTCCTTAACAAAGGTTCTTCCGCTCGTCTTAGGATTCTCTCCTCACCTACCTGTGTCGGTTTGCGGTACGGGCAATGGATACTTATAGCAGCTTTTCTTGGCAGTATGGAGTCAGATCCTTCTCTACTTATTTTCGATCCGCATCACACTTCAATGTTTACTAGAGGACGGATTTGCCTTTTCCTCCCACCTTTGTGCTTGCACGCCTCACCAACTGGGCGCTACTCTTATCCTCCTGCGTCACTACATCTTTTATATCGCATCCATCGGTACAGGAATCTCCACCTGTTGTCCATCGACTACGCCTTTCGGCCTCGCCTTAGGTCCCGACTTACCCTGAGTGGACGAGCCTTCCTCAGGAATCCTTAGGTTTTCGACGGGTGAGATTCTCACTCACCTCTCGCTACTCATGCCAGCATTCTCTCTTGTATATCATCCACAGTGCCTCGCGGCTTCTGCTTCGCCCAATATACAATGCTCCTCTACCATTCTTTCGAATCCACGACTTCGGTACACGTTTTAGCCCCGGTTATCTTCGGCGCAGAGTCACTTGACTAGTGAGCTATTACGCACTCTTTCAATGCATGGCTGCTTCTAAGCCAACATCCTAGTTGTCTCAGTAACTCCACATCCTTTTCCACTGAAACGTGATTTGGGGACCTTAGTCGGTGGTCCGGGTTCTTTCCCTTTCGACAATGAAGCTCATCCCACATTGTCTGACTCCCAAAGTGCTGTAGGCGGTATTCGGAGTTTGATAGGCCTCGGTAACATCACATGCCCCTTGGCGATTCAGTGCTCTACCCCCGCTACATGTTTTCTTTGAGGCTAGCCCTAAAGCTATTTCGAGGAGAACCAGCTATCTCCGTGTTCGATTGGCTTTTCACCCCTATCCACAGGTCATCCGTTAACTTTTAAACGTTACCCGGTTCGAGCCTCCATGTCGTTTTACCGACACTTCACTCTGCCCATGGATAGATCACACGGTTTCGGGTCTATGACCATAAACTTATGCGCCCTATTAAGACTCGCTTTCGCTACGGGTGCGCACCTGCTAGTGCTTAGCCTTGCTTATGATCATAACTCGCTGGCCCGTTCTACAAAAAGTACGAGATTCCAGGCACTCCATTCTACACACAATCGGCTTCTTTTTAACGTTTCTTTCTTTTTTCGTCTTCTTTTGAAGTCGTCATATTTAGAATGGAGTGCCTGGTTTCTCTGCTTGTAAACATCAGGTTTCAGATTCTATTTCACTCCCCTCCCGGGGTTCTTTTCACCATTCCCTCACGGTACTGGTTCGCTATCGGTCACCAAGGAGTATTTAGCCTTAGGGGGTGGTCCCCCTATCTTCCCACAAGGTTACACGTGCCCCGTGGTACTCTTTTGAGACAGGGTGATTGAAATTTCGAATACAGGACTCTTACCTTCTTTGGTTCTCCTTCCCAGAAGATTCTCCTATCTCGTTCACTCCTTTATGTCTCGGTCGGGCTCTATCCCGTTCGCTCGCCGCTACTGAGGATATCGAGGTTTCTTTCTTTTCCTCGGGGTACTTAGATGTTTCAGTTCCCCCGGTATTCCTTTGCATGGCTATGGATTCACCATACAATACTTGCTAAGCAAGTGGGTTTCCCCATTCGGATATCGACGGATCGATAGATATTTGCTCTTCCCCGTCGCTTATCGCAGCTTGTCACGTCCTTCGTCGGCTCTTGGTGCCAAGGCATCCACCTGATGCTCTTTCTAACTTGACCTTTGTTTGCATTGGTCTTCCAATGCTTCTGTTTTAATCCGGTAAAGATTGTTTCTTTTAAGAAATTTGTCTTTACTCTCATTTTGGTTATATATTTCAATTTGCAGTTGTCAATGTGCATCATAACTAAGATTAACTTAGTTTGGTGGAGATGAGGAGATTCGAACTCCTGACCCCCTGCTTGCAAGGCAGGTGCTCTCCCAACTGAGCTACACCCCCATAAATAAAAGGATTTATTTTATAATGTGAGTACCTTTATTTCTGTTCCCTTGCGTTCTTTTCCATGAAAGGCACTTCGCTCATTATCTTATTTTTTTCATTCCAGAATGAATAGAGGAATAACATAGAACTTTTTAGCTCCTTAGAAAGGAGGTGATCCAGCCGCACCTTCCGATACGGCTACCTTGTTACGACTTCACCCCAGTCATTGACCCTACCTTCGACAGCTGCCTCCTTGCGGTTGGCTCACTGGCTTCGGGTATTGTCGACTCCCGTGGTGTGACGGGCGGTGTGTACAAGACCCGGGAACGCATTCACCGCAGCATTCTGATCTGCGATTACTAGCAACTCCGACTTCATGCAGGCGAGTTGCAGCCTGCAATCCGAACTGGGGTCGGCTTTCTGAGATTCGCTTAACTTCACAGTCTCGCTGCCCTCTGTACCGACCATTGTAGCACGTGTGTAGCCCAGGACATAAAGGGCATGATGATTTGACGTCATCCCCACCTTCCTCCGATTTATCATCGGCAGTCTAACTAGAGTCCCCACCCGAAGTGCTGGTAACTAGCTATAGGGGTTGCGCTCGTTGCGGGACTTAACCCAACATCTCACGACACGAGCTGACGACAACCATGCACCACCTGTATAGCTGTCTCCGAAGAGAGGGATCTATCTCTAGATCTTTCATCTATATGTCAAGTCCTGGTAAGGTTCTTCGCGTTGCATCGAATTAAACCACATGCTCCGCTGCTTGTGCGGGTCCCCGTCAATTCCTTTGAGTTTCAGTGTTGCCACCGTACTCCCCAGGCGGAATGCTTACTGTGTTAACTGCGGCACCGAGGTTTGACCCCCGACACCTAGCATTCATCGTTTACGGCATGGACTACCAGGGTATCTAATCCTGTTTGCTCCCCATGCTTTCGTACCTCAGCGTCAGTTTGTGTCCAGAAAGTCGCCTTCGCCACTGGTATTCCTCCTAATATCTACGCATTTCACCGCTACACTAGGAATTCCACTTTCCTCTCCACTACTCAAGTTCCACAGTTTCAAATGCTTTATGGGGTTGAGCCCCACGCTTTTACATCTGACTTATGAAACCGCCTACGTACCCTTTACGCCCAATAATTCCGGACAACGCTCGCCCCCTACGTATTACCGCGGCTGCTGGCACGTAGTTAGCCGGGGCTTCCTCCTAAAGTACTGTCATTATCTTCCTTTAGGACAGAGCTTTACAATCCGAAGACCTTCTTCGCTCACGCGGCGTCGCTGCATCAGAGTTTCCTCCATTGTGCAATATTCCCCACTGCTGCCTCCCGTAGGAGTCTGGACCGTGTCTCAGTTCCAGTGTGGCCGTCCACTCTCTCAAGCCGGCTACTGATCGTCGCCTTGGTGGGCTTTTATCTCACCAACTAGCTAATCAGACGCGAGCCCATCTTACACCGCTAACGCTTTGATATCATTATCATGCGATTACGATATTTCATAGGGCATTAATCACGGTTTCCCGAGGCTATTCCCTTGTGTAAGGCAGGTTGCTCACGCGTTACTCACCCATCCGCCACTTTCCTCCAGCATGCTTCACAACGAATTGTTAGGCTCGCTAGATTCTCGTTCGACTTGCATGTGTTAAGCACGCCGCCAGCGTTCGTCCTGAGCCAGGATCAAACTCTCAATTAAAAGTTTGATTCTGCTCTTATTATTTTTAAAATTATTTTGTACGTTTCCTCAAAGTATTCACTATTTTCTTATCTAGGTTCGTGCAGCCCCAATTCTGAGGTGCCTTATTATTATAACACCTACAAATTTCTTTGTCAACATGTTTTTTAAATTATTTTTACATGTTTTTCATCTGCGAATTGAAGCAGCCTAACTAATATAACAAGTTTTCTGAAGTATGTCAACAGGTTTTTTATATTTTTTGAAAATATAGTTATTTTTTATTATATCTTTTAATTATTCCCATACTCTTGCATCGATGTCTACTTAAATAGAATGTCTATAAATCTCTAAAACCATGCTTTTATATAATTAATATGTAATTAATGTTAATAATCATATGTTTGATAATTCTTATTCTATAAAGTATAATTGTATTATCTTTTGGGAGGTATTTATGAAAAATTTAGTAAAACTTTTTATTATAGTGCTAATACTTTCTATCTCTGCTTGTTCTATACCAAGCTTTGATAGTTCTGAACTACCGGAAGATAGCACTGAGACAAGCAAAGATGATAATGACACTCCTATAACTAGCGATGGTGAAGATATTAATGATAAAAAGCAGGTTGAGGTTGATGAAGATTTCTTTACTAAGCCTGTATTATCTTACATGGCTGGCAAACATACAATAGGGAATGAATTGAAAACTGATGCTATTTATGATATTCACGTAAAAGGATCTGGAAAATTAAGTATTACCGATGCTTCTTATAATATCGTTATAAATGAAGACTATCCAAATGTGCAGACTCCTACTGAATATCGAATCAGAGTCGCTCTTGATGCAGGGTACATATTCGATGTTGCAGAAGGAATGATAATCGATATATATAACGCAAAGCCCATCTCCGATTCTACTGCTACACTTACAACCGGCTACTGGCTTGTTGGAAGCGATATAGAAGAAGGGAGCTTCGATTTAAAGCTTTCGAATGTATATGCTAGCCCTGCATATATAGCCGTATATCAAGATGGAGAGTTAATAGATACTATTTACTACGTTAAAAACGACGACAATAATGCATCTTCTAAAATTAGTTTGCAAAGAGACGAAGTAATTGTAATCTCAGGTATTTCCGAGATAGTATTTACTAAAAGTAAGTAAATAGAAAAACGCACATGATTTTAAAATCATGTGCGTTTTTTTAGAAATTGATTATGGACTTATCTTCATTCTTTCTATATAATACAAATTTATTTCCAAGTGACGAAACGAACTCTCCATTTAGTTCTTCAATTATTTCGTTAATTATATCTTCTTTTTCATCCATGTTATTATTCAATATTTTTACTTTAACTATTTCTTCTTTAGTTAGTATTTGATCTATTTGTTTTATAAGATTATCTGATAGACCATTTTTACCTATCAGTACTTTTGGTTCCATTTTATGAGCTATTTTCTTTAGCTCAGATCTTTGTTTTCCTGTAATCATATTAACCTCTATTCTTTAAATTCAAACTCTATATCACCGATGATAACATCATCGCCTTCTTTTAAACCTATATCACGGAGCTCTTCAATAATTCCTTTTCTCTTAAGTAGATTGTAGAAATAATTAAGAGCTTCATAGTCTTCGAAGTTTGTCCTATAAATTAAATCTTCGATGAACGGTCCATCTACATGATATACATCATCTTTAACAGTAATAGTATATTCTTCTACCTCTTCTTCGTGATACTGTTCATACTCTTCATCAAAAGTTTCGTAATTTGTTTTTAAGTCTTTGACATGTTCCCATAATTTATATGCCAGCTCCTTAGTTCCTTCGAGTGTCGCAGCTGAAGTCTCAATTATATCGTATCCTCGCCCAGTTAAATTATCTATAACTATCTCTTTCCATAATTCCGAGTCGGGTATGTCCATTTTATTTAATACTACTAATTGTTTCTTTTTTGAGAGCTCAGGGTTGTAGATTTCCAGTTCTTCATTTATGCTTTCAAAGTCTTCTAATGGATCTCTGCCCTCACTACCGGATATATCCAGTACGTGGGCAAGCATTCGAGTTCTTTCTATATGCCTTAGAAAATCATGGCCTAATCCTATACCCTCACTTGCTCCTTCTATCAACCCGGGTATATCAGCGATAACAAAGGACTTACCATGATCTATCTGAACAACTCCTAGGTTTGGTGAAAGTGTTGTAAAATGATAGTTGGCAATTTTGGGCTTTGCATTACTTAATATAGAAAGTAGCGATGATTTCCCAACATTTGGCATACCTATAAAACCAATATCGGCTATGAGCTTTAATTCCAATATTACAACTCTCTCTTCCCCCGGTTTTCCTGGTTCTGCAAATCTTGGAGCTTGTCTGGTTGAGGTTGTAAATTTAGCATTTCCTCGTCCTCCTCTACCGCCCCTTGCAACTATAAACTCTTGTCCATCTTCTTTAATATCAAACATGACTTTATTTGATTTTTCATCTTTTATAAGAGTACCTACAGGTACTTTTAGAACTAAGTCACTTCCACTTTTTCCATATTGTTTCTTATTCAGTCCGTTTTCGCCTGGTTCAGCTTTATAATGTCTTTTGTATCGAAAATCCATAAGGGTTCTTAGTCCGCTATCACCTTTAATGATTATGCTTCCACCATCACCGCCATCGCCGCCTGATGGTCCTCCCATTGGCTCATATTTTTCTCTTCTAAAGGCTATCGCTCCGTCTCCACCTCTACCGGCCTTAAGCTCGATTTTTGCAAAATCTATAAACATAACATTCTCCTAAAATAGAAAAAGCTTACCATGTGGTAAGCTTCTATGCTGATATTTGTGAGTTAGGATAAACACTTACCTGTTTCCTGTTTTTTCCTAGTCTCTCAAACTTTACAACTCCATCAACAATTGCAAATAGAGTGTCATCTCCGCCTCTTCTTACATTGTTTCCTGGGTGTATTTTAGTTCCTCTTTGTCTTACAAGGATATTTCCAGCTAATACAAACTGTCCGTCTGCTCTTTTTGTTCCTAGTCTTTTTGCTCTACTGTCTCTACCGTTCTTAGTACTACCAAGACCTTTTTTACTCGCAAAAAATTGTAAATTAAACTTAAGCATATCTACACCTCCCTAATGGTGATTTTTGCATATTTATCGTAATCTTGTATGGCTCCGCGTATGCCGGTTAAAAACATTGAAGTTAATAACCTAACGTCATGCCTCTCATTTTCCGTTAATGCTTTAATATCAATATTCAAACTGATATTAACTTGATCTTCGTTTATATTATAAGTATATTTTTTAGTATCAAGCTTCAATACTTCATCTAAAGATCCAATAAGCGTGAACATTAGTGTAGAAACTGCAGCACACACTATATCTTCGCCATATTTAGCATAGTTTGCGTGTCCGTCGATAACGACATCACTAACTAAATCATGTACTTTAGATTTTTGTATATTTATATCAATCAATTTAAGCTATGATACTAGAGATTTTAACTTTTGTAAAAGGTTGTCTATGACCTTTTTTCTTGCTGAAGCCTTTTTTAGCTTTGAACTTATAAACTATAACTTTTTTACCTTTTCCATTTTCAAGAACTTCAGCTTCGACCTTAGCACCGTCAACAGTAGGAGAACCAACTTTTGTTTCATCACCTGAAACCAATAAAACCCTATCGAATTCTACTTTTTCACCTTCATTGGCACTTAGTTTCTCAATAGAAAGAACGTCTCCTTCTCTAACTGTATATTGTTTACCACCTGTCTCTATAATTGCGTACATGCGTGCACCTCCTTCTCCATTATACTCGCCGTGTGTAGGTGCTATGCTTTAATACCCCACTCGTGCGGTTTACACGCTCTGTAATAATATCATATAACAACTATCTATGTCAATACCACTTGTGTGATTTCTTATATATTAAAGAATTGGAGATAGCAACCTCGAGAAAGCTTCTTTTACTTTTACCATTCTACCCCTTTGTAGGTAATCTTCAAGCGTCATTTCTACGCTTTTTTCAATGTCCAAGTAAAATTGGTCCTTGAGAGATTTGTTTACTTCCTCATCATATACTACTGCATTTACTTCAAAGTTCAATGCAAAACTTCTAATATCCATGTTTGCACTACCAACAGTACTAACGTAGTCATCAATAATAAGTGTTTTGCAATGTAGAAAGCCTGTATTATATATAAATACCTTTGCTCCTGCACGTAATAGTGATCCTAAATATGATAGCGATGCCCAATACACAAATGGATGATCAGGGTTTCCGGGTATCATTATATTTACTTTAACACCTGATATAATAGCGGTTTTTAATGCATCCATTATAGCATCATCCGGTACAAAATAAGGTGTTTGAATGTATATGACATCCCTTGCACTTGTTATCATTTTAAAAAATGCATTTTTAACATTTTCAAATTGAGTATCAGGGCCAGAAGTAATTATTTGAACACCACTGTTACCATCCGGATTATAGGATCCGCTTACATGCTCGGATTCCTCATCATGTTTACCACTAGCGTATCTCCAGTCTTTAATGAACCTAAATTTTAGTCCTAATACACCCGAACCTTCTATCCTTATATGGGTATCTCTCCACGGTCCAAATTTTTTATCTAGACCTAAGTACTCATCGCCCACATTAAATCCACCAACGTAACCAATACTATTATCAATCACAACTATTTTCCTATGGTTACGATAATTCATTCTAATATTGATAGGCCTTATAATACTTGGAAAAAACACATTTACTTGTCCGCCGTTTTCCTTAAGCTTCTCGAAATGCTTTTTCTTTAATAATCTTCCTCCTACTCCATCATAAAGTAGTCTGACTTCGACTCCTTCACTTGCTTTTCTCTCTAAAGCTTCAATTATTCTGGAGCCAATTTGATCCTTTTTAAATATATAGTACTGCATGTCGATACTTTCGGTTGCATTTTCAATATCGGATAATAGACTTGTAAATTTATCTACTCCCCAATAATATATTTTAATATCATTGTCTTGAGTATAAAAAGACTCATCTACTTCTAAATTCATCCTTATTAAGTCATAATACTCACGAGTCTTTTGATTATTATAGAAGAATTTACCTTTAGAAATAAAGTCGCTCTGAAATAGAGTGATGTTACTAATAAAATCATCTTGCTCTTCCTTTAGTAAAAACATTTTTCTTTTTTTATAATCCTGACCCAAAAAAAGGTAGAAAATAAAACCAACACCGGGCAACATAGTTAAGACCATTACCCACATCAGTGTGGATCTTGGATTTTTGTGTCTTCCTAAAAACACTACCAAGATAGCAAGTAATATATTTATCCACCAAAAGGATCTTGAAGTTAAGTCTATAAAGGGCATTTCATCACAACCTATCTGATTAATACTTTAATTATATGACATCTATTTTTATCTTGTATTTTTGTTTGATTTGTATCTTTTATTTGTATTTAAAATTTTCTTCCTTAGTCTAAGTGAATTCGGAGTTACTTCTATAAGCTCGTCGTTTTCAATAAATTCCATTAATTCTTCCAGGCTCATTACTTTAGGAGGATATAGTCTTATCGCATCATCAGCTGCTGATGATCTGATGTTTGTCTGCTGTTTCTTTCTACAAATGTTCACCTCTATATCCAGTCCCTTGGCGTTTGATCCTACTACCATACCTTCGTAAACTTCTTGGCCGGGAGAGATAAATAGTATACCTCTTTCTTGTGCTTGACCAAGGCCATAGGAAGTCGCAACTCCTGTTTCAAACGCAATCAGTGAGCCGAGATTTCTCTTTGGAATCTCACCTTTATACTCCTGAAATGAGTCAAATTCAGTATTTATCACTCCATTACCCCTGGTATCGGTCATGAATTCCTGTCTGTATCCAATTAATCCTCTTGCCGGAATCAAGAACTCGAGCCTTGTAAAACCGCCTTTTGAAGGAGTCATATCAAGCAGTTCACCTTTTCTCCTTCCGAGTTTTTCAATAATAGCCCCAACGTATTCTTCATCTACGTCAATCGTAACAATCTCCATCGGTTCAAGTAGCACATTGTTTTCGTCACGTTTATAAAGAACTTCCGGCTTGGATATCATAAACTCGTAGCCTTCCCTTCTCATGTTTTCAATCAAAACTGAAAGATGGAGCTCTCCTCTACCACTAACCCTAAATGCATCCGTAGAATCAGTATCTTCTACTTTAAGACTTACATCCGTTTGAAGTTCTTTATATAGTCTGGATCTTATTTGTCTGCTTGTTACATACTTACCTTCCCTTCCTGCAAATGGACCATCGTTGACAGAAAATGTTACGGAAAGCGTTGGTTCGGATATTTTAACAAAAGGCAATGCCACGATATTTTCCGGACTGCAGATCGTATCACCTATATTTATACCCTCAACTCCCGTAACAGCAACAATATTGCCCGCACTTGATCTTTCAACTTCAATTCTCTTTAATCCTTTGAACTCATATATATTTGTGATTTTTACATTTAAGTGTTTATCAGGTTCATTATAGTTAACTATCACAGCATTATCTCCCTGAACAATCTCTCCACTTTCAATTTTACCTATTCCTATCCTTCCAACATAGTCGCTGTAATCCGTTGTAGAAATTAATAATTTAAAAGGCTCTTCTTCATTGCCGGTAGGTGCAGGAATCCAATCGATAATTGTATCCAGTAATGCTGTCATATCCTCTGTTACTAATTCAGGATCAGTAGTTGCATAACCTTTTCTAGCTGAAGCATATATAAAAGGTGATTCTACATATGACTCATCTGCATCCATTTGTATAAATAGATTTAAAAGTTCATCTTGGATTTGTTCAGTCCTAGCTTCAGGTCTATCTATCTTGTTTATACATATTATAGCAGGTAGATTAAGTTCAAATGCTTTTCTTAATACAAATTTAGTTTGCGGCATTGGCCCTTCGAAGGCATCAATTACAAGTATGACCCCATTTGCCATTTTTAAAACTCTTTCCACTTCTCCCCCAAAATCAGCATGCCCAGGGGTATCGATTATATTTATTTTGTATCCTTTGTATTCAATGGCTGTGTTCTTCGAAAGAATAGTGATTCCTCTTTCTTTCTCAATATCATTTGAGTCCATAACCCTATCATCTACCACTTGGTTATCTCTAAAAATTCCTGATGTTCTCAAAAGGCCATCTACTAGTGTTGTTTTCCCATGGTCTACATGAGCTATTATTGCTACATTTCTTATTCTTTTGTCTATATTCATACTACCTTCCTTGATTTCTTGTTTTTTTCATAATAAATTCTATCATAAGTAATTAAATAATAATATAATTTTATTCAAAAAGAAAAGAAACTCAACGATTTTACACTTTTCAACTGAGTTTCTTTCTACTTATTAATGATTGCAGTTACACTGTTTTTGTTTATAATTAACTCATCAGATAATTCCTGTACAATTTTCAATCCTCTACCACATGTTTTCATACTACTAGGATTGTAATTGGATAAATCATATTTTAGTCCTTCACCTTCATCAATAACTTGTATAGTTACTATATTATCTTTTATGGTGAGAATTAAATCAATTGATTTATCATTATCAAAACTATTTCCATGTTCACATCCATTAATGACTAATTCATTAATAATCAATCTTATATCAAATAATAGATTTTCATCTGGTATAATATTATTTACTTTTCTTATAATAGATTTAACTACTATATTAATATGTTGTAAATCACTTGTATGCTTACCGGTATAGTAGTATGCCATTTTAATCACCTTCTAAAACTTATATCAAAATCTTTTAATTATTAATCTATCGGTATATATATTACCCATTTTATATCAATTATATCAATTTACAAGTATAAAAGATGGATTAAGCGTTAATAAGTAAAAAATCGTTAACAAATTTAAAACTTTTTCTAATAAAATCTAATAAAATCCCATTTCTTCTAAAAGTACACACAGTTATATAATTTTATGTTATAATAAAGATGTAAATTATAAATGGAAGGAGTTGTCTAATATGGAAAGATGGGTATGTGAACCATGTGGTTATGTATATGATCCTGAGGTAGGCGATCCAGACGGCGGTATTGCTCCTGGAACTAAATTTGAAGATATTCCTGAAGATTGGGTTTGCCCAGTTTGTGGAGCTACTAAGGATATGTTTGTAAAAGAAGACTAATTCTAAGAAATATAGGTGAATCTTATGATCCACCTATATTTTTATTTATATAATATCACCTATTAACTTCAGTAAATCCTCTTGATTAACTTTGTTAGTTATCGAATAAGGTATTATTAAACTTCTATCTTTAATCCCAAGTTTATTAGCAATAGTTTTAACAGCGTTCATATATTTTCCTTTTGAAATCTTGTCTGCTTTAGTAGCGATGACATATCCTGTAAAGCCATAAGCTAAAATCCAGTCGTACATTTGAACATCTTGCATAGTTGGTTCATGTCTTATATCCACCATTAAGAAAACTTCTTTTAAATTATTTCTTTCGTGTAAATACCTTTCTATAATCCCGCCCCAACTGTCTTTCTCAGATTTTGCAACCGATGCATAGCCGTATCCCGGTAAATCAACCAACCTAAAGTTGTCATTTATCAAATAAAAGTTAATCGTCCTTGTCTTTCCAGGTTTCGAACTAGTCCTAGCTAAGTTTTTTCTGTTGATTATCGAATTAATAAAAGATGATTTACCAACATTTGACCTACCTGCAAAAGCTATCTCCGGAAGGCTATCAATAGGATATTGGTCCGGTTTAACTGCCACAGCTTCTAAATCACTTTGAACAATTTTAAGCATCTGCTTTCTCCAGTACTAAATCTAACACTTCGTTAATTTCATTTACATAATGTATATCCATATTTTTTAAAACTTTACTTGGTAAGTCTTCAGTATCTCTCTTGTTTGACTCAGGGAGTATGACTGTTTTTATATTATATCTAGCTGCTGCTAATATTTTTTCCTTAACTCCACCAATAGGCAATATCCTGCCTCTTAGTGTCATCTCCCCGGTCATTGCTATTGAATTTTTTACTTTTCTCCCGGTAAGAGCTGACACCATTGCTGTTGTCATTGATATCCCTGCAGAAGGACCGTCTTTTGGTATTGCTCCTTCAGGAATATGAATGTGAATATCAAGTTCTTTAAAGAAGTTTTTATCTTCAATTCCCAGTTTTTCTGAATTAGATCTAATATACGAAAATCCTGCCATGGCAGATTCTTTCATAACTTCACCTAGTTGACCTGTCAACTGTATTTTCCCTGTTCCAGGCATAGTATTTGCTTCAATCTGAAGAATCTCTCCACCTACCTGAGTCCACGCCAGTCCGGTTACAACACCAACCATTGGTGATTCTTCTAAAATATCATCTCTATACTTAGGTCTGCCGGCATAATTAGAAAGATTTTGTACGGTTATTTTAGTTTTTACTATGCCTTCTTCCACCATACGGCGAACTGCTTTTCTCACAACTCTGGAAACCATACGCTCAAGTTCCCTAACTCCGGATTCTCTGGTGTAATTATTTACGAGTTGCATTAGGGCTGCTTGTGAAATTTCAAAATCATCTTCTGTAAGGCCATGACTTTTGAGAGTTTTAGGAAGTAAATGATTTCTGGCTATCTGATATTTTTCTTCAGTAGTATAACCTTCAACCCTAATTACTTCCATCCTGTCTAATAGTGCTGGTGGAATTGTAGAAGTCGAGTTGGCCGTAGTTATAAACATCACCTTGGATAAATCAAAAGGAACTTCAAGAAAATGATCAGTGAATTCGTCATTTTGCTCGGGATCAAGCACTTCTAGCAGTGCAGATGCCGGATCTCCTCTGAAATCGGAAGATACCTTGTCAATTTCATCGAGTAAGAAAACCGGATTAAGTGACCCTGCTTTTGTCATGAGTGTGATAATTCTACCGGGCATTGCTGCTATATATGTTTTCCTATGCCCTCTAATTTCCGCTTCATCTCTTACCCCTCCCAGTCTCATACTAACAAACTTTCTTTGCATGGATTCAGCAATTGATTTAGCTATTGACGTCTTACCAACTCCCGGAGGTCCAACTAAACAAAGAATCGGTCCTGACATAGTCTTTGTTCTTTTTAATATTGCAAGATACTCAAGAACTCTCTCTTTGACCTGTTTGAGTCCATAGTGATCTCTATTTAATATCTCTCTGGAAGCTTTGAGCTCTATCTTATCTTTAGTAGTTTTTGACCAGGGTAGATCAAGCAAATAATCCAAATATGTTCTACTTACATTAATCTCAGGTGAAGCAGGGCTCATTTGCCCCATTCTTTTTAATTCTTTTCTTGCAGCTTCTT
Organism: Bacillota bacterium; assembly: GCA_023443025.1. GTDB lineage: Bacteria > Bacillota > Clostridia > Tissierellales > Peptoniphilaceae > Microaceticoccus. The sequence continues at coordinate 14,288 of JAEZWM010000035.1, forward strand.
CCGCATATTTGGGGAGTTTTTTGCTTTCAATTTTTTTAAGATATTCTTCCATAACATCATCATCTAAATCACCTTCACCAAGTTCAGATTTGATGACATTTAGCTGTTCTTTTAGATAATACTCTCTTTGAACTTTATCTAATTGTTTTCTAACTTTTCTATTAATTTTTTCTTCTATCTTTAATAGCTCTATTTCTTCCCCTAGAATCATATGGAGTTTTTCAAGTCTATTATAGAAATTGAGCTCATCTAAAATAGTAAAGTGGTCAGCTAGCTTTAACTGTAGATATGATGCAATTACATCTGCAAGTCTCCCCGGATCTTCTATATCCATAAGCCCCAGCATAACTTCTTGTGCAATTTGAGGACTGTAGTTTATATACTCCTTGACATCATCCAGTACAAGTCTCATAGCTGCTTTAACTTTATCGTCCACTTCTATATCTTCAAAGTCATAGGTGTATTCAATAGCATTTGCAGTTAAATAACCATCACTATCTTCAAGACTGTTTATTTTAGCTCTGTCCAAACCTTCTACAAGTACTCTCGTGCTTCCATTCGGTAGTTTTAAAGTTTGCTTAATAACTGCAATAGTTCCCATATCATATATATCCTCTAATTTGGGATCCTCTACTTTAAAATCTTTTTGAGAAGATAGTAGTATTTTTGAGTCATTAAGCATAGCTTCTTCTAATGCTTTAACTGACTTTTCTCTTCCAACATCGAAATGAATTACCATATGAGGAAAAATCCATATTCCCCTCAATGCAATTAATGGCAATGTAACATCTCGTTTATTATATTCGTTTACCATTGTACCTCCTTGTAAGAAAGATACCCACCTGATCGGTGGGTATGAATTTCATTATGATACCTCAGTTTGGGTTTCCCCCTCGATTACAAGAGTTGGTTCCTTACCTTTTGTTACAGTTTCTTCCGTTATATAGCACTTCTTAACATTTTCCATAGACGGAAGTTCAAACATAATATCCATTAATAATTCTTCAATTATAGATCTTAGGCCTCTGGCACCGGTCTTTCGAGCATATGCTTTTTTTGCAATTGCCCTTAATGCATTTTCTTCAAAAACAAGCTCACAGCCATCCATTAAAAACAGCTCCTTGTATTGACTTACAAGTGCATTTTTAGGTTCTGTTAGGATTCTGATAAGTGAATCTTCATCGAGCTCCTCCAGTGCAACTATAACAGGAATTCTTCCAACAAATTCGGGAATCATTCCATATTTAAGAATGTCTTCAGGTCTTATATCTTTAATTAATTCAGAATATTTTGATGTTTTACTATCTCTAATATCTGCACCAAAACCTATCGAAGTAGTTTCGGTTCTGGTTTCAATAATTTTTTCTATTCCTTCAAATGCTCCACCAACTATAAAAAGAATATTGCTGGTGTCAACTTGTAAATACTCTTGCTGTGGATGTTTTCTGCCACCTTGTGGTGGTACATTAGCAACCATACCTTCTACTATTTTAAGAAGTGCTTGCTGAACACCTTCTCCACTTACGTCTCTAGTAATTGAAGGATTTGAAGACTTTCTTGTTATCTTATCGATTTCGTCTATATATATAATCCCTTTTTCTGCTCTTTCAATGTCATAATCAGCGGCTTGGACGAGTTTTAATATTACATTTTCTACATCCTCACCTACGTAACCGGCTTCAGTTAATGAAGTTGCATCCGCAATTGCAAATGGAACCTCCAGAATTTTTGCAAGAGTTTGTGCTAATAAGGTCTTACCGGAACCGGTAGGTCCGATTAAAAGCACATTACTTTTTTGAAGTTCTACACCTGTAGAAACTTCTGAATTTATCCTTTTATAGTGATTATATACAGCTACTGCGAGTGCTTTTTTGCACGAGTCTTGCTGAATTATATACTCATCCAGAACTCTTTTAATTTCAACCGGTTTTGGCATCTCATCAAACACTACATCTAAAATATCATCCTCTTCATCTATGATTTCAGTACAAAGCTTTATGCATTCATTACAAATATAGACATTTGGTCCAGCGATTAGTCTTTGTACTTCATCTTGGCTTTTACCACAAAAAGAACATGATATCTTTTTTTCTTCGTACTGTGCCATTTATTCCTCCCAACTACACTGACTTTTCAATAACTTCATCTATAAGCCCATACTTCACGGCTTCTTCAGCAGACATATAAAAATCTCGGTCGGTATCTTTTTCTATTCTTTTGAGAGTTTGACCAGTTTTTTCTGACAGTATTTTATTAATTAAAGTTCTTACTTTTAATATTTTTTCTGCTTGTATTTTAATGTCTTCTGCTTGACCTTGTGCTCCACCCAATGGCTGATGAATCATTATATCAGCATTCGGCAATGCAAACCTCTTTCCTTTTTCACCGGCAGCTAGTAAAAATGCACCCATGCTTGCAGCCTGGCCTATGCAAATCGTACTAACATCGCATTTGATATACTGCATAGTATCATATATTGCTAAACCGGCGCTAACTGATCCACCAGGTGAATTTATATATAGGTTTACATCTTTGTTTGGGTCCTCTGCAACCAAGAAAAGTAATTGTGCAACTACTAAATTAGCAACATTGTCATCTATAGGACCACTTAAAAATATAATTCTCTCTTTTAAAAGTCTTGAATAAATATCGTAAGATCTTTCTCCTCTATTTGTCTGTTCGACAACTATAGGTACCATTACCATATTTTGCCTCCTCTTCTAAAAGCGTTATAACTATTCTTCAGACTCAGACTCCTCAGTCTCTTCTCCATCTTTAATAGATTCAGCATCTACAAGGTTGAATTCTACCATTTCAACTAACTTGTCCAGAGTATTTCTATTTCTAATAAATTCAGTTATACCGCTTAATTCATTGTTTTCTTTGTATTCAGATACAAATTTTTCTATATCTTTTTCAGCATATATTTTAGCAAGTTCTCTTAGTTCATTGTCTATCTCTTCATCTGTTACTTCAACATCTTCTGCTTTAGCAAAAGCTTCAATAGCTAAATCTGTTCTAACTCTTTTTTCTGCAGGTAATCTAAGTTCTTCCTTAACAGCTTCTTCGTTAGATTGTGTAATACTGTAATAGGTGTCTAAATCTATACCCATTTGACTGATTCTATGTGTAAAATCATGGAAGTCTCTTTCTATTTGGTCCTCTACCATAACTTCAGGAACATCAACTTCAGTCATTTCCAATAAAGCTTCTACAGCTTTATTGATCTTTTGTTGTTTAAAATTATTTTCAGACGCTTCTTCCAGTTTTGCTTTAATATCAGCTTTATACTCATCTAAAGTATCAAATTCTGAAACATCCATCGCAAAATCATCATCTAGCTCAGGAAGTTCTTTTCTCTTTATACTATTAACGCGAACTTTGAATACAGCGTCTTTGCCACTTAAACTTTCTTCATAATCTTCAGGGAAGGATACTTTAACATCTAATTCTTGATCTTGCGTTGAACCTATAAGTTGATCTTCAAAGCCTGGAATAAAGGAATTTGATCCTAGTACCAGATCATAGCCTTCTGCAGATCCTCCTTCAAAAGCTTCATCTTCAACAAATCCTTCAAAATCGATATTTACAGTATCTCCATCTTCTGCAGCACCTTCTGAAACAGTGACTAATCTTGAGTTTTTATCTCTCTCAATATTTATCTCAGCATCAACCATCTCTTCAGTTACTTCAGGTTTTACGATATCCAGTTTTATACTCTTGTAATCTCCAAGTTCAGCAACCGGCTTTAATTGTACTGTAAACTCAACATTAAATGGTTTTTCAACACTAATTTCATCAAGAACGTCAACTTTTGGATAGTCAATTGGTTCAAGATCGAGTTCTTTTAGAGCAGGCTCATAAACATTATTTAACACTATATTTAATGCATCCTCATAAAATATATCTTTTCCATAATTAGTCTCTATTATTTTACGAGGTGCCTTTCCTTTTCTAAATCCAGGAATGCTAAACATATGTCTATTTTCTTGATATGCTTTTTGCACTGCATCTTTAAACTGATCCGTTCCAACTTCTATTGTAAAAACAGCTTTACTATTTTCATTTGACTTTAATTCTACCATTATTGATCCCTCCAACATTAATCTTCACATCTAATCATTATATCATATTTTATTATAAATGGTATAGCTATATGAACTAATACGAAATAACTATGCCCCCATTATCAGCATAAATCGTCGAGAGTCCGCCGGTTTCTAAAACCTGCACATCTTTTGGCTGATACATTTTTATTATTTGTTCTTTTATTTCTTCGGCCGCTTTAGCAGCATTACAGTGGGTAATAAAGAGAACCCTGTCTTTTAGTAGTTCCTTATCCTCGCCGATGATCTCGATCATCCTTGTATGAGCTTTTTTAAGGCCCCTGGTTTTTTCAACTAACTTAATTTCACCATTTTTATCAGCAGTTAGTACCGGTTTAATCGAAAGTACATTAGCGATAAAACCTGCTACTTTAGACATCCTTCCATTTTTCATTAAATTGTCCAATGATTCTAGCACAAATAGAGTTCTCCTAGTTGTAATAAATTCTTCAACTTTGTTTACTATGTCTTGAAACTCCATACCTTGATCGATGAACTCTTTTAACTTTTGTACAACTGCAGTTTCACCACAAACTGCAGATCTAGAGTCAAATACATGTATTAGTTTATTACCTTGTTCTTCTGCCATCTGTTTTGCTAGAATCGCATTGCTATAAGTTGCACTAAGTGCAGATGAGATTGTTACAGCAAAAGTTTCTGTTCCTTTTTCAAAAGCTTTTAAAAAATCATAAGGTGTAGGAGCAGCAGTCTTTGGAACTCCATCATAATCCTTCATCGCTTTTCTAAGCTCAGGTAAATCAATAGTACCATCATCTACGTATCTTTTTTCACCTATATCGATAAAGAATGGTATCATAGTTCTTTTAGTAGCGGTCTCAAGTTCTTGCGTTAGTTCGCATGCAGAATCTGTGACTATATTGTATTTCATTTTTTCACCTAATTTAACCTTTCTTCTAAAAGTTTTACCAATTTTTCTGATTCTTGCTCTAGAACTTCAATGTCTTTGCCTTCTACCATTACCCTTATAAGAGGTTCAGTTCCTGAAGGTCTGATGAGCACCCTTCCGTTATTTTTGAATTTTTCTTCAAAATCTTTAATTGCTGCAGCAATTATCTCGTCACTTTCATAATTTCCTTTAGCCTCATTGCTTACCTTTGCGTTCTTTAATACTTGAGGGTATGTTACCATGTAGTCATTTAGTTCTGAAAGTGGTTTTTCTGCTTCTAGCATGGTCTCTATTAATTTAAGTGCTGCAAGTATTCCGTCTCCGGTTGTATTATCGTCTAAGAAAATAAAATGACCTGACTGTTCTCCACCAAGTGTGTACCCGCCTTCTATCATTTTTTCCAGAACATATCTATCTCCAACGGCTGTAGCAATAATATTTAAACCCATTTTTTCAGCATATTCGCACAGCCCAATATTTCTCATTACAGTACCTACAATTGTGTTGTTTGGAAGTTTTCCTTGATTTAATAGATGAGTACCTACTGCAGCTAGATAGTGATCTCCATCCATGATCCTACCTTTTTCATCAACAGCAATAAGTCTATCACCATCACCATCAAAAGATATACCCATATCAGCGCTATATTCTAATACAGCTTTTTGTGTTAGCTCTGGATTTGTCGAACCACAGTTATCGTTAATGTCCATTCCATTAAAATCAGTGTTTAATATGATAGTATCCGCGCCTAATTCCTTAAAAAGCTCTTCAACTACAGTGGAGGTTGCACCATGACCACAGTCTATGACCAGCTTTAGTCCCTCTAAAGATATACTAAAACGAGATTTTATATAATCTATATATTCTCTTGTTGCTTCATAGTCATGTTTTAACTTACCGACTTCTTTACCTACAGGAGAGGCTTTAATTAATTCCGGATTTTCAATTAATTCTTCAATCTCTCTTTCCGTTTCGTCCGGAAGCTTAAATCCACTGGAGGAAAAAAACTTAATTCCATTGAACTCACCCGGATTATGTGAGGCTGAAATCACAATTCCTGCAACTGCTTTCAGATATCTTGTGAGATAGGCAATTGCCGGAGTTGGTATAATTCCAACATCAATAACGTCGACACCGGTAGACAAAACGCCAGCTGTAATAGCTGATTGTATTAGATCCCCTGAAATTCTGGTATCTCTACCTATTACTATTTCGGATCTTCCATTTTCTTTTAGCTTAAAGGCTGCAGCACGTCCTACTTTATATGCTAATTCAGGACTAAGGTCCATGTTTGCTACACCTCTAATTCCATCTGTTCCAAAATATTTTCTCATTTGTCCTCCATATATAACAAGTTTTTGGCTATCTCTAATAAAGATTTATTGGTATTTATTGATTCGTCTTCTAAAACCATATCAGTTAATTTCTTAAGTATACTTCCTAAATATACCCCTTGTTTATACCCAATTTTTATTAAATCATCACCATTTATTGCAAGCCCACTCTCGTCGACTGTTTGTTTTTCATTAATTATTGTATCTGCTAGTTCTTTACCATTGTTTATATTGTCAATATTAGACTTTCTATTTGTCGCTAACACATCTGCAGCCTGAAGTTCAAATAGCGTATATACTTCATTGCCCATTCTAGATATAAGCTTTTTAACTGATTTTGGTGTATATACATTTGCACAGTCCATATGTCTTTGTATCAGCATAACGACTTTTTCTATAATTTTATTTGAGTATCTATAATCTTTCAAAAACTCTTCTGCCAATAAAGCGGAAACTTTCTGATGTCCAAAGTACCTTCCCTCTCCATGTTCGTCAATCTCTTTAGTGGACGGTTTACCTACATCGTGAAACAAAGCAGCTAAGCGCAGATCTAAATCAGCCTTAGTCCCATCCAAAACCTTTATAGTATGAGTAAAAAGATCGTCGTCATGAAAAGAACTGTCTTGTTCAAAACCATACATCCTATACAAATCCTGTGATATCTCTGCTAAAAGTCCCGAACGTACCAATAATAGCATACCCTTTGAAGGTACATTTGAAAGAAGTATCCTATTAAATTCGTTAGAGATCCGTTCTTTACTTATTTTTTTTAATCCTTCAGCATTTGCTTTGATTGCCATTAAGAGCTCATCATCCAGATTAAAATCCAGTTCTGTCGCTAGTCTTACGGCTCTTAACATTCTCAAGTAGTCCTCTGTAATCCTTGTTTCTGCATTTCCTACTGCTCTTATAGTTTTGTTTCTTATATCCGCATCCCCGCCATAGAGGTCAATAAAACCATCACTAGGATCATAAGCCATTGCGTTTATAGTAAAATCCCTTCTAGATAGATCCTCATCAAGGTCACTGGAAAACTCTACAGTGCCGGGATGTCGTCCATCATAGTAATCATCTTCACGTCTAAATGTGGTAATTTCAAGGAATTCATCCTCAATTAATACCATAACGGTACCAAATTTTGCCCCAATTGACAATGTTTTAAAGTCCGTAAATACATCTTTTATTTGTTCAGGTGTTGCACTTGTGCATAAATCATAATCAGTAATCTTCCTTCCCAAAAGAAAATTTCTAACAGCTCCACCCACTACAAAAGCCTTATAATCATTTTTGTTAAGTTTGTCAATGGCTTTTAATACTGCATGAGGCAAAGACTCCTTGAACAAAATGTGTTTCTCATTTAAATCCATACTATAGTCCATCACTTGGTGTTATTAGAACTCTTATGAGTTTTGGATTAACATTTTCAAACGTAACATCGGGTATGGGTTCAAATTCTAATTCTATTTGTCCCTCCCCGGCGCTGACTCCGGTTAGATCGATAAATGCTTTAATTGCATCTGCGTTTATTGGGTTGACCTTAGATTTTAATCCTACCAACTCCACAGTAAATTCAGTTTGTTCGTTTAGAATTCTTGCAGAACTATTTTGTGGTTTTTTTCTAAGATCTATATTCTTCATTTCTATTTTAAACTCTTTATTTACTATACTATCAAGTATAAACCTCACATTTAACTTAACTTCATTATTAGTCAGTCTAATTCCTTCAGGTAAGTCAAGTGTCAAATCGTATTCTCCATCCGATACTACACCTGCTAAATCCAGAGCATGGGTCTTAATACTATCTAAATTATCTATAACATCAGGTGGACCGCTAACGCTGATTTCCGTTTCATTCAAATTACTAGTGACTATGGTAGTACCTTCAGGAAGGTCGTTTTTAGTAACAAGTTCGACCGGTACTTTTTTAATCATAGTAACATCAAAAGATACATTTACATACTGATGAGATTGACTAACGCCGGAAACTATCTCTCCAGCAGTATTAACCAATTGAAGCGGCAAGTTTCTATTAGTATTGTCTACTACATTGGCACTGTCTACAGTAGCTACAGCCTTTTCAACGGACTGAATCAGTGAATCCGCTCCTTCAATCACAATAGTTTCAGGCTGTTTAGCGGACACTTCTATAATTTGGTTGTCCGATGCAGGCTTTCCTTCCAAATTGATCTCTATTTTGATTTCTTTAGATTTTATTTTTTCAAGACTAATTGGTGCATTGGTAAGTGTTTTATTTACTATAGTAAGTCCCTCGGGCACAGTAAATCTTATAGGAAAAACTGTATCATTCTCATTGTATTGACTTAAATCAACTTCTGCTTTTATATCAGCTGTTTTGACATTTATAAAACTGTTGGTTCTTCCTCTAACTGTTACATTTACAGTAGACTCTTTATCGCCACCAATCGTCAGCCCTTTTTCTTCTATTGTGTCTACATTCTTTAAAACTATTGGTATATTATTATATGGTGTGTCTATTGATGGATTTTCATATCCTATAACAAAATACCACAGAAATACCGCCAATAATAAGGAAAGGACTTTTAATCTAAAATTATCCCTCATTTTTATCCTCCTTATTTCTCCATAGCGAAAAGAATCCGGTACTTTCAGTTGAAAATATGCCTTGAAGTAAAACCTTTAAAGTTTCATCATCAACATATCTTGTAATCTTTCCACTTTCAGCTATTGATACAGCTCCTGTCTCCTCTGATACTACTATAGCAATTGCATCAGATCGCTCTGAAATTCCTAGTGCGGCTCTATGTCTGGTGCCCAGCTCTTTGGAAAGAGTTATATTCTCAGTTAGAGGCAGAAAACAAGCTGCTGCTCTAACTTTATCTCCTCTAATAATTACAGCTCCATCATGAAGTGGAGTATTTGGAATAAATATATTTATCAATAATTCGCTAGAAACATCCGCATCAAGTCTGGTGCCTGACTCTATTATTTCGTTTAGGCCTGTGCTTCTTTCAATTACAATTAAAGCACCTATTTTCTGTCTTGCAAGCGATGCTACAGCAGCAGAAACTTCACCGGTTAATTTACTAATCTGCTCACCTTTAATTTCTACTATAGGTTTGCTCAAGAAGTTGGATCTTCCTATGTACTCCAATCCTCTTCTTAACTCCGGTTGGAACACGATTAATAGTGAAACGACCCCATAGAACAATATATTGTTGATAATCCACTGTATAGTGTATAAATTTAATTGTTTAGTAACTGCTGTGAATATAAGAAGTGCTATAATCCCTCGAATTAATTGCTCCGCTCTGGTTTCGCGAATAAGCATCATTAATTTATAAATTATATACGCAACAATCATGATATCAATTACATCAGCTAATCTTATATTTTGTGCATATGTTAATATCCTATCCATAGTTCTCCTCTGCCTTCATACTTGTAGCCATTCATTTGTCTTTTAGTTACTAATTAAACTCTCCGTATAGAATCTTAATTGCGTAATCTCGTGCATCTAAAATTTTATCTAGAGTTTCACTATCGACAGTATCTCGATATTTACCACCTTCCACAAAATCTTGTGTGTTCAGTAGTTCAAACTTTCTATTTCCATTTGCATCAGTAAATGAATTCACCCATGTAGGATGCATCTCAACGGATTTTATCAATGTGTTGTCCGAATTCTTTTCTATATTGAATTTCAATAACACACCTGTTTCCGTATACTTATTGTCAATTGTTTCTCTTCTTTGATTTGATATGGCATTGCCCATAGAATATATTATGAATTTATCTAAACCGTCCATTTTAACAACTTCAGTTTTTTGAAGCACATGAGGATGACTTCCCAGAACTAAATCAGCGCCCCACTCAACCATTAAATGAGCAAGATCAGTTTGTGTTTGGGTTAACTCAAATACATACTCGTGACCCCAATGTGCATAAACTGCAACTATATCACAACCTGCACTTTTCGCACCTTTGATATCGGACTCAATCACCTCATAATCCATTTTACTAATCATATGCTTATTGTCTTCAGTTAAATTCTCATCTAAACCGTTAAAAAGCTCAGAATATGCAAGTAAACCTACTTTGATTCCATTTTTTTCTATTACAAGTAAGTTTTCTCCGGGAGTTTTTTTAGTCCCAAAATGCTTCATATTATTAAAACTAATTGCATCTATAGTAGCTTCAATACCTTCTGTACCAGAGTCTAAACAGTGGTTATTAGCTGTACATAGTGCGTCAAAACCTGCATGAGATAAAGCTGTAGCAACTGCATTCGGTGCATTAAACAGCGGATATGCAGCTAAAGGATGTAAATCCTCCGCCATTGTGCCCTCAAAATTCGCTAATGCAATATCAGATCCTGAGATTAAATCCCTAACCTTCTCATAATGATCTGTAAAATCATAGCCTTCAGTTGCAGCATTATAACCGGCATCAATCATGCCAAAGTGATAAAGAATGTCACCAGTCGCAACTATGGACAATTTTTTAATATCTTCAGTATTATCAGTATTTTGGGGATCTGTATTATTAGAATCGGTATCTTTTTCTTGAAGAGTATTATCATTTGATTTATTTGAAGTATTGATTTCAATTTTTTCAGTATTAGAATCCGTTACGGTTTCACTTATACTAGTGCCTTTGAAAGCTCTAGTAATAAATTTTGCCGTAGCCGAAACCACTTTAAAACTACCCCATAATAGCACTAGAAGTACTAACATAGAAATAATAAATCTGGGGTAATTAATTTTATATCTTTTTTTTCTTCTCGCACTTTTTCTACTTCTTGGTCTCGTGCTCATAATGAATCACTCCATTCCAATTTTATTTTATCATATTAGGAAATAAAAGTCACAGAAATATGGGCACACAAAAAACCGTCTGCTAGTATTTAGAAAGACGGTTTATATTAATCCAAGTTTGCTTTTAATTCCATACTAATCTATTAGCTCAAATTGAACAAGTCTTACGAGATTTTTTACAGCTTCTTCTTCATCCTCACCACTTGCTCTGATAATTATAGTATCATCACGAATTGCACCCATGCTTAAAACGCCCATAATGCTTTTAGCATTATAGACTTTCTCACCTTTAATAACTTCAATATTACTATTGTACTTAATTGATTCCCTAACAAATTTTGAAGCAGGTCTTGCATGCAATCCTATTTCATTTATGAGGGTAACCTTTTCCTCAAACATATACTCACATCCTTACAATAAACTTTAGAGCTGTTTATTTAGAGAACTTAAGGTCAAGCCTTAAGTTCTCTTAACATTATTTAATTAATAAGCTACGAATAGCTCTTTCTTTGCATTACATAATGGACAAAGCTCTTCATCTCCGGTAAGAGAAACGAAACCACAAACCGGGCATAGTAGAACTTCTTCTACCTCTATATCTGATCCTGCATCAACACTTTCTTTAGCTTGCGTAAATAGTTTAGCGTGAACTTTTTCTGCTTCTACAGCAAATCTCATTGCTTGAACAGCAGTTTTTTCATTTTGCATTTCCGCTACTTCTATGTAAGCTGGATACATTTGTGTAAACTCGAATGTTTCACCATCAATAGCCCCTTGAAGGTTCTCTGAAGTAGATCCTATACCAAAACCCGCAGCTGAAGTTACATCAAAGTCTCCTTTTACGTCTTTTAAAGCTTTGAAATGAAGTGTTGCATGGATTTTTTCAGCATCTGAAGTTGCATGGAACAATCTACCAACATTTGGAAAACCATCTTTTGTAGCTATATCACCCCAGATATTATATCTAGTTCTAGCTTGTGATTCCCCACCATAAGCTGATCTTAAATTAGCTTGAGTCATTGCGTTCATAAAAAATCCTCCTCATAAATTATTATATTTTTCTTGGTATTATTTATAAATAATTCCTTTATTATTATAACACATTAAATTTTATATTACAATTTACAAAATATTATGTCTACTTGTAGTGTTTTGAGATAATATTTCTAAACTATTTAGAAAACGCCACTTGAAGTGGCGTTTTTAGTATTAGTGAGATCCTCTTTTTCCTAGTACCGCATCGAACATGAATAATCCGCTTGGGCTATCTCCGATTTTCTGTAGTTTAGAAACTACTGCTCCTACATGAGCTTCTTCTTCTACTTGCTCTTCGATAAACCAGTTTAAAAATACTTGAGCTTCATAGTTTGATTCTTCAACAGCTTGTTTATATAGTTCTTGAATCCTCTTAGTTATAAGTTTCTCATGCTCTAATGCAAGTTCAAAAACTTCTAAAAGTGATGCAAATTCAGACTTTGCAGGTTCCATTCCGGTAAATGAAGTTTTGTGGTCTATGTCATGTAAAAAGTTTCTAAACTTCTCACCATGCTCAATTTCTTCTTCATATTGAAGAGTTAACCATCTCTCAGCACCTTCAAAATCCTCTTCAGCACACCATGCTGACATTGCCTTGTAAATAAAAGCTGATTCGTACTCTAAATTCATTTGATCATTCATTTTTTCATAAAGATTTTTACTCATAAATTCCTCCTAATTATAATTATAAAATTATTACCTATTACTATATACCCAAAAAGTATAATATCAAACATCTATTCATAAAGTTCATAAACACTGTATACTTTGATATCATTTTTAAGAAGTTCCAATAATAATTTAGGTATATCTTCTTTACATATGGAAACAACTATTCCATTGTATTTAAGTATCAATTTCCCTAGGTCTATATAATCTAAGCCTTCTAGTATTTCTATGATTTTATCGCAGGTCGCTTGCTTGTGCATATGTCCTATAACTATTGTCATGCTAAGACGATCTTTCCCCATCTCCTCCGGGTTACATCTATTTATTAAAAGCACATCATTCATTGTATTTCCCCTCATTATTATAAAATTATCACTGTTTTTAATATACCCATTTAATAGAAGTTATCACAATAATATTGTTGAACTAGCATGACCATACTTTAATATGATATAATCAACATAGTTCAAGTAATATCCAATTCACATGGAGGTAAATATGGACAGAAATCGAAGAAATAGAAGACGGAAGAGAGTAAAGATAAATTATCCTAGATTGATTATTAGTATAGGAGTTCTACTTTTACTTATCTTTTTACTTTTCTCCGGTGTAAGAGCAGTATTTAGAAAAGTTTTTCCTAAAAAATCTACTGTCACAACAGAGGAACAAGAAAAAACAGATAAATCGGATACGAATAATCAACCTGTAAGTGGAGGTGATTTAAACCAAAATAGCAAAATTGAGGACTTTGATTACATAAATAAACTAATCGAAAACTCACATCCCTATTTTGAAGAAAAAATCCACTCAAAAAAGATAGACTGGAAAAAAATAACAGATGAATATAAAGACAAAATTTCATCAACAGAGACAAATAGCGACTTTATAAATATCCTATCGGAATATGTCAATCAATTAGGAGATGAACAAACCCATATAGTTAGCTATGATTTTTATAATTATCTAAATGAAAAGTATACAGCTGAAAATAATACTCAGTGGCTAAGTATCTTAAACCTAGATATATCTAAAGGCAGATATGCTTTGCTAGCAGCAGATAAAATAGATAATATAATAAACAATCAAAATATAAGCTCAGGTTCTAATGTAAGTTTGGAAACACCAATCAGCGGTCAGCTTGCACTTATTAAAGTAAAGAGCTTTGATGAATCATTAAAATCTAGCGATACAAAGGCTATTAGAGATTTTCTGGAATCAATTACAGATTATAAGAATTTAGTTATTGATATTTCAGAAGTTAATGATGGGGTTAATTCCTACTGGATAGATAATTTAGTATCTCCTCTTATATCTTCTGAAGTTTCATTTGCAGGAAGAATTGCAAAAAAAAATGATGAATTCAAGTCTTTTTTAGACTACTCATACAAAAACAAGCATAGTTATTTAACTTTTGGAGACGAATTTCCAATTAGCGAACTTCCATTAGAATTAAATGTTGAATCTTATGTCAGAGAGAACTTTAAAAGCTATAAAAGATTTGATATAACCGTTGAACCTAGCTCACCTGTAGGTTATGAAGGCAGAATCTTTATCCTTCAAGGACCAAAAGTTTATGGAGCTGCGGATACTTTTTCTCAGTTTGCTAAATCAACCGGATTTGCCACTGTTATAGGCAAAGCAACAAGAGGCTATGGTATGACCGCGGAGATTGACCCGGTGCTTATAAACCTCCCTAATAGTGGTTTAATACTTAGAATGCCTGCAGTTATGGGTCTTAATTATGATGGTTCCAGCACAGCTAAATCTGGCACAAAGCCAGACATTGAAATTAATAAAGAAATCATAGACATAAAAGAAATTACAGATTTTATAAACTAAAGTAAAAGTCCAATGTATTATTACAAATTTGTAATAATACATTGGACTTGTTTTTTTCTAATATTTACTATTTAATAACACTCTTTTCTATCAAATATTTGACAAATCTATCCGTAATTTAATGTTAAGAGATTAGCAGAGCAATTATTCAGTTTAAATTTAGAATATATATGTAATAAAGAAAACGCATAACAACAGTCACTTGATTATCTTAAATCATAGTTATTTATCATATGATAGCCTAATTAAAACATACTTCTTATCTGTTATTACATTTAATAAATTCGCATTATTATTCATGGGCTTAATCTAATATTTAAATATTTCTTTGATTTTAACATTACTTTTATATCCGCTAAAATGGCAATCTATACCACAACAGAGTATTTTATATTTGTTCAAAACGTGAATTAAATTGACATTTTAATTATTAATAGATAAAATTATAATGTAATTATTATTAAAGAGGAGGTTTTACATGGATAATTCGAAAACACAAAGAAAAGGTTTCCTAGGTGCAGTCGAAAGAATAGGAAATGCACTTCCACATCCAGCTATATTATTCTTTATTTTTAGTATTATAGTTATTATAGCTTCGGAATTAGTAGCAAGAATGGGAACAAGTGTAACTTATTATGACGCTCGTGCTGGTGAAGAGGTTACAAAATCCGCAGTTTCATTATTAAACGGTGAGGGTTTAAGGTATATCTTCAATAACGCTACCTCAAACTTCACAGGCTTTGCACCACTAGGAACAGTACTAGTTGCAATGCTCGGGGTTGGAGTTGCTGAAAACACAGGACTTATCTCAGCCGCACTTAAGAATCTTATAACATCAGTTCCAAGATCAGCACTTACTGCTGTAGTAGTATTTGCAGGTATTATGTCTAATATCGCATCTGACGCAGGATACGTTGTTGTAATTCCACTAGGAGCTATAGTATTCTCAGGAGCAGGCAGACATCCAATCGCCGGTCTTGCCGCTGCATTCGCAGGGGTTTCTGCAGGATTCTCTGCAAACCTTGCAATTGGAACGCTTGATCCATTACTTTCAGGTATAACAAATGAGGCATTAAAGTCAGTTGGTATGGTTGGTGAAGTTCTACCTTCAGACAACTACTTCTTTATGGCTGCTTCTACTTTCTTACTAACAGCAGTCGGCGTACTTGTTACTGACAAATTTATCGAGCCAAGACTTGGTGAATATACCGGAAGTTACAAACCAAACCACGAACCACTTACAGCTACTGAAAAGAAAGGTCTTAACTATGCAGGGATTTCACTTCTTGTATTCGTAGCTATTATGGCTTATCTAATGATTAAGTTACCTGGAAATCTTCCAGGAAATGGAGTATTTTTAGAGCCTGATGCTTCGGGCAAAATGGTACTGAACAACTTCTTAGGTAAGGGCTTATTGCTTGCTATCCTATTAATGTTCTTAATACCCGGAGCGATCTACGGCAAAGTCACAGGAGTTATCAAGGACTCTAACGACTTAATAGGTGGTATGACTGAAGCTATGAAGAGCATGGGTGCTTACATGGTACTTGCATTCTTTGCATCTCAGTTTATTAACTACTTTAGCTATACTAACTTAGGATTATTGGTTTCATTTAAAGGAGCAGAACTTCTTCAAAACATTGGTTTTGTTGGATTGCCACTTATAATAGCTTTTGTTATATTATCTGCTTTCCTGAATCTATTTATGGGATCAGCTTCTGCTAAGTGGGCAGTTATGGCACCGATCTTTGTACCTATGATGGCACAACTAAATATTGCTCCTGAGTTTACTCAGTTAGCATATAGAATCGGTGACTCAACTACAAATATTATAACTCCACTTATGAGCTACTTTGCAATGATAGTCGTATTTGCTAAGAGATATGACGAGAATAGTGGACTTGGTACACTTATATCAACAATGTTACCTTATTCATTCTTCTTCTTAATCTCATGGTTAGTTCTTCTTGTCATTTGGTATGTTACTGGACTTCCAATTGGACCGGGAGGAGCAGGAATTCATACTTCTATGAATTTAATAAGCACATTCTTCGCTTAAATTATGTTTTTTAACAAGAGCAAGTGGATAATATTTAAAACCACTTGCTCTTATTATTAAAGTAAAACATTGCTTTAATATAATTACGCATTTAAAATATAAATAGCATCTTTAATTAAGTCAATTTAGAAATTTAATAAAATATAAAAGGAGCATATATGAACGAAAAAAGACTTTTAGAAAGATTTTTGGAATTTATCCAAATTGACAGTCCTACAACTAAAGAAAGAGAGTTCGCTGAGCATCTTATTCCTATTTTAGAAGGTTTAGGAATGGAAGTTGAAATGGATGATGCGGGTGAAAAAGCAGGTAGTAATTCAGGAAACTTAATTGGAAAACTAAAAGGTAATACCGGTTCACCTGCAATTATGTTCAGCTCTCATATGGATACAGTATCTCCAGGTGAAGGGATAAAACCGGAAATCAAAGACGGTGTTATCTATAGCGATGGAACTACTATACTTGGCGGAGATGACAAGGCAGGAATCGCTGCTATCATAGAAGGTATCCAATCCGTTGTCGAATCAGGCATACCCCATGGGGATATTGAAGTGGTCTTTACTATTTTTGAAGAAGGTGGATTATTTGGATCAAAATACCTTGATTATTCAAAACTAGACTCAAAAATGGCTTATGTACTTGATACAAGTGGTGCTCCCGGCAAAATAGTAGTCGGTGGACCTGCTCAAGCTAAAATCACTGCAGAATTTACAGGAAAAGAAGCTCATGCGGGTGTTGCTCCGGAAGAAGGAGTAAGTGCAATCCAAATGCTTTCTGAAGCCATTGCAAATATGAAACTGCTTAGAGTTGACAGTGAAACAACTGCTAATATTGGTAAAATAGAAGGCGGATCAGTTACTAATATAGTAACAAAAACCGCGAAGTTCTTAGCAGAAGCAAGAAGTCTAAACGACGATAAACTGGATCAACAAGTTGCACATATGGTAGAAGAATGTGAAAAAGCAGCAGCAAAATTTGGTGGAAGTGTTGAAGTAGATGTAAATATAGCTTACAAGAGTTTTAGAGTTGACGAGGATGACCAAATTGTACTAAATGTTAAGAAAGCTTGTGAAAACTTAGGTTTAGAACCGGAAACTGAGATGTCCGGTGGTGGTTCTGATACAAGTAATTACAATGGTAATGGTATTGTTTCAGTTAATCTGGCAATCGGCGAAACTAAGCCTCATACTGTAGATGAGTCTTTAAAAATTGAAGATTTAAATAATTCAGCTAGATTAGTAATGGAACTGATAAAGTTACATGCTTAATAAAAAATCCGTGAGTTTTGAGAATTATCTCAAAATTCACGGGTTTTTATTTAGAAAGCTCTAAATAGCCACTCCAATATGAAACCGGTTCTATATGAGTAAATAGCCCATGCCGAACAGGTTAATCCTAAAAAAATGCCAACTATAACATCACTTGCCCAGTGAACACCTAAATAAATTCTGCTAAACGCTATTGCAAGCCCAATAATTAAGCCAATTAAAAGCAGGACTACCATCCTACCCGTTCCTGTAGAAACAATATATGCTAATGTTAAATAAAAACTTACACCAACCGTTGAATGACCGCTGGGGAACGAATAACCCATATGACTAAAAGCTCTTTCTTTTATAGGTCTGGTCCTTCTAAATAAAAACTTTAATGACTGTGATGATATAATAGATAAGCCGGCAGAAACAATTATTGCTGAAGCAGTTACAAACTCACCATCCCTAACAAGTATAAATAGTATTGGTATGATTATCATAAAGAGTGTTTCTACATTTCCAAGTCTTGTTATGGACTTCATAACATTGATTATATGCGGGTCCCTATTATTAGTTATCCAATCTCTTATATTTTTATCAAATGCCGTCTCTGACCTCTTAAAAAGTCTTGCTCCCGTATATAAAGAACCTATTACAACAATAATAGTGCAGATTACCAATAAAATAATATACATATTCACTCCTTGTATAACTTAATTAAATTATATCAATAGTGATGTGCCTTGTAAAGAATAGCAGCCATTAAAAAAGCGCCCAATTTTGAGCGCTTTTAATAACTATTTAGCTGGAGCGGAGTGTATTGAGCATCCTTCTAATTGATGTATTGCTTCCATAAATGCTTCACTTAATGTTGGGTGAGCATGAATCATATTTGCAATTGCAGATACAGGAAGTTTATTTGCTACAGCAACAGTTCCTTCATGTATAAGGTCGTTGGCATGTGGTCCGATAATGTGGATACCATAGATTTCTGATAAGTCTTCTTTTGCAAGAATCTTAACAAAACCTTCAGCTTCACCAAGTGAAACTGCCTTACCATTTCCTGTAAACATGAATTTACTCTTAACATATGGTAATTCTTTCTCTTTACATTGATCTTCAGTATATCCTACTTGTGCAACCTCTGGTAGAGTAAATGTACATGCAGGGATTACATCCAGATTAATTTGAGGTTCCTTACCCATTAGTTTTTCAACTACGTAAATACCTTGCGCTGATGCAGCATGTGCTAATTGGATACTTCCTTCTGTAACATCTCCGATAGCATAAATTGAGTCCACATTTGTTTTCATATCTGAATCAATTGGGATTCCCCATTTAGTTAATTCAACGCCTGCAGCCTCTAAGTTTAATCCATCAGTAAATGCTTTTCTTCCAGTAGCCATTAGAAGTGTTTGTCCTTCTGCTTCTTGAGTCTTATCTTTTCCGATAATTTCAGCTACTACTTTGTATCCGTCAGCAGTTTTTTCTATACTATTTGCTCTCGCACCATTTATTAACTTAATGCCTGCCTTTTTTAAGAAGCTTGGCATTCTTTTTGAAATTTCAGAGTCAGCAGCTCCAAGGATTTCGTTGGCAATTACAGTTACTTCTGTTCCAAGTTCATTGTAGATACATGCAAACTCAAGTCCTATAACTCCCCCACCAATTACAAGCATTGACTCAGGAACTACTTCAAGATCTAGTATCTCATCACTTGTCATAATGCCTTCTGCATCTGCTCCATTGATTGGAGGTACAAATGGAACTGAACCTGAAGCTATAATTGTGTAATCAGTTTCTAAATCTCTTGTGCTTCCGTCCTTTAGTTTAACGCTTACTGTGTTTGCATCCTTAAATGAAGCAAAACCCGGAATAAACTCCATGTTTGGATAAGATCCTACTAGGAATTCTACTCCTGCTCTTATTTTTTCTACTACTTCATTTTTTCTAGCTTGAATTCTCGCTCCGTCAACAGTTAAGTTTTCAAAATCGAAACCGAATTCAGCTTTTCTCTTCATAGAATTAGCTATTTCAGCGTTTCTCCAAAGTGTTTTAGTTGGTATACATCCTCTGTTTAGACAAGTACCACCTAATTCTCTATCCTCTATTAAATAAACTTTCGCCCCTAGTTGAGCTGCCCTGATGGCACATTCATAGCCACCAGGTCCGCCCCCTATTACAGTTATTGTTTTCGTCAAATTTATTACTCCTCTTCTTTTGGTTGATATACAACGATTACATCTTTCGCTGCTTTTGTTTCGTCCGGTCTTCTCACTGGCGTGTTATGTGGTGCCTCTTTAAGCAATTCAGGATTTTCTTTAGCTTCTTTTGCAATCTCGATTAGAGCATTGGCAAATTCATCCAGAGTCTGCTTAGTTTCTGTTTCAGTAGGCTCAACCATCATAGCTTCGTTAATAATAAGCGGGAAGTAAACCGTTGGTGCATGATATCCCTTATCAAGGATTCTCTTAGCTATATCAAGTGTAGTTACTTCGCTTAGCGGATCTTTAAGACCACCAAAAACTACCTCATGTTTAGTAATTCTATCAAGTGGTAACTTATAGTATTCTTTAAGAACTGCTTGTAAGTAGTTAGCATTTAATACAGCTACTTCAGAAGCTCTCTTCAGTCCGTCTCCACCCATAGTAAGGATGTATGTGTATGCACGAACTAATATTCCAAAGTGTCCGTAGAAATCTTTAACTTTTCCGATTGAATATGGGAGGTCGTAGTCTAAGAAGAATGTTCCATCATCTTTTTTAGCTACAACAGGAACCGGTAGGAATTCTGCTAAAAATTCTTTACAAGCTACAGCTCCGGAACCCGGTCCACCGCCACCGTGAGGTGTTGACATGGTTTTGTGTAAGTTGTAGTGTACAACGTCAAATCCCATATCTCCAGGTCTTGCTCTACCCATGATAGCATTTAAGTTTGCACCATCATAGTACACAAGTCCACCGGCTTCGTGAACTATATCAGCGATTAATTTGATATTTTCATCTGACATTCCAACGGTATTTGGATTGGTAAGCATAAGTCCTGCAGTGTCGTCTCCAACAGCAGCTCTTAGAGCTTCTACGTCAACCATACCTTGTTTTGTGGATTTAAGTTCAATTATTTTATATCCAGCCATTGCAGCAGTTGCAGGGTTTGTTCCATGCGCTGCATCAGGGATTATTATCTTATCTCTCTTAGTGTCTCCGTTTTTCTCATGATATGCTTTAATTAGGAGAATTCCAGTGTACTCACCATGTGCACCCGCAGCCGGTTGTAAGGTTGGTTTATCCATTCCAGTAATTATGGATAATGCTTCACCTAACTCGTACATTAACCTTAGAACACCTTGCATGTCCTCTTCAGCTTGTAATGGATGAACATTTTGGAATCCTGGTAATGCAGCCATATCCTCATTTATCTTAGGATTGTACTTCATTGTACAAGATCCAAGTGGATAAATACCTTGGTCTAGTGAGTAGTTTTTATTGGAAAGATTTACAAAGTGTCTAATTACTTCAAATTCAGCAACTTCCGGAAAATCTAGTTCTTTATCAGAAAGTAGATCATTTGGAATTAATTCACTTAATTCTACTTCCGGTACATCTAGATCCGGAAGTTTATATCCAACTCTACCTGGTTGAGAGACTTCAAATATTACTTTATCATAATTTGTATTCATTTAAGCCTCCTCCATAATCTTAACAAACTGATCTATTTCTTCCTTAGTTCTCTTCTCAGTTACAGCAATAACCATAACATTTCCAATTCCTTCGTAGAACTTAGCAGCTCCAAAACCACCAATAATACCAGCTTCTTTAAGCTTTTTATTAAGCTCTTCTACCGGAGTATCTGATACCACTGCAAACTCTTTAAAGAACGGAGCATCTGAGAACGGCTTAAATTTACCGGATTTTGTTAATTCGTTGAAACAGTAATGTGCTTTCTTAGTACATTGCTCTGCAACTTCTCTCATTCCACGTTTACCCATAGTAACCATGTAAACAGTTGCAGCAAGAACGTTAAGTCCTTGGTTCGAACAGATGTTGGATGTAGCTTTTTCTCTTCTTATATGTTGCTCTCTAGCAGAAAGCGTTAGAACCCAGCTTCTCTTTCCGTCTCTGTCCTCGGTTTGTCCAACAATTCTACCCGGCAGTTTTCTTAGATGACCTTTTTTAACTGCAATATAACCTAAATAAGGTCCACCTGCTGCAACAGGAATACCAAATGGTTGAGCTTCCCCAACTACTACATCTACTCCAATTTCTCCTGGTTTCTTTAGAATTGCAAGAGACATTGGATCGCATGATGCAATCATGTCACATTTTTTTATTCCATGAGCAATTTCAGTAGCTGCTGCCAAATCCTCAATATAACCAAAGAAGTTTGGACTTTGAACTACAATAGCACCCGTATCTTCGTTGACAGCATTTTTAAGAGCTTCCATATCGGTTACTCCATCTTTCATATCTACTTCTATAAGCTCAAATCCTTGTGCTTTAAGATATGTTCTCGCTACCATTCTTGAATGCGGATGTACTGATTTTGATATTACTACATTTTTCTTTCTGTTGCCGTTAACGCACATAAGTGCTGCTTCACCAATAGCCGAGCCTCCATCATATAGGGAAGCGTTTGCTATCTCCATACCAGTTAATCTTGTGATTAAGGTTTGGTATTCAAATATATATTGTAATGTTCCTTGACTTACTTCCGGTTGATACGGTGTGTAAGATGTATAGAACTCTGTTCTTCCTGTGATATGCTTGATTATCGAAGGGATATAGTGATCATAAGCACCTGCACCTAGGAAAGATGGCATCTCACAAGGACATACATTGTCTTCTGCCAGTTTTCTCATATATGCATTTACTTCCAACTCGCTTTTAGCCTTCGGCAAATCTAACGGTCTATTTAGAGAGACATCCTCCGGGATGTCTCTAAATAGATCATCAATTGATTCGACTCCAATCTTCTCAAGCATCTCTCTTTCATCTTGTTCAGTAAGAGAAATGTATGGAAACATTATTAAGCCTCCTCAGCTAAGAATTTTTCGTAATCTTCGTCGTTCATTAAATCATCAGTTGGAGCATCTTCAACTTCTAATTTCACTATCCAGCTGCCATAAGCATCTGAGTTAATTAGAGCTGGATCATCATCTAGATCTTCGTTTACTTCTACTACTTTACCAGCAAAAGGAGTGAAAGCATCACTTGCAGCTTTAACTGACTCTATAGAAGCTATTGCATCACCTGCATCTAGTTCATCATCTACATCTGGAAGTTCAACATATACTATGTCTCCAAGATGATCTTGTGCGTAATCAGAAATACCTATAAGTACCTCATTACCATCAATTTTAATCCACTCATGATCCTTTGTGTAAAATAATCCTTTTTCAACTTTCATTTAAAAATCCTCCTCCTAAATTTTATTTATTTCTTTTGTAAATATCGTTTGCTGATTAATACAGCAGGCACTACTCTTTTTCTTATTTGAACTTCAACTTCGTTACCTATAACTGCTTCCTCAGCATCGATTATTACATTCGCAATTGGTTTGCCAACAGTTGGAGCTAAGTAACCGGTAGTAATCTTTCCAATTTCCTTACCGTCTTTTAGCACTGCATAGCCATGTCTAGGGATACCTTTTCCTTTTAATTCTAACCCAATAAGTTTTCTTTCAAGTCCACCTTCAAGTTTTTTCTCAAGTGCTTCTTTACCAACAAAGTCATCTTTATTGAAATCTATAGCAAACTTAAGTCCGGCTTCAAGTGGAGAGTTTTCTTCATCCATTTCATTTCCATATAGAGGCATTGAAGCTTCAAATCTTAATGTATCTCTACATCCAAGACCGCATGGTTTAGCTCCCAGCTCCACAAGTTTCATCCAGATGTCATCCCCATCTTCCCAGTCACAGTAAATTTCATATCCTAATTCACCAGTGTAACCGGTTCTTGAAATCATAACTTTTTTGCCATCTAAAGTAACATCGTCAACAAAGTGGAAGTTTTCTAATTCATCAAGATTAACGTCTACAACTTTTTGTAGTAGCTCTTTGGATTTTGGCCCTTGAAGTGCAACTTCACTGTATGAGCTTGATGCATTTTCAATTTCAACATCGAACCCATCTTTTCTTGCCATAACCCAATCATAATCTTTGTCTGTGTTTGCTCCATTTGGCACCCATAGAACCTTTTCATCACTATACTTGAATACTAGTAAATCATCCACAACTCCACCATTTTCATTAAGTAGAATTGAGTACTGACACTGACCGTTTTCAACCTTTGTGATGTCATTTGACAAGATGTAGTTGTTGAATTTAATAGTATCAGGTCCGGTTATGAAAAATTCACCCATATGTGACACGTCAAAAATTCCTACATCGTTTCTGACTGCATTGTGCTCATCTACTAATCCGGTGAACTCTGATGGTAACCACCATCCAGCATACTCTACCATGTTTCCACCTAGCTCAACATGACAGTCATACATTGCGGTTTTTTTAGCATCCATTTTAAACTCCTCCTTTTTATGTTATACTTAGTTACATAGCCATGGTTAAAACCTTAGCTAAATAATTATCCCTACAATAAGATTATATAGGAGTTAAAAGAATTATGCAACACCGAAATATTACAAAAGATAAAATTCTAACATCAGTTTTAGGATTTGGACTAATGAGATTACCTGTGATAGATGGCGATAACTGTGTAATTGACAAAGTTTCATCAATGGAAATGCTTAAATTTGCCTATGATAATGGGGTAAATTATTTTGATACAGCATATATCTATCATTGTGAAAAAAGTGAAACAATTCTAGGTGAGTTTTTAAAAACGATTGATAGATCATCTGTTCATGTTGCAACAAAACTTCCAATGTGGCTTTGTGAAACTTATGAAGATTACCAAAAAATGTTTGATATTCAGTTGGAAAGACTTCAAACGGACTATATCGATTTCTATCTCACCCATTCTTTATCTAAAAAGAGCTTTGACAAAATGTGTGAACTAGATGTATTTAATTTTTTAGATCAAAAGAAATCTACAGGCGAAATAAAATATGCAGGATTCTCTTTTCATGATGAATTATCAGTTTTTAAAGAGATTCTAGATTCTTATGATTGGGATTTCTGTCAAATCCAGTTAAACTACTTAGATGCAAACTATCAAGCGGGCGTTGAAGGACTAAGACTTGCTAGAGAAAAAGGTATTTCCGTAATTATAATGGAGCCAATGAAAGGTGGCAGTCTAGTTGATTTACCTGAAGAGTCAAAAGTATTCTTTGAGGAAAATAATGTTACTTGTACCCCTGCTGAACTCGCACAAAAATGGGTATATGACCACGATATTTCTCTACTTCTAAGCGGTATGAGTAATATGGATCAAACAATTGAAAATATAAGAATTGCAAATAGTGTATCAGATAAAAATTTAAAACCCAATGAAGAAAAAGCGGTAGAACAAATTGTAAAATTCTTAAATGATAGAATAAAAGTAGGCTGTACTTCTTGTGAATACTGTATGCCTTGTCCTTTTGGTGTAAATATTCCCGGAGTGTTCGAGAGATATAACCACGCATCAGTATTTAATAAATACGAAAGTTCTAAAAAAAGCTATGCAAAATTAATAAGCGATGAAAAAGATGCAACGAGATGTACAGAGTGCGGAACATGCGAGAGTCTATGCCCACAAAGCATTGAAATCATTGATAAATTAAAGGAAGCAGACGCAGCATTAACTGACTAAATCAAAATTATTTGTTTAATAAATTTTATTGCATTTAATATTAGGTCTTTATTAATAACATATGAATTCATAATAACCACTGATACTTTTAAGCTTTTTAGGGTATATTCAAAAAGAAGATATAATCTTTTGAATATGGAGGTGGCACCATGATTTGTAACTCGTGTAATAACCAAATAGGAAATGTAAAGTTTTGTCCTTTCTGCGGACATCCTAATGCAGAATTCGTACCTGAAGACAGTCTATTAAATAGACCAAATTTTGAAATGGAAGATTCTAAAGAACCTGAATCTCTACTGGATCGTGAAGTAAAAGAAGAATATTATAATGCATCAGAATCTGATCGTTTTGGCGAAGATTTAGACAATGAACCATCAAGACAAGTTTTTGATAGTACTGCTGATAATAAAGATCATAGATTTAATGACTATGATTTTAATGAAACTAATAGACAAACTGAACCCGGGACTTCAAAAGATAATTATACCGGCGCTGGGGGAAGTTCTACTAATTTTGACTATAAAAGTAAATCTGCACAGGGTAGTGACGGTCTATGGGATTTACTTGGTAAAGTAAATAATGCTGTCCTGCCTGTTATCCAGAAGATTTACAATATGGAGACCTTAGGACTGGTGTTACTCTTTGTGGCACTTGCATTATTACAAAGCCCAATACTTTTATTTGGATTGGGAATGGGCGGTAGTAGAACACCATTCTCATTTGGTCTGTTCGGTTTTATAGTATCTCTGATTTCAGTTGTTATTACTTTCTTCATAAGTAGAGTATTATTTAATCTTGCCTCAAATGCTTATGGTGTTAAAATAATGCCAAAAGAACTTAATATATGTATTCTACTTTCACTTATACTAGGGGCAATTTTGAGAATTGTCTTTGGACGAAGCATGTTATCAAGTGCAGTTGCAGTAATTGTGTCTGCATTGTTCCTACTGGCACTTGTAAAGAAGCAGCTCTCTGTAGATAATTATAAAGGTGTTGGAATTAGATATGTACTATACAATATAGTTTTTACAATAGCTTTCCAGCTGATTATGATAGCAGGACTTTTAGGAATATCAGCTTTATTATTTAGAACATTTTATTAAATTAATTATAGAAAAGTGCGAATCGGTTAAGATTCGCACTTTTGTTTTATAATTTATTTCTATACTTTAACCGATTCAAAACTACTTATACTTCTTTGTCTAACAAAGTAAACTCCTGCTATTAGCGTCAACAACTCAGCAGTAGGCTTTACCATCCATACCCCATTTATTCCTAAGGTATTGGATAAAACAAAAAGCAATACAATTATCCATACAAATCCTCTCATCATACTTATAATGAATGCCTCCATTGCTCTTTTCTGACTCTGCAGGTAAATAGTAATGACTAAGTTTAATCCTGTAAGAGGAAAAGCCATAAAGTAAATTCTAATTCCGATGACAGCCCTTTCTATTAATTCAGGCTCATTCTCAACAAATAGCATGGCAAGTAGTTTTGGTATGACTTGACCCATAAAGAGTATCATAAATCCTAGTACAAGAGCACCAATACCGGCCAATTTTCCATAATACTTCTTCATATCCGGTCTTCCCTTAC
This sequence comes from Bacillota bacterium, assembly GCA_023443025.1. Lineage (GTDB taxonomy): Bacteria > Bacillota > Clostridia > Tissierellales > Peptoniphilaceae > Microaceticoccus. Next base: position 41,635 of record JAEZWM010000035.1, read on the forward strand.
CAAAAGCACGACTTATGAGTGGCTGTATCCCATTAGCTACTCCTGCAAGTACAGCTGTAAATAACAGACTTAAGTTGGCTACGATTCCATATGCTGAAACTGCTATATCTCCTGCAAGCCTAAGAAAAGCAAAGTTAAAAGCAAATATCACTATCCCCTGACTTAACTCGAGTACAAACGAAGCAACTCCATTCATCAACACTTCCATTGTATCTCCAAGTTGACTCATCTTGACAAGTTTGATCTCCGCTTTTTTAGAAATAAAATGTATCATTAATATACCAAATCCTACAACTTGTGCCAAACCGGTTGCAAGTGCACATCCCCTCATACCCATATCCAGTGGAAAAAGGAATACATAGTCCATTATGACATTAAAAATACTTGCAGATAGCATTGCTGCCATGGCAATTTTACTTCCTCCATCATTTCTAACAAATACAGTTAGAGAAATGAACAATATAAAAAAAGGAGAAAATAGCATAAGCATAGATAAGTATTGAAATGCCATATCTAAATTTTCAGACCCTTTTCCTAAAAAATTCACTAAATTTTGTACAAAAAATAAACTCAAAATAAAAAGTATAAGTCCTGTGATAACGCTCATTATCATGGATCTTGTAAACAGTTTATTACCACTTTCGCGCTCTCCCCTTGCCATATGGATCGACATCAGACTAGCTCCTCCCATGCCTAAGATAAGTCCTAATCCTGTAAGTACATTGATCATCGGAATAGAGATATTGAGTGATGCAAGTCCGTCAGTTCCAAGCCTTCTGCCTACCAGCATGGTATCTCCTAGAACATAGAGAGAAGTCCCCATCATGCCTCCAATGGCTGGAAGAATATATTTCGAATAAACCTTAACTGGATTTTTTACCATTTAACTCCTCCTTGATAATTAGTATAACATATTTACATTCTTTTACAAAATTCATATATAATCATTCATTCAATACAAACCTTATCATTAATGTTTTAAATAATAATTAATGACTTATTAAATTATTAAATACTTAATTTAGCATACTTTAACCTTTGCAGCAATGTGATATAATTAATACGTATTCAATTTATAAGGAGTGATGTTTTGAAAAAGTATTCAAAATTAAAATTAGTATTTTTACTAGTCTTAATTACTACTCTCGCCCTAACTGGCTGCGGTGCCAATGATAGCAAAACAGAAGAAACTGCTGAGACTAAAGATGTAACTGAAACACCTGCTGAAACTTCTAAAACAGCAGAGACTGAGGAGCCTAGTGACCTGGAAACCGAAGAACCAGAATCAGGAATCACAAATGTTTCAGGAACGACAGTTAATTTTTATGGTTGGGGTGGTTCCCAAAGAACTAACGAATGGATAGACGGTTTTCTTACTGACCTCACTAAGGAAAAATATGATATTACTGTAAATAGAGTAGGAATGGACATTGATGAGATTCTAAACCTCATGCTAAACGAAAAACAGGCCGGTAAAGAAGATGGCAGCGTAGATCTCGTTTGGATAAATGGAGAAAACTTTTTTACAGCTATGGAAAATGACCTTCTCTATGGACCGTTTACTCAAGACATACCAAACTTCAAAAAGTATGTTGATGAAAATTCAGAAGGTATCAAATTTGACTTTGGTGAACCGGTTAATGGAATGGAAGCGCCTTATGGTGGAGCTCAATTCGTGTTTATATATGATTCTGCAAAAGTAGAAAACGTACCAACTGACCACAAGTCCTTACTGGAATGGTGCAAAGCTAACCCCGGACAATTCACATACGCAGCACTTCCTGACTTTACAGCATCGGCATTCGTGCGAAATATAATCAGCGATATGGTCGGTTATGAACAATTCATGGATATGGAAGCCGACGAAGAAGTTGTTAAGGCAGCTATTATGCCCGTAATTGATTATCTAAATGAATTAAAGCCATATCTATGGAACGAAGGACAGTCCTACCCGGCAGATACTCCTGCACTAACAAACATGTATGCAGACGGAGAAATCTCAATTACCATGTCCTATAACCCAAATGATGCAAGCAATTTAATCGCACTTGGTCAAGTTCCGGAAACAACAAGAACTTTCCTGTTTGATAAGGGTACAATTGCAAATACACATTTTGTTGCAATTCCACATAATGCTGCGAACAAAGAGGCTGCTAAAGCATTGGTAGATTGTATACTTACACCGGAAGCTCAAGCTAAAAAATATGATCCTGCGGTATGGGGTGACCTTCCTGTTCTTGACTATAACAAGTTAAATGAAGAAGAAAAAGCATTATTTGAAAGTGTTCCTAGTGGAGATGCTACCCTTCCTCTAGAAGAGTTAGCAGATAAGAGAATACCTGAAATGCCTGCAAAACTTGTTCCAATAATAGAAAAGATATGGTTAGAGAATGTTGCAAACTAGATTCAAGAAGTATAAATTCTTATTACTATTACTTCCAATAGTAATTTATTTATCATTAATATTAATCGGTGGAATTGGCCCAGCTCTTCTTCAGAGCCTGGGCTATTTCCCAAGCCTAGGATTAAATACAATTACACTTAGTTATTATAAAGACATTGTATCTAATCCAACATTTTTAAATAGCCTCTCCTTCTCACTATACACATCGATTGTCTCTTCAGCACTATCTGTTTTATTAGGCTTTATACTAGCACTATTAACTGTTCAATCCGGTGACAAAGGTAGTAAAATCGCAAGACTATTCAGAGTTCCTGTTGCTGTACCACATATAGTCGTAGTTCTGATGCTTATGACCATGTTTTCAAAAGCAGGAATACTTGCTAGGATAATAAATACTATTTTCCCTAATATAAATACTGATTTCCTTTCTAATGTTCTTTACAATAAACATGGACTTGCTGTGATTATTGTTTATCTTTGGAAGGAGATTCCATTTGTAGCGATGACAACATACTCAGTACTCAATAACCTGGATAAATCACTTGGACTTGCCGCTACAAATCTTGGTGCTTCAAAGCTCAATGTGCTAATTCATATCATAATTCCATTATCATTGCCAACAGTCTTTTCGTCTTTTATAATTGTATTGGCATACTCTTTTGGAGCATATGAGGTGCCTTGGCTTGTAGGTCCAACTACGCCGAAGGCTTTGCCCATTCAAGCATATATAGAATATACTAATGCTTCTCTTTTGAATAGACCATATGCAATGGCGTACAATATCTTAATCTTAATAATCGCAATCATACCAATTATAGTATTTATGTACGCCTTTAATAGACTTAATAGGAGGAGTTATGAATAAAAAATCAAATGTATTTTTTTTGGATTCTATTATTTTTTATTTTTGTACCAATACCTATTATTTTTATATGGAGTTTTTCAAATGCTTGGCCATGGCCGCATTTACTTCCGACAAATGTCGGACTAAGAGGATGGAAGTACTTTATAAATCCTAGAACTAAATCAATTATCATACTTTTCGTTTCCATATTAATTTCTATGATGGTGACTATTCTTGTTTTTTTACTGACCATACCGGCTTCAAAAGCACTGGCTTTTCACGATTTCAAAGGAAAACGTCTAGTAGAACTCCTATTGTTATCACCACTGGTAGTTCCGGCGGTAAGTATAGGAATGGGTGTTCATATAGGATTTATAAAACTTGGACTCGCAAACACTTATTTCGGCGTAATACTAATCCACGCATTTCCATGTATACCGTATGCAGTTAGACTATTAAAAGCAGGATACGAGATAATAGGAGTGGACATTGAATCACAAGCTAGAGTACTTGGTGCAAGTCCAATTAGAACTTTTATATACATTACGCTGCCAATGCTAAGTCCGGCTGTTCTAACTAGTGGAGTTCTGATTTTTATAGTATCTTTTAGTCAGTATTTTCTGACTTTTTTAATAGGTGGAGGAAAAGTAATAACCTTCCCCATGTTAATGATACCTTTTATACAAAGTGGAGACCGAATGACAGGTTCTGTTTTTAGTATTGTGTTCGTAACAATAGCAATTACAATTTTATTTATTTCAGAAAAATTATTAGTAAATTATTATAGAAAAACTATAGGAGGTGGACGTGTTGTCGATACTTAAGTTAACAAATATCAATAAATCATATGGAGATAATCTTGTCTTAAAAGACTTTAATCTAGAAGTTGAAGATGGACAACTCGTGTCACTACTAGGCCCTTCAGGATGTGGTAAAAGCACACTACTGAAGACTATCGCAGGGATTGTTCAAGAAGATAGCGGTTCTATTTTCATTGACGGAAAAGATATCACAAACTTAGTACCTGAAAAAAGAGATACGGTTATCGTATTTCAAGACCATCTGCTCTTTCCCCATATGACGGTTAGAGATAATATAGGTTTTGGTTTAAAAATGAGAAATATACCAAAGAGTGCAATAAACAACACAGTTGAAGAACTGCTCTCAATGATAAAACTGGATGATAAGGCCAACTCTTACCCATCAGAACTGTCAGGCGGACAACAACAAAGAGTGGCGCTTGCAAGAGCACTTGCAGTAAAGCCAAAGGTACTGCTTTTAGATGAACCATTCTCTAACCTTGATCCGGCCCTAAGATCCGATATGAGAGTACTTACAAAACAGCTTCAAAAGCAAACAAATACCACTACCTTATTAGTAACCCATGATAAAGATGAAGCTATGGTAATGTCTGATAAAATTGCCGTAATGCTAAAAAACGAAGTAGCTCAATATGATGAGCCACAAATAGTATATACAAAACCAAAGACTATGGAAATCGCAGACTTTTTTGGAATTACTAATTACATTGACGGTAGGGTTGATTCCGGCAACTTTATAAGCGAATTAGTATCTATGCCGGTTGACTGTGTTGATTATACTATTGCTACGCTTATGCTTAGGCCTGAAAATATTTACCCTGATCCATCAGGACACGAATTTATGGTTTCAAATGTAGAATACCGCGGAGATAGGACTCTGTATAAATTAGAATCAGGTAAGCTTACAATTCATATGTTAACTAATCCATATTCCAATTATTCCATAGGTGATAAACTAAAAGTTTCATTTAACTTAGAACATGCCATAATCTTTTAATAGGAGGATCTATGTACTATAAGAAATTATTGCCGGATATAATAAATTATGTAAATAAAAATCACGAAAAAATCATCGGAAAGCACGGAGATTTTAAGGTAAGTTTTTTAGCACAGGGAGAATATAATATTAACTACACGATTGAGAGCGATTTTAAACAGGTTTTAAGAATTAATACAGGTAGCCAGTTAAATCTGGACAATCAAATAGAATATGAGTTCAATGCACTTAAAGTGTTGGAGTCTACGGGCGTAACACCTATTCCCTACTACCTGGATTCAACTATGTCTGATATACCTCATGGACTCCTGACCATGGAGTATTTAGAAGGAGAACCGTTATCATACGAGCATGACTTACCAACTGCAGCTTCAATCTTTTCTACGATACATTCACTAGATACTACTAATCTAAATAATTTTATAGTAGAAGAGAATTCAATTGAAGCAAGGCTTCGTGAATGTAAACATTGGCTAGACAACTCCCTGTACTCAGATAGCCTTACTGATCGTCAAAAAGACTTTTTCAAAAAAATATACGATATTGCATGCAGTCAAGTTGATTCCGGTAAATATTTATTAGATAATCCTAGGCATGTAATCAACAACACAGAAGTAAATTCCTCTAATTTTATCATAGGAGAATCTGCATATCTAATAGACTGGGAAAAGCCGGTAATCGCCGATCCTTCACAGGATATCACGCAATTCCTAGCACCCACAACAACCTTATGGAAAACAGATACCATTCTTTCACAGAGCCAAATAGATGAGTTTTATGAAGTGTACACATCACAAAACCCAAAACTAAAAGATATAGAAAAAAGGGTAAATATCTATAAACCATATCTACTGTTAAGAGCTCTAACTTGGTGTGCATATGCTTATGTTGAATACCAGAAACCGGATAAAAAGATTGTCAATCAAGACACTTTGGAAAGACTAATCATGTATTTGGATGTTGACTTTATGAGAGATTTATATAATAAACTAGGAGGAGCTTGGAAAATATAATGAAAAAAATAATAGTAGATTTTGACAACACATTTACCGAGGAAGGACATGATATCGATGACTTGATAGCTTTTCTTTACTTATATACAAGAGATGATGTTATCATTCCATTCGTTACTACAACTTTTGGGAACTCCACAGAAGAAGTTGTTTATAATTGCACTAAAAATGTATTTAATAGACTTGATATAGACATACCTGTTTTCAGAGGTTTAAATGGTGAAGCGCCTCAGGAAATGCTTTCTTATATATTAACAAATGACGATGTATATCTCTTGTCGCTTGGTTCTACTAACAATTTTAAAAAACTCTTAGAACTCAAAGATATAAGTAATAAAATTAACTCCATTACCCTTATGGGTGGAGTCACCGAACCACTTTATTTTTCTGGAAAACAGATGAATGAGTTAAACTTTTCAATTGATTATGAATCCACATACTATGTTTTAAACGGATTTGATACTCCCAATACAATAACCGGTAATAATTGTCTGGCGTCAGTTTTCACGGGAAATACAATGCCTAAAATAAAAAGTGAAAGTCATGTATTCTTAGAAAAAACCATAACTAGATGGCTTGACTTTTTCAAACTCGAGTACAATTATGATGGCGTTGTCCTTTGGGATGTCATTGCAGCCATGTATATTACATCACCACATCTATTTACAGACCATATAGACAATTATGACATAAATACAGACGATTTAGTAACAGGTTATCTTAAAAAATCCGAATCCGGAGTCGCATTAAATTTACCTAAACTAATAAATCCGGTCGACTATACCGACATAATAAGTGATATTTTTAATACAATATAAAAACAAGTGAGTAGCTACTGCGTCTACTCACTTGTTTTTTATCTTTTTTATGTTTTCAAATGTTCTATAGCCAACATCTGTATAGTCAAGTATATTGTTTATATCGTCAGCTAAATCGATATCTGACAAAACCACTCCTTCATGCACTGACAGTTTTTTAGCCTTTATTACCTCCAGAGTAGTGTCATATACGCTTTTAGTGCTCCATCTTATATCGCTCAATAAGACATGCTCCATTGGC
>JAEZWM010000107.1 GCA_023443025.1 Bacillota bacterium
CTGTAAAGCCCATATCATTGTCAATTGTACATGGTATTCCTATCGCTTTAATACCTGCTTCACTAAGTTCTTTAGCTCCTCTAAACGAACCATCACCGCCCATGACTATAACACCATCGATTCCAAAGTCCTTAAGTATATTAATAGCTTTCTTTTGACCTTTCTCAGTTCTAAACTCATCACTTCTAGCACTTCCGAGTATGGTTCCACCTCTTTGGATGATATCTGCAACTGAAGATACATTCATCTCGTATATATCGCCTCTTATCAAACCATCAAATCCAAATCTTATTCCCATTACTCTTATTCCATTAAACACACATGTACGAACAATTGCTCTAATACATGCATTCATCCCGGGTGCGTCACCACCACTTGTTAGTAATCCGATTGTCTTCATTACTTCCTCCAATTATTGTATAATTACATTCCTTGACCCATACTTATCTTCTAATTTATCTATCAAAGCTTTATTATCAACATCTACCCATAGGTTTTTTGATGTTTTTTCTGCAACTTTTTCACTTGCGTAATAAAGTACAACAGGCGAATAACCTGAGTATTTACTTAATAGATTTACTAGTTCGGTCTTTTCGTTTTCATCTTTTCTTTTTAATTTTATATATATGCTTTTAACATTTTCTTTAGCTTTTGTTAATTTATCTAGAATAAGTTTTGGGTTTTCATTCTCACTTATGGTAAGCCTTCCTTCAAGCTTTACCACTGTGTCCTCTTGCATAAGTGGTCGATATTCATCAAATAGTTTCGGGAAAACAACTATTTCGATTACTCCAAATTCGTCTTCGACCTCAAGAAAAGTCATCTGCTGATTGTTTCGTGTTATTTTATCATTTCTTGAAGTTATTAGACCTACTATACTTACCCTTTTTTGGTCATATTTATCCTGAATCTCTTGAAAATCATCTGCTTCAGTTATAACGGACGTTTTAAAATTAGAGTTTTTTTCAATGTAATCCGAATATGAACTAAGTGGGTGATCAGTGATATACAGTCCGGTAAGCTCTTTTTCCATTTGTAGCAATAGGTTATTGCTAAACTCGGGAATAATAAACTCAGGTTCTAGATTATCCTTCTCATGAGAGTCATCAAGTAGAAACATTTGGCCATCCAGATTTCTTCTTGAGTCATTTAAGACAGAATCTATCGTCTTCTCAAACATTGAAATTAAGGTAGCTCTGTTTAATCCAGTAGATGAAAATGCACCCACTCTTATCAAGCATTCTATTGCTTTTTTATTGATTAGATGTCTATTCTCCTTGTCGAGTCGTTGAACAAAGTCGATAAAACTCGTAAAAGGCCCACCTGTTTTTCTACACTTAATTATGGAATCTACCAATGCTGCTCCAACATTTTTCACAGCGACCATACCAAATCTTATCTTATCTCCATCCACTGAAAAGTTCTTATAGGAGTGATTTATATCCGGTGGTAAAATTTCTATTCCAAGTCTTTTGCACTCTTGTATATAAAGTGATATTTGTGATGATTGACCCATTACCGAAGACATAAGCGCTGCCATAAACTCCGTTGGATAATAGGTTTTTAGCCACGCAGTTTGCATTGCTATATATGCGTATGCTGCCGAGTGGGATTTGTTAAATGCGTATTTGGCAAAATCAATCATTAAGTCATAGATTTTGTTTGCACTTTTTTCATCTACACCACGTCTTAAACATCCATCGACTAAAATATTGCCTGATTCATCTTCTTGTCCGAAAATAAACCTCTTACGCTCTTCCTCCATAACGGCCATATCTTTTTTACCCATTGCTCTACGGAGCAAATCAGCACCGCCAAGCGTGTAGCCAGCCAGTTGCTGTACTATCTGCATAACCTGTTCTTGATATACTATGGTTCCATAAGTTACATCCAGTATCGGCTCAAGAGATGGGTGTATATAGGTTATCTTCTCCGGGTTGTGTTTACATGCAATATAGTTTGGGATTTCGTTCATTGGTCCCGGTCTAAAGAGTGAGTTTGCTGCAATTAAATCATCAAATACCGATGGTTTTAATTCCTTAAGAAATGCTCTCATCCCAGGTGATTCAAATTGAAAAATTCCAAGTGTTTCAGCATTTGTAAATAGTTCTATGGCTTTTGGGTCATTTAAATCAATATTGTTGATATCGATCTCTATACCATGAACATTTTTTATTAATTTGATTGTATTATCTATTACGGTGAGAGTTCTAAGTCCAAGAAAGTCCATTTTTAGAAGTCCAAGCTGCTCTAGTTCAATCATATTAAACTGAGTAGTCAGTACATCCTGGTTTCTTGAAAGTGGTACATAGTCTGTAACAGGATTTTTTGATATTACGACACCTGCCGCATGCGTTGAAGTATGTCTAGGCATTCCTTCTATTGCATTTGCGTAATCAATTAACTTTTTAATCTCACTGTCTTCATCATACTCCGCTTTTAATTCCTTGTTAAGTTCGAGTGCTCCGTCGATTGTTATTCCAAGCTGCATAGGAATCTGTTTAGCAATTTTGTCTACAAGGGCATATGGCATGTCAAAAACCCTGCCTACATCTCTTATAGCCCCTCTAGCAGCCATCGTACCAAAAGTTACGATCTGAGCTACATGGTTAACACCATACTTCTCAATTACATAATCTATAACTTCATCTCTTCTCTCATAGCAGAAGTCGATATCGATATCCGGCATGGATACCCTTTCCGGATTTAAGAACCTTTCAAAAAGTAGATTATATTTTAATGGGTCTATATCGGTTATATCAAGAGCATATGAAATTATGCTACCTGCGGCCGAACCCCTACCGGGTCCTACGGGAATACTCTTTTCCTTCGCATATCTTATAAAATCCCATACGATGAGAAAATAGTCAACATATCCCATATTTTCAATGACTTTAAGCTCTGTTTCAGCTCTTTCAGTGATTTCTTCTGTCAAATCACCGTATTTATTTTTTAAACCTTTATTCGTAAGTTCCCTCAAGTATGCCGGGTTGTCAAATCCTTCAGGTGCTTCAAAATGAGGTAAATGTAGTTCTCCAAAAACTATCTCTACATTACATCTATCTGCAATTTTATTTGTGTTTTCCAATGCACCTGGAAACTCGCCTAGTACTTCATACATCTCATCATAGCTCTTTAGATAAAATTCATCTGTTGGGAACTTCATTCTTTGAGGCTCTTCAAGCGTTTTACCCGTTTGTATACATAGAAGTACATCGTGTATAGTAGCATCTGCTTTTTCTACATAGTGAACGTCGTTTGTTGCAACCATTGGTACATCAGTAATTTTACTAATTTCATAGATAAGTTTATTTACTGCTCTTTGTTCTTCTATACCATGGTCTTGTAACTCTAAGAAAAAGTTGTTCTCTCCAAAGATTCTTTTATACTCTTTAGTTACTTCAACCGCTTCCTCAAAATTGTCATAAAGCAGTAGCTGTTGAATCTCGCCACCTAAACAAGCACTTGTGGCAATTATTCCCTTACTATATTTAGAAAGCACTTCTTTATCTACTCTTGGTCTGTAGTAGTATCCGTTTACATATCCTTCAGATACTATTTTCATGAGGTTTTGGTAGCCTTCTTCTGTTTCTGATAGCAGAACTAAATGGTGCTGCTCTTTATCTCCGGAAGTTTTATCAAGATAGCTATTCTCAGCAACATATACTTCACAACCAAGAATTGGTTTTATATTATATTTTAAACATGTTTTGTAAAACTGAATTATACCGAACATAGAACCATGATCGGTTATAGCCAGTGCTTTCATTCCTTTCTCACTGGCAGTTCTTACAAGCTTTTCTATTGGTGAAAAGCCATCAAGCAAACTATATTCAGTATGAACATGTAAATGTGTAAAATCATTCATAGATTTCCTCCCATTAGTATTTTATCATATCTCGTTTAATAATGCTTTCCAATTATTGATTTTATATGTTAATATATAGTAGGGAAAAATAAAATACTATATATCTGTAAACAACGTTTTATAGATTGAAAGGAATGGAATAAATGATAAAGAAGTTTAAAATGATAACTAATAATAAAATGGTAGCTGATCAGTATGGTGATAAGCTATCAACTGAATATATTGAAGGGATGGACTATTCAGCAGTCCTTTTAAAATGCAGAGAATTAATCCACGAAGGATACATTTTAGAAACACATCCTCTCTCCGGTAGTATTAAACCAAATGAGACACCGTTTAAATCGGTGATACTATCCGAACCGAAAGTTGATACTATTCAAACTGATCCACAAAGTCTACTCATCATAGAAGACTCAATCGAAACTTATAACAAATTTCTTAAAAACAGACCGACTCCTAACTGGATCGGTGAAGCAGTTAATGATTTTATGAAGATAGATTTATCCCTTATAAAATCAGTTATAGAAAAAATAATTGTAGTGTAAAAAAATGTTGAGGCTAGTTCGCCTCAACATTTTTACTTGTACTGATTTTGTCAGCAATTTCCATAATTCTTTTCATTCTGTTATTTACAGTCGACTTCGCGATCGGTTTGTCCAGTTTCTCTCCAAGGTCTTTTAAGGAATCATCCGGATTATTAAGTCTTAGTTCTGCTATCTCACGCAGTCCTATTGGCAGGTCGTCAAATCCTTTTTCCCTTTTAATAAGTTCTATAGCCTCGATTTGTTTTAAAGAAGCATTTATAGTTTTACTGATGTTTGCAGTTTCAGCATTCACTATTCTATTTACATTATTTTTGATATCACGCATAACTTTTACATTTTCTAATTCTAGTCTTGCAGAATTTGCTCCTATTACGCTCAAAAAATCAGATATGGCTAAACTGTCTTTTAGATAATATACATATTGATTCTTTCTCTCTGTAATCCCTGCAATTATGCCAAGCTCATTGGAAATTTCAACCAATTGTTCAGCAGTTTGTAGTGTATTTACCACTATTTCTAAATGATAAGTTTTATTGGGATCTGTAACAGATCCGGCTCCTAAATAAGCGCCTCTTAAAAATGCTCTTTTATCCTGAGTAGTTTTAGGATTAAATCCATTGTCTGGAGTAGTTACAGAATCTAAAGTAAATCCACCGGAATCAAAACCGGTATCTTCTAATATAAACCTTGAAACTTCTTCATCATTAATGTGCAGTCTATAAAACGATCTTTTTCTTAGCTGTTCGTTTCTGGTTACCATAATTTCTGTTTCATAACCATAAAGAGTTTTTATAATTCTATAAATTCTCCTCGCAGTAGGACTGTTTTCGCTAGCAAACTTAAGTGTAATTTCATCTCTAAAAGAAATCGAGATAGTCGCATTTGTTCTGACCAATGCTGCAAGTTCAGATACGATGTTAGACTTAGAACCAATGTCAGAATTAGCAACTTCGTTTTTCGCATCCACTGAAAATGACATATTGTCACCCCATTTAAATATTTCTATACATTTCCACAGCTTTTCTTACCATGTTTTTTTCAGCTTCGTGTTTTAGCCTTTCAATTACCTTTTCATGATCCAGAAAAACCGCTTCCATAAATCCTTCTTCTTTTTGAGGCTTTGTAAACTCGGTGTTGCCTGATGTCATTAGATAATAATGAACTGTTTTATTTACCCTTTCACCATCACCATGTACATAAGTGTATTTCAAATATCCAATATATTTTTTAATTTCACCTTTCACACCGGTTTCTTCATAAACTTCTCTTATAGCAGCTTCTTCACTTGTTTCGTTGTTTTCAAGTCTCCCCTTAGGAAGAACCCAGTCTCCTTGATACTTTCTTAAAGTAAGAACAGTATCATCTACAACGACAACGCCACCGGCACTAATCTCTTCCATAATAACCTCCCGTAGTATAATTCAGTCAATTATTTTCTAATTGACAATGTAGCAATAATATAATTATACTACATATCCCATTACTGTCCAATATTGAAATGATTTCAGTAAAATGATAAAATAAAAACATAAACAAGTAGAGATGAGTAACGAAATTTTTTTGTGGTTGTTTGTCTTGTATATATAAAATAGAAAATATTAATCAAACACCTAGACATGCGTCTCTATCACATAAAACGGAGGTCAAAATTGAAAAAAACTATTGATTACACACTGGATTTCATGAAAGAATTACTTTTAACACCAAGTCCAACCGGTTATACAGATGATGCCATAAACTTTGTAAAAGATGCATTCGATAAACTAGGCATTGAAACAAAACTAACCTATAAGAGAGCATTGATTGCAACCATTCCTGGAGAATCAGATGAAGCTATAACCTTCAGCGGCCACGTAGATACACTTGGTGCTATGGTAAAAAGTATTAAGGCAGATGGCAGATTACAATTTCATAGAATAGGTGCCTATCCATTTAACACAGTTGAAGGCGAATACGTCGTAGTAAAAACAATGGAAGGTAAAGAATATAGCGGAACAATTACATTAAACAATTCCTCCGTACATGTTCATCCGGAAGAAATTGCAAAAGGCGAAAGAAACGCAGATACCATGTCTATAAGACTTGACGAAATGGTAGAAACCGATGAAGATATAGAGAAACTCGGAATAAATGTAGGAGATTTTATTTTCCTCGACACTAGGACCGTATTTACAGAAAGCGGGTTTATAAAATCAAGACATCTAGATGATAAAGCAGGAGTTGCATGCATTGTTGGTTTAGCTAAATTATTAGTAGAAGAAAACATAAAGCCAAAAAGAACCATCCACTTTTTAATCTCTAACTACGAAGAAGTTGGACATGGTGCAAGTGTTATACCTGAAAACACAAAAGACTTTATAGCAGTAGACATGGCAGCACCGGACACAGGACAAAACTCAAAAGAAACCCATGTAACAATCTGTGCAATGGATTCAAGCGGAGCATACGATTTGGAAATCAGAAAACAGCTAGTAGAACTGGCAACAGAAACGGAGATAGACTACACCATAGATATCTACCCATTCTACGGCTCAGACGGATCCGCAGCACTAATAGCAGGCCACGAAATAAGAGTAGGACTAATAGGCCCAGGAGTAGCCTCCTCCCACACATTCGAAAGAACCCACAAAAAAGCCATAAAAAACACCATAAAACTAATGTACCAATTCGCAACAAAATAAAAAAAGTAGAGACCGACAAAAAAACGTCGGTCTCCTGTTTAATAAATTAAACGGGGTCAGGCTTGACTATATTAACATTTATCGGTTATTTATACAATATTATTATTATTTATAATTTATCTGCAA
>JAEZWM010000082.1 GCA_023443025.1 Bacillota bacterium
AGGACATTTACAGAAAGAGCCTTATTCCGCTGACAGAGATGCAAAAACTGATGGGTAAATCCAAATTTGAGGAACTCCTCGGTGACCTCATTTACAAACCACCGGGTAAGCCGACTCTTGTTCCAAATTCAGATAAAAGACCGGCTATGAACGTAGCACATGCTAAAAACGAATTTAACGAAATTATGGAGGATTAAATATTATGGCAAATATGCAAAACAAGACAAAAGTTATCACAGGTGTAAACTCAAGATTTTCTTACTTCCACGGTTGGGAGCCTGTATCTATTAATGGTGGTGCAGAAAAATACAGTGTATCTGTCCTTATTCCAAAGGATGATAAGGAAACTATTAATGCCATCCATGCAGCGGTTGATGCTGCCATAGAGGAAGGTATCGCAAAGTTTGGTGGCAAGAAACCCAATAAAGCTGCCATTAAGCTACCGTTGCGTGATGGAGATGTAGAGCGTGATGACGAGGCTTATAAAGGCCATTACTTCATCAATGCGAATAGCAAGACAGCACCACAGATTGTAGATAAAAGTGTTAAGCCGATTATGGATCGTAGCGAGGTATACAGCGGTTGTTACGGTAGAGTTTCTCTTACCTTCTATGCTTTCAACTCCAACGGCAATAAGGGTGTAGCTTGTGGCCTTGGTAACATTCAAAAAATTAGAGATGGAGAACCTCTAGGCGGTAAGACTTCTGCAGTAGATGATTTTACGACTCTTGTAGATGAGGACTTCCTTGCCTAATAGAAACAATAAACTTGATGGTGGTAGAGGTCTTCCCTCTGCCACCTTTATTCATTTAGGAAGGAGACCACTATGGAAAATTTAGAGATTGATATTGAAACCTATTCATCTACTAATCTTCAAAAGAGTGGGGTTTATCGCTACGCAGAAGCAGCTGATTTTGAAATCATGTTGTTTGGCTATGCCGTGGATGGTGGTGATGTTAAGGTAGTTGATTTAATGGCAGGAGAAAAGATTCCAAATGAAATCATCGAAGCCTTAATGGATGAGAGCATTACAAAATGGGCATTCAATGCTCAATTTGAGCGTATCTGCCTATCAAGGTATTTGTCCGACATTGGAATAAACCTTGATCCCTTTTATGATAACCATCCACTCTCAAAGGAACTGGCAAGGTATCTGAACCCTTCATCGTGGAAGTGCGCTATGGTGTGGTCTGCTTATATGGGTCTACCTCTTTCACTTGAAGGTGTAGGTGCAGTGCTAGGTCTTGAAAAACAAAAGTTGACGGAGGGCAAAGACCTGATACGGTACTTTTGTGTTCCCTGTACTCCAACCAAAACAAATGGCGGTAGAACTCGTAACCTACCAACGGATGAAATCGATAAATGGCAGAAGTTCAAAGACTATAACAAACGTGATGTAGAGGTGGAAATCCAGATACAGCAAAGGCTTATAAAGTTTCCTGTGCCAGAAGATATCTGGGATGAGTATCATCTCGACCAGGAAATAAACGACCGTGGCATAAAGGTAGATATGGATTTCGTATTGCAGGCCATCACCATGGATAAGATATCACGTGAAAAACTACTAACAACCATGCAGCAGATAACAGAACTTGATAACCCAAACTCCGTGCAACAGATGAAAGAGTGGCTTGCTGACAATGGTTTAGTTACAGATACCCTTAGTAAAAAGGCTGTGGCAGAGCTTTTAAATGATGCACCAGAAGATTTAGCAGAGGTGCTTAAACTCCGGCAGCAACTGGCAAAATCATCGGTTAAGAAATATACAGCCATGGAAAATGCCGTCTGTAGTGATTCCCGTGCCAGAGGAATGTTTCAGTTTTATGGAGCTAATCGAACCGGTCGCTTTGCAGGAAGGCTTGTGCAATTACAAAACCTCCCTCAAAACCATATGCCTGACTTAAAAGAGGCACGGGACATAGTAAAAAGCGGTGATTATGAAACACTTGAAATGCTCTATGAAGATATACCGGATACGCTTTCGCAACTGATTCGTACTGCTTTTGTGCCAAGGGAAGGCAATAAGTTTATTGTTGCTGACTTTTCAGCTATAGAGGCTCGTGTCCTCTCCTGGCTTGCAGGTGAAACATGGCGAACAAAGGTATTCGCAAGTGGTGGTGATATCTACTGTGCATCCGCTTCCCAGATGTTTAATGTTCCCGTTGAAAAGCATGGCATAAACGGTCACTTAAGGCAAAAAGGTAAAATTGCAGAATTGGCTCTTGGTTATGGCGGTTCAGTAGGCGCACTAAAGGCCATGGGTGCAATAGAGATGGGACTTGAAGAGGAAGAATTAAAACCCCTTGTTAATGCCTGGAGACAGACCAATCCCTACATCGTAAAGTTCTGGTGGGATGTTGATAGAGCGGCAAAGGACTGTATAAAGAGTAGACAATCTCAAGAAACGCACAATATTAAGTTCTACTATAAAAGTGGCATGCTATTTATTGTTCTTCCTTCTGGGAGAGAGCTTGCCTATGTCAAACCTTGGATCGGTGAAAACATCTTCGGTGGTGAATCTGTTACCTATGAAGGCGTGGGTGGAACAAAGAAATGGGAGCGTCTTGAAAGCTATGGACCAAAATTTGTAGAGAACATAGTTCAAGCAATCTCCCGTGATATTTTGATATTTTCCATGAAGACACTCCGAACTTGTAGTATTGTGGCTCATGTCCATGATGAAGTCATTATTGAGTCAGATCCTCGAATGTCACTTGATAGGGTATGCCAACAAATGAGCATCGTGCCACCTTGGGCAAACGGACTGCTCCTTGATGCCGATGGCTATGAATGTGACTTTTACCAAAAATATTTATAAAACCATCAGATTTCACCTCCTGCCGTGGCTACTAGGTAGGAGGTGTTTTTCTATGAACATATTTGAAGTAAAAGACGGTTGTCCTACCATCAAGGGCAAGACAGAACAGATGACAACAGAAGAGTTGCAGAAGGAATATGACTTTCATATAGCAGAGGGCATTGTCAAAATGCTTTATAAAGAAGGCAAAATTACAGCGGATGAATTACACAAAATATCAGCATTAAACCGAGAGAAATTCTCTCCTCGAATAGCCGAGATTATGTCCTAAAACCCTTGCTATTAGTGGCTTTTAGAGTGATATATGTAATGGGTGAAAGCGAGGTGAGATGATGAAAAAGATAACTAAAATAGATGAACTTCCCCAAGTACAACTGTCCAACAATAAGTTAAAAGTAGCCGCTTATGCCAGGGTATCAACAGATAGCGATGACCAGCTGGTCAGTCTTAAAGCACAGCGAGATCATTATGAGAACTACATTAAGTCCAATCCAGAATGGGAATTTGCAGGACTTTATTATGACGAGGGTATTTCAGGCACCAGAAAGGAAAGACGGCCTGAACTGCTTCGAATGATAGAAGATTGTAAGAAGGATCGGATTGACTTTATTATCACCAAATCCATCAGCCGTTTTGCCCGTAATACTGTAGATTGCTTAGAGTTAGTAAGAAGGCTGATTGATATTGGAGTCTATATTTATTTCGAGAAAGAAAACTTAAATACTGGTGATATGGAAAGTGAGTTGATGCTTTCTATACTCTCAAGTTTTGCTGCTGAAGAGTCAGCATCTATTTCCCAAAACACAAAATGGTCTATTCAAAAGAGATTTCAAAATGGTAGTTATGTGATTTCCACTCCTCCCTATGGCTACGCCAACATAAGCGGTGAGATGGCCATCGTCCCCGAAGAGGCAGAAATAGTAAAACGCATTTTTGAAGAGTACCTTTCAGGGAAAGGTAGTAGCACGATTGCAAAAGGTTTGAACAAGGACAAAATCCCAGCAAGACGAGGTAATCACTGGAGCACAGGCACGGTGATAGATATGCTTCGAAATGAAAAGTATATAGGCGATGTTCTTTTACAAAAGACCTATACCGACAGCAATTTCAACCGCCTAATGAACACTGGAGAAAAAGACCAGTATTACTACAAAGATAATCATGAGCCGATTGTAAGCCGAGAAGTATTTGATAAGGCACAACAGCTACTAAGTGAAGGTGCAAAGAATAAATGCAAGGGTATGAATAGTAATGTTTATCTCAATCGCTATGCCCTAAGTGGCAAGATTCTCTGTGGCGAATGTGGTCGTAATTTCAGAAGGAAAACTAACTACTCCGTTGGTAGAAGTTACATTGCTTGGAGCTGCATTGGCCATATCGAAGATAAAGAGAGCTGTTCCATGTTGTTTTTACGAGATGGTGAGATAAAAGCCACCTTTACAACCATGATGAATAAGCTGGCTTTCAGTCATAAGCTAATTCTAGAACCGCTTTTCAAGACGATTAGCCAAATCGATGAAGAAAGTGATTTGAAAAGAATAGATGCCATCGATAATCGAATGGAGCAATTAATGGAAGAACGAAATACCCTTATTACGCTGATGGCTAAAGGCTTTCTTGAACCTGCTCTTTTTAATCAGGAATGCAATCTTTTAGATAGTGAAATCAAAAATCTAACAGGCGAAAAAACAAGTCTGCTAAACAATTCTACAAGTGGTGTTTTAAGGGCTAACGAGATAAAGGATTTGATTAATTATGTGTCAGCTGATGATTTTAATGGGGACTACACAGAAGAGTTGTTTGCGGAGTTCGTAGAACAAATCTTAGTTAATTCTAGGGATGAACTGACATTCAAGATGAAATGTGGTCTTTCCCTTAAAGAAAAGGTGGTGAGATAAATGGCTTATATCCCATACGGATATAAAATCCAAGACGGAGTCGTTACTGTCGATGAGAAGTCAGCAGGTCAAGTAAAGGTATTCTTTGAAAAGTACTTATCAGGGCTATCCCTTACAGTGGCTGGCGAACAGGCAGGTATTGATAAAACACACTCTGTGATGGGTCGCATTTTGAAAGATGTCAGCTACCTTGGAAATGATGTGTATCCAGCCATCATAGACAAGGAGATATTTGATAAAGCTGAAGAAGTTAGAAATAAACGTGCAAAGGATTTAGGGCGAGTGGTAGAGCTTGCAGCTTTCACTTCTCCTCCTCCCAAAGAACGATTCAAGATGAATAAGCCAGGTAATAAACTGCCTGTGGAGCCCTTTGCACGAGCGGAGCATTTATACAATCTGATAGAAAGCGAGGAATAAAGTGACGGACAAAAATATTACTGTCATTCCTGCTCGAAAAAGAGTGGGAAACACAGTAGCAAAAGAAAAAGTTAAGAAACTTCGTGTTGCTGCCTATTGCCGTGTTTCTACAGAGACAGAAGAGCAGAATTCAAGCTATGAGGTACAGGTCGCACACTATACAGAGTTTATAAAGAAGAATGCTGAATGGGAGTTTGCAGGAATCTTTGCGGATGATGGTATATCCGGTACGAACACTAAAAAACGTGAAGAGTTCAATCGCATGATTGAGGAGTGTATGGAGGGTAACATTGATTTAGTCATTACCAAGTCCATTAGCCGATTTGCCCGTAACACGCTAGACTGCCTTAAATACATTAGACAGCTCAAGGATAAGAACATATCGGTATATTTCGAGAAAGAGAACATCAATACAATGGATGCCAAGGGAGAAGTTTTACTTACCATTATGGCTTCCCTTGCCCAACAGGAGAGCCAGAGTCTTTCACAAAACGTTAAGCTTGGACTTCAGTATCGATACCAACAAGGAAAGGTACAGGTCAACCATAGGCGTTTTATGGGCTACACGAAAGATGAAGATGGAAATTTAATCATCGTTCCCGAAGAAGCCGAGATTATAAAGCGTATCTATCGAGAATGTCTTGAAGGTAAGAGTCTAACGGGTATTGGCAGGGATCTTGAAAAGGATGGAATCTTAACAGCGGCAAACAAACCAAGATGGCGGGCGGAAACAATAAAAAAGATATTGCAAAATGAAAAATACATCGGAGATGCCCTCCTACAAAAGACTACTACAGTTGATTTTCTTACCAAGAAACGAGTTAAAAATGAAGGACATGTTCCACAATATTATGTTGAAAACAGCCATGAAGCAATCATCCCAAAAGAACTCTTCTTACAAGTTCAGGAAGAACTTCATCGCAGAAGTAACATTTATACAGGTACAGATAAGAACAAACGAAATTACAGCAGTAAGTATGCTTTAAGTGCCATCACATTCTGTGGGGATTGTGGTGATATTTATAGGAGAGTTTATTGGAATATCCATGGTAGAAAAGAATTTGTCTGGCGATGCGTAACTAGAATCGAGCAAGGGCCTGAGGTCTGCAAGAATCGAACCGTAAAAGAAGATGAACTCTACGATGCCGTAATGACTGCGATTAACAGGCTACTTGCAGGTGGCAACAACATGATAAAAACCCTGGAAGAAAACATCCATGCAGTGATTGGGGAAACGACTGAATATCATATTTCAGAAATCAACAACACGCTTGAAGAAAAACAAAAAGAACTAATCAAGCTGGCTAATAAGGGGCAGGACTATGAACACTTAGCAGATGTTATTGATGAGCTGCGAGACAAGCGTCAGACCCTTTTAGTGGAGGATGCCTCCCTCAGTGGTGAGAATGAACGAATCAATGAGTTGATAGAATTTATCCGAAAGTACAAGTTCCGTACTTTGGAATATGACGATAAGCTAGTTAGGAAGTTAATCCAGAACGTCACAGTCTATGAAGACCACTTCGTCATATCCTTTAAATCAGGTATTGAAATGGAAATATGAAAACAAGCGAAAATAGCCCATGACTCTATAATAGAGTTGTGGGTTTATTTGTGCTTGTATAAATATAATAATATTTATGATCACTATTGTATTTATCAACCAAATGGTTTATAATATTATTAGTTTATCCTTGGAGGTGCTGTATGACTACGGCTGAAATGATTAAAGAACTATGTGAACAAATGAATATAAGCGTTTCAGAACTGGCTAGACGTATTGGACAGACTCCACAGAATTTTAGCAAGAAATTAAAACGTGAAACAGTGTCCTTGGATGAATTGAAGTCGATTGCGGATGTGCTTGGTGTCAAGTTTGAACAGGCTTTTATTCTAGCCGATGGTAACGAAATAAAGACAAGTAATGAGTAAAAGAGGTGGTTATTATGATGATTAGTCCAGAAAGTTATTACGAAGAATATCTTAGAGGAAAAACTAAAGTACAGATAATGACCGCCATTCGTGGGCTTAAGAAGGAAATGGGCTATCTTAAAAATATAATAGAAGGTCCAGACGAGGGTATTAGAACTGTTATGCATCCAAGTGAGTCCACTCAAATCTATTGGACTCGTAAATACCTAGAATTGGCAAAACAAGCCTATGTTGATGCTGGTGGAAACTACTCCCTATCAAAGGCTGAAGAAAAGGCAGCTGATTTTGATGCAAACATGGATGCCATCAGCAAAATAACTTTTAGTATTGGAGGTTATTTTGGCGGCTATTGTAGTTATATTGTAGAGCTATCTGATGAATTGAAAGCCTATACAAAATTATGGGAAGATGAAGAACCTCTCTCGTTATGGGATGATGATAACCAGGAGCCGTGTACAAAGGATACTTTTATAGCTGCACTTAAAGATCTTCATATCGGTGAGTGGCGCAGGCGATATTCAACAAAGCGTTTCGGATACATGGTGCTTGATGGTACACAATGGGAGTTGGAATTTGAATATAGCAATGGCCATAAACCGGTAAGATTTGATGGCGATAACTCATATCCCTATAACTTCGATAAGTTTCAGATGTTATTTGGTATTGATGTTACTGAGGAGGACGATGAGGATGAGTAAATTCGATATTTTGACAAAATACATACCTATAATCCAGGCAGATAGCATTGGCGAATGGGTTGTTGATAAAGAAAACGACGGAACACCGGAACATCCGATACAGATGCCTTTTGTAGGTTATTCCGAAATGGTACATAATTTTATCGATGATGTTTATGCCTTTGAAGAAAGCAATAAAGATATGGAGCTTACCCGTTATGGAGATATCCTAAAAGATAACGGACTTAAATGGGATTCGGAATCTATGGAAAATGCTGACGTTTCAAACTTGAGTGCACAGTGTGTGCTTGCACTTATTATGGGTGCTGTAAGAGCTGAGCGATTTTGCGATGGTGCGTTATTAGATTTCTTTAAGAGTGGCTGCATATTGAAATGGCTTGAAAGATTAAACAGTATTGAGTAAAGGAGGTTTAAGTTTGGATATTAATAAAATGAAAGCTTTACCATATGATGATCTACGTTCTTTATACAGAGAATTCTTACATAGCCAGAACATTTCAAAACTAACAATTAATACAGCTTATACTGACACCTTTTACCTTTGGAGGAAAGGTAGCAAAGACCTGTTCTGGAATGCAGTGACTGATACTGATTTTGAAGATACGGCAAAGAATGAGTTAATAAAGGCGCTTTCTGAGAACTCGACAGGTAATGCTAAATCACTTGCTAATAGCTACTTGTCTCATCTTAGAAGGTTTCGTCTATTCTTAGCTTCTGACGGAAGCGCCGAGTCATCTGTGCCTAAGCAGGAAAAAACTGCTAATCGTGCATATGCTCGTAAGAAAAAAATGGACGTTGATGTTCCTAATCCATCAACCGAGCAGGTTGAGATTTATCTTACAAAGTGGGACGGCCTTGAGAACTATCACCTACAGGAGGATGCACTTAATAAGCTGTTTTTTGAGCTATGCCCGAAGAATACAGATGTTATCGATATTCTATTAAAGGCTTCTACTCTTAATGATTTTTATAGTACTAATATCTTCTCAATTTATCCGGTTGCTAAGCATATATTTGCTCTGGATATTGACGCAAGACTTAAAGCCGGTGATGTTACGCTGGTTAGAGATATTCAATATGTAAAGATCGGGGATACAGAGAAGAATTTTTATTCCTTCGCATCTAAGTATTGCAGCCATCACAATCCTCTCGATTATCCGATTTATGATAGTTATGTTGATGAGGTTCTTCGCTATTTTAGAAGACAGGATGCCTTTTCAGATTTTCAAGATGTTGATTTGAAGGACTATGTTAAATTCAAAGGAATATTGATTGATTTCCGTGTTTTTTATGGTTTAGATAAATATAACCTAAAACAGATAGACCAGTACGTCTGGCAACTCGGGAAGGAATACTTTCCTAAGAACTACGGAAAGAAAAAGAGAGGGGACAAGTAATTATGAAAATCCATTATTTTCAGAGATATCATGCAAAAGAAAATGTTGCTACAGCAAATACGATGTTGCTTTTGTCTCGTCTATATCAATATTCTTCGGATAAGTTTTTCCGCTTCTTGAAATCGGAGTTCTTCTCTGACTCTTTCGAGCCAGAAATTGTATTTAACTTACAAGAGAAGAGTGTTGACAGTATCCCTGATGCAACCATCACACAGGAAAGCTTTAAGATTGTTGTTGAAACAAAAATGTCTGACTGGTTTTATTCTGAACAGCTTATGAAGCATTTAAACTCTTTCAGTGATGAAAAGTATAAAGTAATGATTACATTAGCCCCTGAACTAATGGCGGAAGATAAAATGAAAATTTTCGAACAGCAATTAAAGGAATACAACTCTACGCAATCTATGCCAGTCATTCATATCAATACGACATTTGAAGGTATCGCAAATGCAATTCAAGATGTCATTGATGATAGGGACTATGAAATGCAGGAGGTCTTAGATGACTATCTGAACTACTGCTATAACGATGGATTGATTACAGTATCAGATTCATGGAAGTTTATGAGGATGCAGCTGGCAGGAACTACTCTTGATTTTAACGTAAGTGAAGATATTTATTATGATAATGCTGAGCGTGGCTTTAGGGCTCATGATTATTTGAGTTTATATAAAAATAAAAGTGTACGTGCAGTAGGTAAAGTATGCGCTCGTATTACAGCGGTTGAAGTTGAAGGTGATATACAATATGAGGCAGAATTTGGTGAATTGACGGAAGAAAGAAAATTGAAGATTCGTAAAGCAATAGCGAATGGTGTTGAACATGGATATGATTTAAAAAGCACTATACACCGTTACTTCTTTGTCGAGAAATTTTATGAAACAGATTTTAAGAAAATCACGCCTAGAGCCCCTATGGGAACAAGAATATTTGATTTAACACAAATTCTGGAGACAGAGCAGTTACCCTCAGCGTTGGAAATTGCAGAGTTGTTAAAAACGAAGACATGGAACTAAAAAGCACACATAAGAGAGGAGAAAATAGTATGGCTAAGTATATGGTTACTGAAAATGAAGTTAAGAAGGCTTTGGCAATTGATAATTTTAGAAATATGTCTAAGGAAAAAATTATGGAGTTCGTTTCTGCAATTCCTAATATGGATAAAGAAGTCGCAATTAAAATAATTGAGCAATTTCCTGCCTATACTGAATCAGCGAATAATATGCTTGCACAGTTGAATACCATGTGCAGTAACGCAATGAAGGAAAATGGAGAAAGTCAGAAAGAAGTAATTGGAGCTTATAAAAAAATATTGGATGACCTCGGTGAACTCCTGAAGAAAGACACAATAACTGCTGAGGAAAGAGCACACATCACAGAACAGATGATAACTATTGCAGATCGTATTTCAGCAAAAGATACTGAAAACAAAGAATTTCTCAACGGAATAATTAAATATGGAGTTCCTATCATTGGAGGTGCGCTTGTACTGGGTGCTGCAATTCTAGGCGTAAATGTTAAAGGAACTAAGATTCCAACATTAAAGAGTTAGAGTTGATATGTTCCCACATACGAAAGCCCACGGTGGATATGTTCCCTCAAACTAGAATCGGTTTTGGCTTCTAATTTTTGACAGCTACGTACTTGTCTCCAAACACGTTGAAGTCGTAACACTGCTTGTGAAGGAGTGAAACGACTGAAGAAGTATATGTACGTCTCATGTCAGGAATGTAAAAGAAGACAAGGGATAGCGAAGGCTGATTGGTAGCAAGCTATGGCTAAGAGTAAATTTAGATGACGTATTGGTTTCGAGGATGAAGAATAGGATTTGACACAGCATACAGTGGTTTAAGGTCGAAAACTTGGTCAAAATATATGTACAATAAGAGGGGATATTAAATAGAAGGCTTATATGATTATATTTAATAGGAAAGGAGTTTTTAAAATGGATGATAAAAAACATCTAGCTTCCTTAATTAAAAGGAACTATAGGATTAATCAAATCTTGTTTGCAGAGGAAACTAAGATAGAAGGGGATACATTATATATTTCTTCCAAACTATGTGAAGAATCTTTAACAAATGCTGATCAAAGTATTGTATTAGATATGACTTTAGACATTATACCTCCTGAAGAATATGAAACTTACATCAATACAATCCTTGACGTTCAGCCTATTGCAGTTAAGGAAAAGAACTTTATTATAGGTGAAGGTGTAACTCGTACACTATCTGGTGTGGTTCTGGCAATCTGTGGTAAGGATGAAGCTGGAGAACAAATCAGCGAAGCAGGATCATCTGAGGGAATACTGTCAGAGAAAATTCGTTTCAATAGACCTGGATCTATAGATAAGGGCGAGATAATCATTAAAGTAGACTTTCTTATAAAAGCAGGGGAAAGGATGAAACGTCCTGGTCCTTTAGCGTGCCACAAGGCTGCTGATTATATAGTGGAAGATATTCGTTCAGCTATTCTCTCTTTGAGTGAGGAAGACTTTATCTCAGGAATCTCAGGGGAAGAAAGATTTGAATATGCACGAAATACTGATAAGCCTAAAGTTTTATTAGTAAAGGAAATAATGGGTCAAGGAGCTATGCATGAAAAACTGTTGCTTCCTTTACAACCATGTGGCATTATAGGATCACGCTCTAATATTGATATGGGTAATATTCCCATTATGCTGTCTCCCTTAGAGGCACTTGATGGGGCTATTCATGCTCTTACCTGTGTTGGTCCTTCAACAAAGGAAACTAGTCGTCATTATTTTCGTGATCCCTTGGTAAGTTTGGCTTTAAATGATGAGGACATTGACTTATGTGGAGTTGCTTTTGTAGGGAGTCCAGCTATCAATCAGCAAAAGCAGATGGTGGCAGAGCGTCTAGGGATGCTTGTTGCTTCAATGGATGTAGATGGAGTTATAGTGGCAACCGAAGGTTATGGAAATAATCATATAGATTTTGCTGGACACCTTGAGGCTATAGGTAAACGTGGAATTCCAGCTGTGGGGGTAACATTTTGTGGTAATTTTGGTCCCTTGATTACAGGTAATAAATATACTCGTAATCTGGTTGATTGTACTAAAGCTGATATAGGACTTGAAAACGGAATTCTTGCAGATAATACAATGATAGAGGAAGATGGGAAGGTTGCTCTTTCCATGCTTAAGTCTATTATAAGAGGGGAAAGAGTGATATCTCCTCCAAATAAATGGGATCCAAATATAAGGACGAAAAATTTAGAAATAGTTGAGAATAAGGATGTTAAATTATTTCAGTCAGAAATTCCTACTGCAACTATGCCTTCTATAGTTTGGACACCAGTAACCAAATCATTAAGTGAGATGAAAATTGCTCTTGTTTCAGGAACAGGCGTACATTTAAAAACTGATGAGCGTTTTACTCTAACTAGTGACAGTAGTTTTAGAATTATTCCCGAAGATACATCAACTGCTGATTTGACTGTTAGCCACGGAGGCTATGACAATTCTGATGTTTTAGCAGATATAAATAGCATGTTTCCTCTTGATCCTTTGAGAAAACTAGTCGAGGAAGGTCTTATTGCAGCAATAGCTCCCCGACATATAGGTTTTATGGGTGGTGGAGGAGACCTAAAAAAACTGGCTAACGAAACTGGACCTGCCATTGCTGATATACTAAAGAAAGATAGAGTAGATGCTGCCGTATTTACTGCAGGCTGAGGCACTTGTCACCGTTCTTCTGTTATTGTTCAAAGAGCGGTAGAGGGATTGGGAATCCCTACAATTATTATTTCAGCTCTACCTAGTATTTCTATACGTGGTGGTGCTCCACGAGGAGTATCTCCTATAGTACCTATGGGGGCCAATGCTGGTGCTCCAAATAATCCTTTGCAGCAAAAAGAGATTTTACGTCTAACTTTGCTTAATCTTGTATCCATAGATAATCCAGGGCAAAATGTGCCATTACCGATTGAATATTAATTTTCATATGCTTTGCCCATAAAGATATAAGTCTATGAATATCTGAGAAGATTTATTTACTAAAAATTTAGCTACTAATATCCTTGAAAGAATGGAAAAGTAAATTATGAGATTGAGAGTGTTTCCTTTTTCATGTAATTATGTGACTGATGAATATTTAAAAAGTAAAGGTTATAGATAATTAATAGCTGACAATTATATTATATTTTACTTAATTGAGGAAGAAAATAAACAAGTTATTATTATGCGTGTTTTATATGGAAAACAGAAATATGAAAATTTATTATAAATACACCTATTAATTCTAAAATAATCCCACCAAGGGGATAATATGAATTTAAGACATCATTATTGTACTCTCAAGGCATGTGGAGAGTGTGGCTTTGATGGAAAAAGAAAGTATATAGAAGATCTTAGGCTTTGGAATACGAGAATAAAAGAAATAGCTTAACTTATTATAGGCTTATATTTACAAACAAGGTCCTGGTATTTTTTGAAATATCAGGACTTTTTATATACCATAATATCAAACTAGTAAAGATAAGACATTTTATTAAAAAGTGATATAATTATATTTAGATAACTTAAGAAAGTGTCCTAACTAATGCTTTACTTAAATATTTTAGCTAATATAACTCTTATTTTTTTATTAGCTTTTAAATCTTATAGCATTTTTTTTGATTATTAATTGATTTAATTGTGTATAAGTATTTAGGTTAGGCATAGAAAAATATAAAAATAATTTTAAGGAGTGACAATTTGATTACATCAGAAGAAATTAAAAGAAGACTTTGGGATGGCGCCACAGAGCTAAGGGGTTCAATGGACGCCAGTAGATATAAAGACTATATGCTGGGGCTGATGTTCTATAAATTTTTAAGTGATAAGACCCTAGAAGCTTTCAGCGATTCAGCTGGACTTGGAAAAATATCCGAGGAACTACTAGTAGAAGAATATAGCAAGGCAAGAAAAGAATTTGGAGGACACCTAGACAATACCCTTCAGGAGATATTAGGCTACTATGTTCTTCCAGAATATCTATATCAAAAGTGGGTTATGGATATAGATTCAGGAGACTTTGAACTGCAAAATGTAACAGACAGCCTACATAACTTTGAAAGAACCATAGCTGTTGAAGCAGAAAACACAGACTTCAAGGGACTTTTCTCTAGTTCTACCATAGACCTAACGGACACAGCCCTAGGCAGCAACCTAAAGGAAAGAAGCGAAAATATTCAAAGCCTTATATTACTTTTTTCAGACCTTAATCTGGTTGATCTACAAGAGGGAGATATCCTAGGAGATGCCTATGAATACTTAATAGGTCAATTTGCCATGGAATCAGGCAAAAAAGCAGGAGAATTCTATACACCCCACCAGGTAAGTGAGGTAATGGCGAGGATAGTTAGTAAATCATCAGATCTTAAATCTATTTATGACCCAACAGTAGGTGCAGGGGGATTGAGTTTTGGCTTACTGGAACATATACATATATCGAAGTTATATCTTGTAGACTTAAGGGAAGATGGACTTACAATTGCCAAAAATAGGATTTTTAATTCATATCCCGGTATTGTAATTAATAAAATTGTAGCTGATGTCCAATCGGTCCCGCTTAGTGACGAATCAGTCGATTTAATAATAAGTAGAGGTTCGATTAGATTTTGGGAAGACCAACTAAAATCCCTTGTGGAACTTAGAAGGTTGTTAAAGTCCGGTGGCATAATGTATGTCGGTGGTGGTCGTGGAAGCGTTGACTTTCAAAAGGAAAGATCTCAAAAGGATCCAAATTGGTCGGAAGGTTCATACAGTGAAGTATTTAAATCGGGGAAAAAATTAGAATCTAAAATGCTCGATGATTCTGAATATGTGAAACTTTTTGATACATGGTCTGATTCTTATGCGATATACAATGGTTTAGGTGATGGTCACTGGCTGAGTGTTATGAAGAGTTAAAACTCTTTTTATTTTTACCTTCATTATGCTCTAGAAAGAATAATGAAAGGGTGATTGTTATGGAGAAAAGGAGAGAATTCTTAAAAAAGGGATGGCCCATACTTCTAACTATACCGGCTCTTCTGTTTCTATTGTCTTTTACGATGGGCAGATATCCGATTTCGATTAGGGAGCTTGTACATACTGTTTATTATCATTTCAAATCTCCAGAACAGATACTCGATAAAAACATGAGTACTGTACTTTTCAATATAAGGATCCCGAGGGTACTGGTGGTGTTAATGGTCGGTGCAGGAATCAGCATGGCCGGGTCTGCATACCAAGGAATGTTTAAGAATCCGTTAGTTTCACCGGATATACTGGGTGCGACTGCCGGAGCGAGCTTTGGAGCTGCTCTTGCTCTGATATCTCATCAACCTATTTCAGTAGTACAATTCTATGCTTTTATAGGTGGACTAATAGCAGTTTTGATAACTACTCGTTTTGAAAATATGGTAAGTTATGAACCGATCTTATCTTTGGTGCTTGGAGGAATGCTCGTTAAAGCGCTGTTTAATGCTGGACTATCTGTTATTAAATACCTCTCAGACCCTGAGCAGACACTCCCGGCAATAACTTTTTGGCTGATGGGTACTTTTACTGATGTTAAAGCCAAGCATCTTATTCAGGTAGGGTTACCTCTGGTTTTTGCAGCAATTATATTCTTTTTAAATAGGCAGAAGCTGAATGTAGTTTCCTTCGGAGAGGAAGAAGCAAGGTCTCTGGGGGTAAATACCAATAGGGTTAGACTGGAAGTTATAATAGCAAGCACTCTAATTACCGCTTCATCTGTTTCCATATGTGGTCAGATTGGTTGGGTGGGACTGATTGTACCTCATCTTGCTAGAGCTGTCACAGGTCCTAACTATAGGCTTTTACTTCCGGTGTCTGCTATTATAGGGAGTAGTTTTCTACTAATCTGCGATACGATATGTAGAAATGCTTTTGCGGTTGAATTGCCCATTGGTATTCTTACTTCAATAATGGGAATACCTTTTTTCATAGTAATTTTCAAACAAAAGGCAGGTAAGGTATGATGGATAGCTTTGAAGCGAAAAACATAGTAGCAGGTTACGGGAACGGGCCTAATATAGTATTGGATGTATCTTTTAAACTAGATCGAGGTGAGTTTGTTAGCATACTTGGTAGAAATGGATGTGGGAAAACGACCTTACTTAAATCAGTGCTAGGGCTTCTTCCGGTAAGACAGGGTGAAGTGAATTGCAATAATAAGGAATTACTTAGACTAAATGAAGCGGACAGAGCAAAGGAAGTTGCTTATGTTCCTCAGGCGCATAGGCCGCCGTTTCCGTTCTTGGTTGAGGATGTTGTTCGAATGGGTAGAACACCGCATTTGTCCAGGCTGTCTGTAGAAAAAGCAGAAGATGTAGAAATAGCACATGAGTGCATGGTACAAGTAGGCATAGATGCACTAGCAAAAAGGCCATATACCCACCTTTCAGGTGGGCAACAACAGCTTGTAATAATAGCAAGGGCACTTGCTCAAAGGGCGAATTTTATTATTATGGACGAACCCACTAGCAGTTTGGACTATGGAAATCAGTATAGGGTACTCGCACAGATTAGGAAATTATGTGACGAGATAAATATAGGAGCTCTTATGGTAACTCATGACCCTGCCCATTGCTTTTATGCTGCTGACAGAGTGATATTAATGGATGAGGGAAAACTATTAAAATCCGGTAGATCTGAAGATGTTATTGACTCTAGTGTATTATCAGAACTCTATGACTTTCCCGTCACAGTTGATAATGCACTTATAGATGGAAACTTAGAGATGATTTGTGTACCCAAGAGGTTTATAAATAGAATAGGAGGAAGAAAATGAGAAAGAACTACAAAAAAATATTATCGCTATTACTTGCGATAATGCTAAGTGTTGGAGTGATTTCCGGTTGTACTGTTAAAGAAGCAGAACCGGAAGTAAAAACAGAGGAAAGTAAAGAAGAGAAAGCCGAAGAGGTAGTAGTAGAAGAAGAGGAAAAACCTGCTGAAAAAGAGGAAGAAAAACCTCAAGAAACAGATGAAGCTAAAGAGTCTTCAGATGCCAAAACAGTAACTATCGAAGACATGAATGGTAGAGAAGTAGAGATCCCTTCTCCATCAGAACTTAAAAAAGTTTACTACGCAAGTCCACTCGGACAATTGATGATTTATACCATCAACCCTGAAAAGTTAGCGGGCGTTGTATCTGAACTAAGGGAAGAGCAACTTAGATTTATGCCGGGTGCAAAGGGCCTTGAAGTCATGGGTAATTTTGATGGTGGAAAAACTGTAAATGCTGAACAAGTACTGGCTTCCGGAGCACAAGTATTTATCTCAATGGGACCTATGCCTCTAAGCGATAAAACAGTTGAATCTGCAAACGAGTTACAGGACAAGCTGGGAATACCTGTTGTAGTCGTAAACGGACTATTTGACCAAAGAGCAGAAGCTTATAGGTTTTTAGGGAAAGTATTTGGTGAAGAAGAACGTTGTGAAGAGCTTGCTAAATACTGCGAAGAAACATTTAAAGAGGTACAGGAGAAAGTCGCAAGCATACCTGAAGACGAGAGAGTGACTCTTTATTATGCTGAAAAAGAAAATGGACTTGCTACAGAACCGGATACATCATCTCACGCAGCGGTATTTAAATATGCAGGAGCGAAGAATGTCGCTGATGTAGAAAATACACCGGGATCCGGAATGACTCCTGTAACTTTAGAGCAAATTCTAGCATGGAACCCTGAAGTAATATACATGGGTAAAGGTGGTAGTAGTCCATATCAAGAAATAACGACAAATCCTGACTGGGCAAATATTAAAGCTGTTCAGGATGGTAGGGTCTATGAGGCACCTAATCTTCCGTTTAGCTGGATAGATAGACCACCTTCTTCGCAGCAGTACTTAGGATTGAGACATGTAGCTAATGTATTATATCCGGATGTTTTTGATTACAATATGCCTGAGGAAGTACAAAAGTTCTTTAAACTTTTCTATCAGGTAGATGTTGATTTAGATGAAGCAGCTCAGTTATTAGGAGAAAACTAATGCAAAATCCCTGGGATTTATACGATAATCTTATTGAAGATATTTCTGATGAACTAAGAGTGGATTACTTTACTCAAGGTCTTTATTGGACATTAGTTCGATCGGGATCTACAACAGGCGTTGCGATGACGGTTAAACAAACGGGTCCCAAAATGCTTGAAAACAGAGATGTTACAGGTATGAAACTTAAAGAAGTTGCCAGACTATCTAAATCATGGGACTTTACTGAAGCATCCATTGGAGTAGCAGCCTTAAATGCATATTACAATTCTAAAGAAAAGGTTGAAAACCTTGGAGGTTTCGTCGGTTTTGACATAAATAACCTCAGCTATGAAGAAAGAATTGAGAAGAATGCTTTTATTAATTCGTATGATGAGATAAAAGATAAAAATATTGCAGTCATAGGGCATTTCCCGGATCTTGAGATAAAGCTTAAAGATCATTGCAATTTGAGTATACTTGAAAGAAACCCTTCTAAGGGTGATTATCCTGATCCGGCTTGTGAGTATATCCTCAGAGATCAAGACTATGTTTTTATCACAGGCATGGCTTTGACAAATAAAACACTGCCAAGGCTATTGGAACTTTCTAGAAAGAAAGCAAAAATAAGTATAGTGGGTCCTAGTATTCCGATTGCTAAGGTTCTCTCGGATTATGGAGTTAGTAATATCTCAGGTTTTTGCGTACTGGATTCTGAAATGCTCGATCTTATAATCAGATCGGGTGGCAGAAGATCAATTTTTAAATCGGGGATAATGATAAGTAGGAGTTTCAATGACAAAATATATTGAAAATATTGATGTTGACAAAGCTATTGAATTGTTCAAAGACTTGTGGGGTACACAAATGAACACCGAGGTAGTCGATGTCTCAGAGTCTATTCATAGAGTGCTAGCTAGTGATTATTCAGCAGTTGAAAACATACCGTTAGTGAGGGCATCTATGATGGATGGAATTGCCGTTAAATCACAAATGTGGATGGACGGTAAACGACCGGATACCGGTAATTGGAAGATGGGCGAAGAATTCATACGTGCTGATACGGGCGATGACTTTGACGATGACTATGACACCGTAATACCGATTGAAAAAGTAGAAATTGGCGAAAATGGTTTAGGCATAAAGCTTGACGAATCACTTGAATTTACAAAGGGCATGAACATAAGAGGTTCAGGTTCAAATATAAAGAAAGATACAGAGTTACTTAAATCAGGTCATAGGATAAATGCGACTGATTTGGCAGTTCTTTGTATGGGGAATATTGATAAAGTTGCGGTTAGAAAGAAACCTATAGTAGCCTTTATACCCACCGGCACAGAACTTATAAATGTAGGAGAGAAGATTACAAGAGGCAAAAATATTGATAGCAATAGTTTAATGGCTAAACATCTGCTTGAAGAGTTTGGTGCGGAGGTAGTTTTATACCCCATCACTCCTGACGACCCCGAGTCAATAAAGAGTATTTTGAAAGAGGCCTTAGAGGTTTCCGATATGGTTCTTATAAATGGGGGATCATCCAAG
Source organism: Bacillota bacterium (assembly GCA_023443025.1). Taxonomy (GTDB): domain Bacteria; phylum Bacillota; class Clostridia; order Tissierellales; family Peptoniphilaceae; genus Microaceticoccus. The sequence goes on from JAEZWM010000082.1 coordinate 19,686, forward strand.
GGTGAGGAAGACTTCGGACCAAGACTATTAAATGAGATGGGGAAACTATATTTTCACTGGGCTCAGAGCGGTCCCGGTAGACCGGTTGCAATGGCGAGTGTAAGTGAGAAACCGGTATTTATAGTGCCCGGTCCAACTTATGGTTGTTTAAATGTGCTTCAGTGGCTTATAAGGCCTTGCTTACAGCACTGGTTGGCATACAGCAATGCTCATTATTATAAAACTACTGCAAGACTTAAAGAAACTGCAGATGTACCAACTAGATTTAAGTTCTTAGTAGGTGTAGAGTTAGAGTGGAAAGATGGAGAATTATGGGCTACACTTCTTAACTTTAAAAGACATGGGACAGTAAGGTGTTTAAAGGCGGATGGATTTGTACATTCCGGTGAGTGGCTAGAAAATACGAAAGTTGGAGATGAAGTTGTTGTTAAACTGTTGAGACCAATATAAAAAAGTAGTGTGACAGGGTATGAATCTCTGACACACTACTATTTTTTATCTCATTCTATCCATTAAAGATTTAGCATCTATTGGATTTAGTTTAGCATCCACTAGTGGTTCTGCGTCTGATTTAAGGAACGAAAACCTCTCCGTATATGAAGTCGAAGGTACATTGTAAAGGATGCCTGTTGGAATTCCATCATCCCATTCGAGTGATTTTTCAAATGCTGAATTCCAGTCGGTTGGGTCATAGTCTTCGGGCAGAGGTCTGACCATACTCTTATACCATGCAAATGTATTTACCTTGTTCCAAACAATACAAGGCTGAAGTATATCAACTAGTGCATAACCATCGTACTGGATGGCAGCTTTCATAAGCTCCTTAAGCTGAGGAATGTCTCCTGAAAATCCTCTCGCCACAAAGCCAGCCCCAAGTGTCAAAGCTAGTGCCAGAGGTTTAAGCTCAGTATTTCGAACTCCCTCAGAGCTATAAGTCTGAACTTGTCCCGTGACTGTGGTTGGAGATGCTTGACCTTTTGTAAGTCCATAGACCTGATTATCATGAACAAAATGTGCTAAGTTTATATTTCTTCTTATGGCGTGCATCAAGTGGTTACCACCTTCACCGTAATTATCACCATCACCACTTTCAGCAATGACATGAAGCCGGTGATTGGACATCTTTATTCCTATTGCAGCCGGCAGACTTCTTCCGTGAAGTCCTGTAAAGGAGTTCATATCAATGTATTGCGGCATTTTTGCCGCCTGTCCGATACCTGCAACAAGAACAACTTGATCTTGAGGTATTTGTAATTCATCCAGTGCCATCTTCAATGCTTTTCTAATCGCAGGATTACCACATCCCGGACACCAAGCGGTTTCTGCAGATAGTTTATAATCTATCATCTATAATACCTCCTCTATTGCTTCTATCATTTCTTCCAAATAAAATGCTCTACCATCGTATTTGGTAATCAGATGGTCTGATTTTATCAATGCTTCTTGTCTGATTAGACCTTCAAATTGACCATCCATATTTTGTTCAACTACAATAAATTTGTTTGCCTTTTTATGGTATTCAAGTAGCAGATCTGTATTTAATGGGTATACATCCGCATAGGACAGACCTTTGATTCTATGACCATTTCCATTAAGATGCTCAATGGCTTCTTTTAGAATTCCATAGGTGGAACCCCAGGCAACTACAAGAGTATCAAAATCATCAGTTCCAATCTCCCATGGTTCCTCACATTCGTTAATGAGGTTCGCAGCCTTTCTTGCTCGTTTATCCATCATAGCAATTCTGTTTTCAGCACTCTCTTCGATTCTACCCATCTCGTCATGTTCGTCTGAATCCACTATTACTATATTGCCATTTGCTCTTCCCGGGATAAGCCTTGGACTAAGTCCATCTTCAGTGATTTCGAATCGTTTATAAGCTCCGGGCTCATAATCACTTGGATTTGCAAGGTATCTGTTGATTTCAATTGATTCTAAATCGAAAGGTTTAATATTTACATTAGAGTCTGCTAGGTATTGGTCCGACAGTATTACTACCGGAATTTGGTATTTCTCTGCTATATCAAAAGCTCTAACCGTTTGATAAAACCCATCTTCAGCATTTCTTATTGCAATGACTTTTTTAGGAAACTCACCATGTCCTGAGTGTATTACAAACCTTAAGTCGGCTTGTTCGGTATAGGTTGGTAGGCCGGTTGCGGGAGCCGGTCTTTGAACGTCTACTACGACAACCGGTGCCTCAATCATCCCTGCAAGGCTCATAGCTTCTTGCATTAGAGCAAATCCGCCCCCTGAAGATCCTGTCATTGCACGAACTCCTGCGTAAGATGCACCTAGTGCCATATTAAGAGCGGCAACCTCGTCCTCAACTTGATCAACAGCTATCTTCATTTCTTTAGAAGCAGCTTCCATAAAACCAAGTACACCGGATGATGGAGTCATTGGATAACCGCAGTAGAATTTACATCCTGCTGCAACTGCTCCAAACCCAATCGCTGAGTTTCCATCTATTAAAATGGTATCAGATTTTATCGGGTCGTATTCGTTTCCGGGATCTGTCAGTTCATAACCATAACGCAGAGCTTCTATGTTCATATCCACGTACTCACTTCTTATTATCTCAGCAATGACTTCTTCTGCTAAATCAAGCTTTAGACCAAGATGTCTCATAATAATTGCAAGTCCGATGGAAGATAGAACTCTTTCATTTCCAAGCTCCTTAGCTTTGTTTACAAGATCGTATTTTTTTGTATTTGGATAACCTTCAATAGATACATCACTAAAACTTAATCCTCCTTGCTTTAAACGGGGAAGATGCTTATCTAAAGTCTCTTTGTTAAGAGCAAAAATAATGTCTAGTTCTCTTTTAGCACAGTGTATTGGTTTATCTGAAAAACGAACTTGATAGAAGTTATGACCTCCACGAACTCTCGACAGATAGTCTGCTGTGGAGTAGATATATAGTCCATTTTTCTGTAGTACCTTGGCAAGTGCTTGAGTAACGCTATCCATACCTTGCCCTGCAGCACCACCAATCAAAATATTATAATCCATACTTACCTCCATTTATATTATCTATATCTATATTCACACTTTATATATATACCCATTTTATGGATTGTTATGGGGAATTAGACAATATAATGTAAATATTAAATATATGTATAGCTATATATTAATTAAAATTGATATTAGTGGAGAAAAGTCTTGAAATAACAAATACCTAAAGAAAAATTACAAATATATGCAAAGCATACTTGACATTTAATGCAAAGCGTACTATACTAGAATTGAAAAGTTAACTATGCATTTTATAGAGGGGGAATGCAATTGAAAACTAAAATACCTGAGTTGAGAAAAGAAAGAAAAATGTCACAGGAAGAGCTTGCTATGGAAGTGGGAGTCACAAGACAGACAATTACATCTATAGAGACTGAAAAATATACAGCCTCACTACCACTTGCATATAAAATAGCCAAGTTTTTTGGAAAAACTATTGAGGAAGTTTTTGATTTTTCAGATTTGGAGGATTTATAATGGAAAAATTTAGAGAAAAGATTAAAAAAGAAGTTAGATTTCTTGCTGTATTTTTTGCGCTTCAGCCTCTATTGATGATTCTATTAAACAGGATTGCACCAAAATATCCAAATTCAATAGCACCTGATTTTATTACAGGATTTATGATGGGAGGTATATTGGTTGCATTATTGTATTTTGGAAGAAGAGTAAGAGCATTAAAGAATGAAGAGGAGCTAAAAAAACTCTATATTGTTGAAAATGATGAAAGAAATATTGCTATAAAGGCGAATGCCGGATCGACCGGAATATTGATAATATTAGTTGGATTCTCTGTTGCGATGTTAATAGCCTCAGGGATAGAAAAGATAGTCTTTTTTACATTGTTGGGATCGACGCTTTTTGTAGCTCTCGTAATGGCATTAACTAAGATATACTATAAAAAAACTATGTAAAGTATCGTATTAAAAATAAAAAGCAAACATTCTAGTTTGCTTTTTTGATGTTTTAATCAGTTTTGTATAAATTAATCACTTAAATTTTCGTTAAAATACTTCTTACAATCAGATAGTCTATCTACTGTTGTCGTAATGTTAAGAGTATCTCCTGCTCTTATAATAGTATCTCCCCGAGGAATTAACTCTTTTTTATGTCTTTCTATTGTCAGAATAAGAACGCCTTGAGGTATATCCAAATCCATTATTTTTTGTCCTGCCATTTTAGAACCGGTCGGAATTGTAATGGTATATAGCGTTTTGCTATCTGTACTTTGCTTCAATATCTCAGGCTTAAATGTTTGAATCATGCGATGAAGAAGTGATTCGTATATTGGCTCTGATTTCAGTTGATTAGATATCAAGTATGAAATGATTGATACTATTGATAAACTAAGCAAATGATTAAAGCTTCCAGTCATCTCCGTTACCAATAGAATTGATAATATGGGTGACCTTATTACAGCTGTCAATACACCTGCCATGCCTAAAATAATAAAATTAGGGAGGTGGGGAAGTGACAATAATCCCAGACTGCTCCAAAGCTTAAAGTAAATATTTCCAACTAGTGCACCCAAGACTAAAACAGGTAAAAAGATACCACCCTGTGCCTTACTTCCATAGCAAAAAGCTGTAAAAAGAATTTTGCCTATCAGTAATGAAAGTAGGAGGTGCAATGCTTTATTAGAATCTAAAAGACTTTCGATTAATGAATGTCCGCCTCCCGTAATATCTATCATCAAAAAACCAACCAGTCCGGCAGTCAGAAATACTATAATCAATACTATAGGTCTAGGGAGATCAATTCTTTTATATAAATCCTGAGCTTTTAATATCGATTTATTAAATAAAATACCTATAATAGAACATAAAAGTGCAAGAAGTATTAAATGATAGTATGAACCCAGTTTTAATACCTCCGAAATCGATAAATTGAATGCCGGAGCCAAGCCGAATATGTTCTTTGATACAAAATCAGCTACTATGGCAGCAATAAGTGCCGGTATTAGTATCAAACTCGAATAAGACTTATGTAGTTCTTCAAGAACAAAAATTACACCGGAAATAGGAGCGTTAAATGCTGCAGAAAGTCCTGCACTTGCGCCGGCAGACATCAGAAGATTCGTTTCAGATAGTGTTTTCTTCCTGAATTTTGCCCATACTTTTGCTGCATTTGCACCTATTTGAATTGAAGGACCTTCTCTTCCCAACGAAAGACCACCTAAGCTTGCCAGACTACCACCGATAAACTTTGCAAGAATTATTCTGTAAGAATTGGTATCGAACACCCCTAACATTTCACCTTGAATTTGAGGGATACCACTACCGCTACTCATAGGCTCATATTCAATTAAGAAATGAACTAAAAGTCCTGCTGCAATTAAAAAAGCAAACCAAAAGATTATTTTTAGAGGATTTAAATCTTGAAAAAAAGCACCTCTAAAATTAGCGATAATATGTAATATATACCGATATAAAACTGAACAGAATCCTGAAATAACTCCTATTATAATACCGTCTAATACAAGTTGCCTTGACTTGGAATGTTTATAGTAATGTAGTATTGATTTCATATGCTACCTCCTTACCACTAATTTTATCATAGTAAAGATCATATATGATGATTCAATATCTAAATTTTATAATATTTTATGCTTCTATATTTGTATGCAGAAACAGGTAGGTGTTGATATCAGAATATCATTAAAATAGGCTACAATAAAGCAGTAAAACATGATATAATACTATTATATAGAACGGAGAATAATGATATGCATATCGTTATTATTTAAATCAATATTGGTTTTCTTAAAACATGACTGATGTATTGAAAAACTTCCAAATTGGTACTAAATTATAAGGAGAAAACAAGATGGACTTACACGAATTAACAATACTTCATTCAAATGACATTCACGGGGATTTCTTTGTAGATGACCAAGAACATGCACTTGTTGGCGGTGTATCGATGCTTTCGGGATATGTCAAATCAGTGAGGAAAGCGAAAGACAATGTACTCTATGTAATAGCCGGAGATATGTTACAAGGATCAATTATAGACAACGAATATAAAGGGATATCAACAATTGATATTATCAACTTACTAAAACCGGATGCCACATCACTAGGAAATCATGAAATTGACTATGGGTTGGCTCATCTGTTATTTTTGGAAAAATGTGCAAGATTTCCAATTATCAATGCAAATCTATATATAAAAGTAACCGGTACCAGATTATTCCAATCCCATATAATACTGGATGTAGGTGGAATAAAAGTACTGCTTATAGGAATTGTTACAAATGAAATAATAGAAAATGCGATGGATAACCTGCTTGCAACCTTTGTCGATATTGACGAAGCAGCACATGCCATTGAATATATCATAAATGGATATAAAACTGTAGATATAGATCTGACTGTATTGCTTACTCATATAGGTCATGACATGGATATAGAATTGGCTAAACTATTAGATCCTGTACTTGGAGTGGATCTGATCTTGGGAGGTCATACACACACATTTTTAGAAAAACCGGATGAGGTAAACGGGATACTAATTGCCCAAGCCGGAGTCGGAAGTGACTATATAGGACAGTTTGATCTTGTAGTTGACAAGGATACTAACAGCATTCATTCATATGATTGGAACTTGGTGCCTATTGATAGCACTCACTGTCCAAGGGATGCAGAACTGGACAGGATTCTCGACGATTATTCAGAGCTTGTCGAAGGAAAGTATAACAGAGTACTCAGAAGACTCGATAGATCCTATTATCACAAAGACAGATTTACTGAAACTGAGCTCGGTAATATGATATCCGATATCTTTTGGTTATCTCTAGGGGTAGATATTTATATATTGGGGTCCGGATCCATAAGAGGAGAGGTTTTAAGCGAGATTGTAACATTAAAAGAATTAAGAGAAGTTTATCCTTATGAAAACAAGATTTATGGAATATGGGTGGATGGTGCCACATTAAAAAGAATGATAGAAACATTTTTCAATAATTTCACCGATGGAAACACCAGGGAGTTTTATCAATTCAGTCGTCATGTACACATAGATTACGATGAAGAGAAAAGAAAGGTTACAAGCTTTATATATAACAAAAAGCCACTGAGAGACGAGAGAGTTTACAGTGTAGGGATTAATAACTTTCATTTTAATCTATTAGAATCAGTGTTTGGAATAAGTGCTGATGAACTAAATAAATACAAACCACCAAAAATAATTTCAACCAACACAAGAGACGTAATAGACGAGTTTTTCAACTCAGAAATTCCAATCAGTGCTCAGGTAGAAGATAGAATAAAAATAATAAAATAGTTAAAAGGGACCTCGCAAAGACAGGTCCCTTTTTGCTACATAAAACTAATGACAAAAAAGAGCCTTAAGGAAAATGAAAAATCATAGTAAAATTAAAATACTTATCAAAATAATGGGGTCAGGCATCATGAAATAATTTTTATTGTATATTAATGTAAATGTATGAATGTTATTATTTTAAAGCAATGACGATATATAAGGAATGAGGTGAATAAATGAATAGAATCAGAGAAATATACAAGAATTTATATACATAAAATCATACTTTCATGATGCCTGACCCCGTTTATGCGTTGGCAAATAGAGATTATGAAAAATGATGAGATGTATATTATTAGATTTACTTAGTATCTGATAGAATTTAAGTTTAATGTATTTAAATGATAGGAGGCGCTTAATAAAGATCTACAGTAATTTTTGGATGCAAAGGTGGTTATTATAAAATCTTATCTTCCAGATACTATTTACACGAAGTTAGACCATTACTTGCGATGAATGAAAATTTTGATCTGTTGGAAGGTATGGGGAGAATAAAAAAAGCCGGAGAGTAGGCTGAAGCAATACTTTTCTTCAATCCTTCTAGAATGTACATTGTCGATGCTTTACTATAAGATTGATGGTCTTAATAGAGCTAGGAAGCATTTAAGGCTTTCATATAAATCAAATAATAGTACAAGAGGATTTCTTGAAGAAACTTTGAATCCTTAGGATGTTGAATTCATGGATTATCGCATGAGTGGGATATATATTCCGGGAGAAATTAGTGAAATAGCATGCTGGATAGATATCAATAATAATCTAATTGATTCTAATTCGGAATTTCTTAAATGGGCTCAAGCTGAAATCAAAAAAATTGCAAGAAGCTATAAGAAAAAGAAAATAATAAGAAAGTATTTATTAGAAAAGCAGTTTTAGATTTTTAAATTTACTGTTTTTTTAATTGGTATAATAAATATAATGGAGTCATTAGTATTTCTAATATGACATAAATGATTTTTATTGATACAATAAAAACATGATAAACACATAATTTTATTGGAGGAATTTATGACGACTGATTTCAAAGCAAAAGTAGGTAATGATGAACTCTTAAAAACAAAAGAAAAGCTATCGACGCTTCAGATTAATATAGGCAAGATCTGTAATATTGCCTGCACGCATTGTCATGTGGAGGCAGGTCCTAATAGAACTGAGAATATGGATAAACAGACTATGAATGAGTGCTTGAGGGTATTTAAAGAACATGGGTTTAAGACGATGGATATAACAGGAGGAGCTCCAGAGATGAACCCTAATTTCAGGTACTTATTAGAGAAGGCCACTAAGATTGCCGAGAATGTTATAGTTAGGACAAATCTAGTTATATTAACTGAAGAAGGCTATGAAGATCTACCTAAGTACTTTGCCGACAATAAAGTGGAATTGGTAGCTTCACTTCCCTGCTATACAGCTGATAATACTGATCAGATGAGGGG
>JAEZWM010000024.1 GCA_023443025.1 Bacillota bacterium
CAACCCTATATGCACAATATAGAGCAGATGATGACGTAATAGAAGGAACAGATCCTGATGCACCTGCATTAGATGGATACACAAGAGTAATCTTCGAAGCAGGAGACCACGGAACATTAACAAGTACGCTTACCGGATCAGCATTAACAGGTCAAGAAGTACTAGTATATGATGTTAAGAAAGACTTAACATTTGCAGCAGTACCGGTACCAGAAGTAGTATCAGAAACCGGCTGGACATTTGCAGATTGGTCACCGGAACTACAAGCTACAACTGAAACAGTAAAAGAAGAAACTTACACTGCACAGTACAAACAAAATGTAATTCCAACAGATCCTGAAGATCCTGAAACACCTGAAGGATATGTATTAATTCTATTCGAAGAAGGCGATCATGGAACATTAACAGGACAAAGAGCATTTAACGTACTAATAGGAACGGCATTTAGCGAAATAACAGTTCCTAAAGTAACACCTGAAGATGGTTGGGCACATGTTGGTTGGGAACCAAAACTACCGGCAGCTACAGATAAAGTAGAAGCAGAAGAAACATATGTAGCACAATACTCTGAAGATCCTGATGTAATTCCAACAGACCCTGATAATCCTGATACACCTGATGGATACGTACTAGTTAAATTCTTACCTGGAGAACACGGAGCGTTAATAGGCGACACAGCGTTTAATGTCAAGAAAGGTACAGAATTTAGTAAAGTTAAAGCTAAAATGCCAACAGTTAAAGCTGATTCCGGTTGGACGCATGTAGGTTGGAATCCAAATCTACCTGCAGATACTGCAAAAGTAGAAGCAGATGCAACTTATACTGCACAATACAAACAAAATGTAATTCCAACAGATCCTGATAATCCTAACACACCTGATGGATATGTATTAGTTAAATTCGAAAAAGGTGCTAATGGAAGATTAGTAGGAAAGACAGCATTTAACGTATTAAAAGGAACGTCATTTAGCGAAATTCCTGTACCAAGAGTAGTACCAAATACAGGTTACAAACACAATGGTTGGAGTCCAAAATTACCAACAGGAAACACTCCGGTAAATGCTGATGCAACTTACACAGCACTTTATAAGAGAACCTCTACCGGTGGAAGTGGAGGAGTTGTTACACCGCCTAAACCACCTGTAAAACCTGATACAGTAATAGATCATGAAAGAATTTACGGAGACGATAGAATTGGAACTTCAATCGAATTGTCAAAGAGATTCTACGACAGAGCAGACCATGTAATTGTTGTAAGACATGATTTATTCCCAGATTCATTAACAGCATCTGTATTAGCTAAAGCAATTGATGCTCCAATACTTCTTACTCCATCAGAAAAACTCGATCCAAGAGTTGCTGCGGAAATAGAAAGACTTGGCGCTACAAAGGCTTATATAATTGGTGCGGAGATATCAATAACTCCAAGTACAGCAGCAGAAATAAAAGCTATAACCGGAGAAACTGAAAGAATCGGTGGACCGAACAGATACGACACTTCAGCATTAGTAGCTGAAAAAGTTGTAAGTATAGTTGGTCAAAAAGGTACAGCAGTAGTAGCTTCAGGTGAAGTATATCCTGACGCATTAGCAATAAGTTCATTTGCTTCAGCTAACGGATATCCAATCCTACTGGTTACTAAGAACAATGTACCACCTGTGATTACTCAAGCTATATCTGATTTGAATATAAACAAAACTTATATAGTGGGTGGAACAAACACTATTTCAGCAGCTGTAGAATCAGTTCTACCAGGAGTAGAAATGAGACTTGCAGGAGTTGATAGATACGAAACGGCAGTAGAAATTGCTAAAAAACTGCATAGTGGAGCTAAACTAGGATTTGTAGCATCAGGTGAAGTATTTGCGGATGCACTAGTGGTAGGACCAATTGCAGCAAAAACAAATTCACCAATCCTATTAACAGCAGGAAGAACTGCCCCTGAAGTAACAAATAACTATATCAAATCAGCAGGCTTCACAAAGCTAATCTTTGTAGGTGGACCAAATACCATCTCTGAAGAAGTGCTTAAGATATTAGTTACTAAGTAAGATAGAATCAAAAAAATGCCGATTAACCTCGGCATTTTTTTGTGTTTGAAATATAATCTTTAGTATGAAAATCTATAATTAAAATCGAGTTTTCCGTTCAAAATACTGTGTTTTACCCCATCATTAAACTATACATTGAATCTAAACAGTATGACATCACCGTCTTGTACGATGTAGTCTTTTCCTTCCAATCTAACTGCACCTTTTTCTTTTGCTTGTAACATGGTGCCGTGTTTAACTAATTCATCAAATGCAATGGTCTCTGCTCTAATAAATCCTCTTGATATATCGGTGTGGATTTTAGCAGCTGCATCGACTGCCTTTGTACCTTTTTTTATAGTCCATGCTCTTGTCTCTTGAACTCCACTTGTTAAAAAGCTTATCAATCCAAGTAGGCTGTAACCTGATCTGATTAAGGTATTCAAGCCTGATTCTTCTAATCCCATAGCTTCAAGAAACTCTTGTCTGTCGCTTTCAGGAAGTCCTGTTAATTGTTGTTCTATGTCCGCACTTATTACAACTACTTCTGAACCTTCTGTGCTTGCAAAATCTCTAATTTGTTCGATATGTGGATTGTTTTTACCACCATCTGCGGCATCATCTTCAGAAACATTAGCTACATAGATGATTGGTTTTAAACTAAGTAGATTGAAGTCCTTTAAGAGTTTACGCTCCTCGTCATTAAGGTCTAATACTCTAGCTGACTGTCCTTCTTCAAGAACTGCTTTTACTTTTTCTAATAGTTCAACTTCAGATCTAAGTTTCTTGTCAGCTTTAGCAGCTCTGGATGTTCTATCAAATCTTCTTTCTATCATTTCTAAATCAGAAAAAATTAGTTCTAAATTTATAGTCTCAATATCACGTAATGGATCAATGCTACCATCAACGTGTACAATGTCATCACTTTCAAAGCATCTAATAACTTCGACAATCGCATCAACTTCCCTTATATGTGCTAAAAATTTGTTACCGAGTCCTTCACCTTTACTTGCACCACGTACAAGACCTGCAATATCAAAAAACTCAATCACTGCCGGTATAATTTTTTTGGATCCCGTGATATCTGATAATATTGGTAATCTCGAATCAGGCACTTCGACGACTCCTACATTTGGATCAATAGTACAAAAGGGATAATTCGCTGCCTCTGCACCTGCTTCTGTAATTGCATTAAATAACGTACTTTTCCCAACATTGGGAAGACCTACAATTCCTAACTTCATAATAACCCTCTCTCTAATTAAATTCACATCATATTATTATATAGATAATTACTGTAAATGGCAAGTGATAGCAGATAGGGTCGTGAAAGCCATTTAGTAAGCAAATAGTTAAAGCATTGGTGAAGATAGTCCCCGGTGTGGCAGTATCATTTACCTTACAACTATCTTTATTTATCATGCAAAATAATATGGTGATACAGGAGTGTGTTTACTAGTTCAAAAGATTCCTTTTAATAAAAGTGGCCTTTTAAACTTCGCTTTCCTACAAATTCTAAAAATATTTATACATTAAAACTGATGAACAGTATCATTTGAAGTAGGTGTATTCTTAAGGTATAATTAATACATAATTAAAACTTGGAGGATAACGTGATTAATAAAAGGTTAAGTGAGATTAGAAAATTAATGGCTCAAAGAGGTATCAATGCATATGTTGTAACTACTTCCGATCCTCATCAGTCGGAATATTTGGCGGATTATTATAAAACTAGGGAATTTATCTCAGGTTTTACAGGTTCTGCAGGGACAGCCGTTATTACAAAGGATGAGGCGATTTTATGGACGGATGGTAGATACTTTATACAGGCAGCTTATGAGCTTTCGGGGACCGAATTTGAGCTTTATAAGATGGGAGTTCCGGGTTTTCCTACTATAAATGAATACCTCCTGGATAAGGTTTCACCTGGTGGGAAGATTGGACTGGATGGAAAGACGACTTCCTATGATATGTATAGAAATTTAATCAACTCTCTTGATGAGAGGATGATAATTACTAATCTTGACTTTATTAATGATATATGGAAAGACAGACCACAGCTACCTACCGGTGAGGCTTTTGTTCATGAACTTAAATACACCGGTACATCTGCTAAGCAGAGGATTAAGGCAGTTAGAGATAAAATGACTGAATACAATGCTGATTATTATTTAGTTGGTGCACTTGATGACATTGCGTATGTTTACTGTATAAGAGGTAATGATATCAAATACAACCCTGTAGTTTTCTCATATGCTCTAATTACAAAGGATAGTGCTTACCTTTATATCGACGAAAAAAAATTAACCGATGAAGTCAAATCCCACCTCGACGATAATGGAATTCAGTATAAGCCTTATGAAGAAATAACAAATGATTTAGGTGAAATTCCCGGTAAATGTAGTTTGGTATTCGATCCAACAACATCGAATATTGCTATAATCGACGCTTTGGGTTCCAATGTGACATTTATTAAGAAAGATAGCATCATCGCTAAAATGAAAGCTATTAAGAATGAAACTGAACTTGAACACAGTAAAAATGCTTTTATAAAGGACTGCGTAGCATTGGTTAAATTCTTTAATTGGGTGGAAACAGGAACTCCTATTGGGGTTATTAGTGAAACTCTGGCTGCTGAGAAATTACTTAGCTATAGACAGCAGCAGGATAAATTTATTGAGCCTAGTTTTGAGACTATCCCGGCATATGGAAAAAATGCTGCACTTCCACATTATAGACCTAATCCGCAAGACCCTGTTTTACTAGAAGCAAGAGGACTGTTTTTAGTGGATAGTGGTGGACAGTATTTAGACGGAACAACTGATATTACAAGAACTATCGCTCTTGGAGAGTTGACTGAGGATGAGAAAATGCATTACACATTGACTCTAAAGTCGCATATAAGCTTGATAGATGCATACTTCAAAGCCGGTACAACCGGTTACTACCTGGATGCATTCGCAAGACTTCCAATGCTTAAAGAAAAAGTTGACTATGCACATGGTACAGGTCATGGTATTGGATACTTTTTAAATGTACATGAAGGACCACAAAATATTTCGCCTAGATATAAAGATGTAAAAATGGAAAAGGGCATGGTGGTGTCAATTGAGCCCGGCGTTTATGTAAACGACTCCCATGGGATAAGGATAGAAAATATAGTGGCAGTTAAACATGTAGAGAATAATGAATTTGGAGAGTTCTTAGGCTTTGACATACTTTCTTACTGTCCGATTGATACAAGACCGGTAATGATAGAACTATTAACTGATGACGAGTTAAATTGGCTAAATAATTACAACAAAAAGTGTTACGAGCTACTTTCAGAACACCTTACCGGTTCTGATTTGAGCTATTTAGAAAAAGTTACGGAAGAAGTGAAAAGATAATTGAGATTTGATATAGAACAGGAGTTAAACAAACTTCCTGATAGACCTGGTGTTTATTTAATGAAGGATGAGGAAGACGAGATAATCTACGTTGGAAAAGCAATTTCGTTAAAGAAACGCGTTAGATCTTATTTTAATAACGATAAAAACAAGCATCCTAAAGTCATCGCTATGGTTAAGAGGATTGTGTCGTTTGAATATATTATTGTAGGGAATGAAGTTGAAGCTCTTGTTCTGGAATCCAATCTAATCAAAGAGAAGAAACCAAAGTACAATATACTTTTAAGAGATGACAAAACTTATCCCTTTATAAAAGTTACCAATGAAAAATTTCCTAGAATACAAAAGACTCGTATTGTGAGTAATGATGGTGCAACATATTTTGGACCGTATCCAAATGCTTTTGCTGTTAATGAAATCATTGACATGCTTCATGAGATTTATCCAATAAGGAATTGTAACTTAGACTTTGATAAGGGATTGAGCCTTGAAAGACCATGTTTGAATTATTTTATCGGACGATGCCCTGCACCGTGTATTGGCATAGCTGATGAAGAGAAGTACATGGATGATATAAATGAAATTACAAACTTTCTTAGGGGAAGAACCAATAAACTAGTTAAGTTTTTAGAAGAAAACATGAAGAAGAATGCAGCTGAGTTAAACTTTGAAGTTGCAGCAAAGTATAGAGATTATTTAGAAAAAATTGATGTTCTTATGCAAAAACAGAGAATCTCTAAAGCCGGTGATCAGGATATTGATTTGATATCACTTGCAAGAGGAGATAGATATGCTTGTGTACAAGTGTTCTTTATGCGTTCTGCAAAAGTTGTGGATAGTGAGCATTTTATACTTAAGGATGATTTTAGGGAAGAGTCCAGTGAAATTATTTCATCTTTTATGAAACAGTACTACCTGGATGCTTCGTATATTCCAAAGGAGATTCTGGTAGATCACATGCCGGAGGACAACCAAACTATTTCTGATTTCCTTACCGGGAAAAGAGGAACAAAGGTCAATATAACCGAACCAAAAAGGGGCGAGAAGGTAGATTTACTTGAGATAGTCAGAAAGAATGCTAAAGAGTCATTAAACAAGTATGAGGAAAAGCAAAGAAAAAGAGAGCGAGTGGTACCATTAGGTTATGAAATGTTTTTACAACTACTGGATATAGAATCCGCTGAAAGAATTGAAGCTTATGATATCTCGAATATATCGGGTGTTCAGTCAGTCGGATCAATGGTTGTATATACAATGGGTACAAAAGATTCCAAGGAATATAGAAAATTCAAGATCAAGACCATAGAAGGTGCTGATGATTATGGAAGCTTAAGAGAAGTTCTGCAAAGAAGGCTATCAAGAGGGATTAAAGAGAGCGAAAAGAACAGTTCCACCGGATTTGGAAGATTGCCTAACCTTATCATAATGGATGGAGGTAAAGGTCAGGTATCTACTGCGTTAAAAGTTCTGGAGGAGTTTAATCTGGACATTCCGGTTGTTGGGCTTGTAAAAGATGACAAACATAGAACTAGGGGCATACTCTATAAGGGTAGGGAGCATAATTTAAAAGTCAGTTCTCCCGTATATAGATTTATATATTCTATACAAGAGGAGGCTCATAGATTTGCGATTAATTATCATAGGAAGTTAAGAGAACAAGAACTTGTGAATTCGGTGCTTGATGACATACCCGGTGTTGGTAAAGCTAGGAGAACTGAGTTACTAAGACATTTTAAGTCTGTTGAAAATGTAAAAAAAGCTAATCTTGAAGAATTAAAAGAAGTTCCAAAAATGACGGAGAAAGTAGCAGAGAATATTTTAGACTACTTCTCAAAGGGGTGATTTGATGAAGAGTATAAGTATAGCTAAGCTTGCTGAAGAGCTTGGACTTGAGATTATAATGAAAAGCACTGACTATGCCGATAGAAAGATTAGTAACGATGAGGTAAATAGACCCGGATTGCAGCTTGCGGGATATTTGGAGGAGTTTCCATACAAAAGACTTCAAATCATAGGAAAGGTTGAGCATCAGTACTATATGGATCTTGACCCTGATGACAGATACGAAAGGTTTAGAGGGATCTTATCGTATCCTATACCTGCTATTATCTTCTCTCATGGGAAAGAGATTACCGATGATATCCTTGAACTTGGTAAGTACTATAATAAAACAATACTGCGTTCTCAGCTTGCTACTACTAAGTTAATTTCAAAGATTGCTAATGTTCTTGACGAGCTTCTTGCTGAGGAAATTACAATCCATGCCGACCTTCTAGAGGTTTATGGTATGGGAGTGTTGATCACCGGTGACAGTTCTGTTGGTAAGTCGGAAACTGCCCTTGACTTAATAACAAGAGGTCATAGACTTGTTGCCGATGATGTTGTTGACATTATCAAGCTGGATATTGGGCTTAGGGGATCTTGTCCTGAGAACATAAGGCATTTCCTTGAGATTAGGGGAATAGGTATTATTGATATTCAAAGACTATACGGGGTAGGTTCTGTAAAGACCTCTACTATTATCGACATGGTAATACATCTTGAGCCATGGGACGACAATAAAGAGTACGACAGACTTGGTTTAGACGATGAGTATACTGAAATACTTGGGGTAAAACTGCCTATAATAAAAGTTCCGGTTAAGCCCGGTAGAAATGTGGCGATGATACTTGAAGTTGCAATTAGAAATACTAGACAAAAAGCCCTCGGTTACAATGCTGCGATTGCATTAAATGAAAGACTAATTGAGGATATGAAGAAAAAGAACGAAGAAAACAATAAATAACATGCCTTTCATCTGCTTTGTTGAAAGGCAGTTTTCATTTCTTAGAATTGTTTAGTTTTTGTAAAATATTTTATAAAAAAATGCTATTCTGATGGTATGATATGAATTGCAATATATGGATATTCAAATAATAATTTAGCACTAAATATTTACGTAATTTAGAAAACATACAAATATTATTTAACGAACTATGACATTATTTACACGAAAAAGATTAATAATTATTGACAATAAGTGGATAGTTTTATATACTATTGGGTGACGGGTCAATTACTTTTTACGGGTTACAATAGGCTACATATCTAATGTAATTACCTTAAATAATCTTTACAGGAGGGTATCACATGAGTAAGAATTTTAAGACAATGGATGGTAATATGGCTGCTGCTCACGTAGCATATGCTTTTAGTGACGTTGCTGCTATTTATCCTATCACTCCATCGTCAAATATGGCTGAGTACGTTGATGAGTGGTCAGCTAATGGTAGAAAAAATATATTCGGACAAACAGTACTTGTTTCAGAAATGCAATCAGAAGCTGGAGCAGCAGGTGCAGTGCACGGTTCACTGGTAGCGGGTGCGCTTACATCTACATTCACTGCTTCTCAAGGCTTATTACTTATGATTCCAAATATGTACAAAATCGCTGGAGAATTATTACCTGGAGTATTCCATGTATCTGCAAGAGCTCTTGCTTCTCACGCATTAAGTATTTTTGGGGATCACCAAGACGTTATGGCTACAAGACAAACCGGTTTTGCATTAATCGCTTCCGGTTCAGTTCAAGAGGCTATGGATTTAGCTGCAGTAGCACACTTAGCTTCTATTAAAGGAAGAATTCCTTTCTTACATTTCTTTGACGGTTTTAGAACGAGTCACGAAATTCAGAAGATAGATGTTATAGATTACGATGATCTTGCAAAACTTGTAGATCACGATGCAATTAATGAATTCAGAAATAGAGCATTAAACCCTGAAGATCCAAAGACTATGGGAACTGCTCAAAACCCTGATATTTATTTCCAAGCTGTTGAAGCTTCAAACCCATTCTATACTGATATAGTTGGA
This sequence comes from Bacillota bacterium, assembly GCA_023443025.1. Lineage (GTDB taxonomy): Bacteria > Bacillota > Clostridia > Tissierellales > Peptoniphilaceae > Microaceticoccus. The sequence goes on from JAEZWM010000024.1 coordinate 9,272, forward strand.
GTTACTGAAGATTACATTAAAAAAGTAAGCGACCTAACAGGCAGAACTTACAACTTATTCGATTACTATGGAGCAGACGATGCTGACAGAGTTATCGTATGTATGGGTTCTATTACAGAAACAGCTGAAGAAGTTGTTGATTATCTAACTGAAAAAGGCGAGAAAGTTGGACTTCTAAAAGTTAGACTTTACAGACCTTTCTCAAGTGAACATTTCCTAGCAGCTATGCCAAAAACCGTTAAGAAGATTGCAGTTCTTGACAGAACTAAGGAAAAAGGATCACTTGCAGAACCACTATACTTAGATGTTAAGAGTGTTTATTACAGAGCAGCTGAACAACCAATTATCGTTGGTGGTATCTACGGACTTGGTTCTAAAGACACTACTCCATCACAAGTAAATGCAGTATTTAAAAACTTAGCAAAAGACGAACCAAAAGACGACTTTACAATTGGTATCGTTGATGATGTTACAAATAAATCATTAGAAATAGACGAAGTTATCAATACTTCAGATAAAGGTACTATCAGATGTAAATTCTGGGGATACGGATCAGACG
>JAEZWM010000043.1 GCA_023443025.1 Bacillota bacterium
TGGAACTAGAATTTCTATAATATTAAACAAAAGATAAATTGGAGGGAATTATGAAGAAAATACTATTGGTAATATCACTGGTGCTTGCACTTGCACTAACTGCATGTTCCGGTGAAGAGAAAAAGACGGAAGAGCCTGAAAAAGTTGAGACTGAGGTGGCTAAGACTGAAACTGATGATAAAGATGGCAAAGAAGATGACAAAGAAGTAGACGAGAAAGTAGATGGAGAAAAAGAAGTTATCAAAATAGGTGTTACACCTGTTCCACATGCAGAAATCATCGAGCTTGTTAAAGATGATCTTGAAGAGCAAGGTATTGATGTAGAAATAATAGAATTTAACGACTATGTTACACCGAATATGTCACTGGCAGACGGTTCAATAGATGCCAACTTCTTCCAGCATGAACCATACTTTAAAGACATGACTGAATCTAAAAACTTAGATTTAGTGTCAATTGGAAATGTTCATATCGAACCAATAGCACTTTACTCTGACAAATATGACTCGCTAGACGATCTACCTGAAGGAGCACAAATCCTTATTCCTAATGACCCGTCTAACGGATCAAGAGCATTACTACTATTAGAATCAGCAGGACTAATAAAGTTAAGTGACCCAACCGATGTAAACGCAACTGAAAATGACATCACAGAAAATCCAAAAAACCTTAAGTTTACAGCACTTGAAGCGGCTTCCATAGCTAAAGCATACAAGGATGCGGATGCAGCAGTTATAAACTCGAACTTTGCTATTCTGGCTGGATTAAATCCTGTAGAAAACGGACTCATCATGGAAAAAGTTGATTCACCATATGCAAATCTAGTTGCAGTTAGAACAGAAGACAAAGACCTTGAAAAGTTCAAGAAACTAATGGATGCACTTCATACAGACAAGGTTAAAGACTTCCTAAAAGAAAAATATGAAGGAGCAATAGTTCCGGCATTTTAGTTTTCTGATAAATAAGAAAATCTAAAATAATTATTAAAAAAGAATAAAAAGGGTATATTTATCCTAAGTGTTAATTTCACCAGACAGTACTGTTTGGTGAAATTTGTTTATAACCAAGTATTTACAAAGCGTGGAGGATAAATATGGATTCTATAAAAAAGATACGAAATGAAATTAGAAAAGATCCTGCAAATAAGGTCTTTCAGGACGAGGGGTATGAACCACTATTCGTAGCAAATAGTAGTGCAAAACTCGTAATTATAGGTCAAGCACCGGGAATTAAAGCACAAACAGCCGGGATAGCATGGCAAGATGAAAGCGGGAAAAGACTTATAGAGTGGCTAGGTATAGACGAAGAAACCTTTAGAGATGAAACCAAAATCTCACTACTTCCCATGGACTTTTACTACCAAGGAAAAGGCAAATCAGGAGACCTACCTCCTAGAAGAGAATTCGCAGATAAATGGCATCCGAGAATCCTAGCTGAGATGAAAGATATAAAGCTGATAGTGCTAACAGGACAATACTCACAAAAATACTATCTCGGAAGATCAGTAAAGAAAAACCTTACCGAAACAGTAAAAGCATACAAAGAATACCTACCAAAATATTTTCCAATAGTCCATCCTTCACCACTTAACTTTAGATGGCTTGGGAAAAACCCATGGTTTGAGGAAGAAGTAATACCTGAATTGCAAAAAAGAGTTGCGGCACTTTGGTAGTTGGCGACAAACAAAAAGATCTATACTCTAGCATTGCTAAGAATATAGATCTTTTTAATTACAACTTATATTTCTTTTATAAAATTGTTGCTTATATCAATGCTTTTGTAAGACCGTCGTAAAGCTCATCCATTTTGCTCAATATCTCCATACTATCAGCACTTACTTTAAAGTCATTAGCGTATGCCGTAGGTATTCTATACATTAGATAAACTTCATTATCTTCCATAAACACAGCTATCCGAAGCGGTAATTCTAACGATACTTCAGGATTATCCAGCATTAATTTAGTTCCTACCTTGGGATTACCAAAAAAGAGCACCACTGTATCCGGCATATCTAGTTCCACTTCAATTGCATTACTTTTATGATTGGCAGTATAAAATAATTTAAGTCCTTTTTCTTCGATAGTATCAATAAGCAGAGATACCGTTTCATCAAAGTTAAGCTTAGATTTTATCTTGTTCATAAGTCCTCCTGTAGATTTAATTCAAAATTATATTATAATAAATACCCATAGTCTTAACGGATAACTCAGAAAGTCTATCTTTGTTCATATCTTAATAAACAATCATAATTGTAGAAATCGCATAAAATGGTGTATAATCATAGTAGCTCTATAGAGAGGATGTGGGGTTTATGAAATTAGATTGGAATAAAAAATATACTACAATAGCTGTCTATGCATTTCTCGTGATAATAGCTAGTGCGGCATGTGCTGTTTTGTTTACTAGATTTAATTTGGTTATAAATATTATTAATAAAGTGCTTGGAATTTTAAGCCCATTTATAATTGGAGGAGCAATAGCTTATTTGCTTAATTTTCTTTTGAGATTCTTTGAGCTAAAGGTTTTTGGCCTAAATATTTTTGGTAAACTCAGTAAAAAGAGAAAAAAGAGCATCTCAATTTTACTGACATATTTAACCATTATTATAATAATTTTTGCTATTATGAATTATATAGTACCACAAACGATAAAATCGATTAGTCATTTAATCGACAATACTCCTAAATATGTTAGGGAGCTTTCGGTATGGATAGATAGCAGTTTAAGCAAACTTAACCTAAATGAAGAAACATCAAATTATATAAATGAGAAGGCAAATGAATTACTTGGGTATTTAAACCAATTGTTTGGTATACTGGTCCCGCAATTTGGAAAAATTATAAGAACGACTATGTCTAAGGTTACGGGATTTGTACTTGGATTTATTATATCTATCTATATACTTATTGAAAAAGAGAAATTTGCAGCTCAGTCCAAGATGTTACTGTACTCGTGGATGAGTGTTGATAAGGCGAATTATACAATTAATCTAGCAACTAGAATGCATCATTTGATGAAAAAGTTTTTGCTTGGTCAAGGACTGGATACGATAATAGTTGCATTGGTGTTTTTTGTGGTTCTTCTTATCATGAAGGTACAATATGCGGGATTACTGGCTTTTTTACTGGGTGTTACAAACATGATACCATGGATAGGGCCATGGCTGGGAGCTATACCGGCTTCAATTATCATACTATTCCAATCACCTATTAAGGTTATTTGGT
>JAEZWM010000078.1 GCA_023443025.1 Bacillota bacterium
CCGCTACGTGTGATGCAAGGCATGTACAATCAGTTTCCATAATATAATATTATCTTTAATTCCATAGAAAGTGCATGGTTTAGGTGATTTATGGAAAGGCGAATCAGAGTTCGCCCCTACGTCTAACTCGAGAAGTTTCTTCTCGTTTAATACAAAAATGTTTTTCGTAGGGGAAGTGCCCTCAGTTCCATTCCATATCTCTTTATCTTTATTTAATATAAATCTCTTTGAAAGAAATGTTCGGAGTAATTCGTTTGTCGTGTCTATGCTTTAATCAAGCGTAAATAGCAATGTGGGAATCGCTGCTACATGTACTTCTCACTTCTTACTTCTATTCCTAGTATACCATAAACTGTATCCGAATCTTTTTTTGATTTCGAGGATTTCGTGAAGAATTATGAATAATATTTACCAATCTTTATCTATTGAACTTTAGCACTCTATATGTTAATATAGTCTGAATATCGTTTAGGGAAGTGATGTAATGAAATCATTGAAATTTGCACTAAAATCAATTATTCCAATTACCTTTTCATATCTTTTTGTAGGGATTGCTTTTGGTATTATGATTTCAGAAAAGGATATGTCATTTTTTTTGCTTTTTGCTGCCAGTACCTTTATATACGCAGGTTCGATGCAGATAGTGCTTTTGTCACTGATGACTTCAAATGTTTCAATATTTGTAGTAGCTGTTATGACCTTTGTAATCAATTCCAGACATATGTTTTATGGGATTGGTTTTATTGAAAAATTCAAGAAAATGGGCAAAAAGTATCCATATATGATAGTCACTCTTACAGATGAAACTTATTCCGTCATGTGTAATATTGAGTACCCGGAAGATGTTGATGAACAGAGTGTTGATTTTTATATTGCTTTTATCATGCATATGCTGTGGATAGCAAGCTCTGTAGCAGGCTATCTCTTTGGAGCCAGTATTCCATTTGATTTAACCGGAATTGAGTTTTCTGCCGTTACCTTCTTCGTATGTGTTGTAGTCAGCCAGTGGATGGGAGCTAAAAACCATACGCCCACTATTATTGGATTTATTGCTGCCATGACACTATTATTAATTATAGGACCGGACAGCTTTATATTGCCGGCACTTACGACCAGTTTAATAATATTATTTATTATCAGACCATATATAGAAAGAACATTGAGGGAAAGACCATGACGACATCATATTCATATTTAATAATAGCTGTAGTTGCAATAGTAACAGCCTTTACTAGAGCTGTACCATTTTTACTCTTTGCAGGAAGAAAAGAACTACCCGGCATAGTAGTCTATTTAGGTTCAGTACTGCCACAGGCCATAATGATCATACTTGTTGTCTACAGCCTGAGAAATCTAAATTTTACTACAAAGCCATATGGACTACCGGAAATCCTAGCCATACTAATAACCGTACTCTTTCAATATAAAAAGAAAAACACCATCCTCAGCATGACTGTAGGAACGGTGCTTTATATGCTTATGATTAGAATTTAATAGAGCTACTTAAGCTCTATTAAATCACTCATACTTTTAATTCTTTTGTACTGGATAAACTTGCCATTCTCAGGAGAATTTTTATCAAATTCTATCTCCACCATGGCTCCTTTTTTTATTTCAATTTCTTCACCTGTCAGTTGAAATGTCCATACTGATAGACTTGGTTCATGACCTACTACGACAACATTTTTATCTTGTTTACTTAACTCGCTAATCAGGTATTCTACTCTACCGTTAGCAATAAAATCGTGTTCTGTATATTCATAGTCACTTACATATTTAATAAGGATCTCAGCGGTTTCCTGTGCTCTTTTTAAAGGTGAAGACCAAATCAGTACCTTATCATCACCCAAGTACTTTCCAAAGTATGGAAGGTTCTCTTCGAGTTTCTCTATGCCTTCCTCCGTTAAATACCTTTCAGCATCCGGCATCGTGCCTCTTTCAACCGCCTTGCCATGTCTTAGAAAAAACAGTTTCATTCTTTGCCTCCTTCGTTTATACTTAACTATACACTCCATTTATAAGTGCAAAGCTTCTTCTCAAAGTTTATCGAATGCCTTTCATCATGATTTTCTATATCGTCGAAAGAAAGCGTATAAACAGATGTGTTTGTATGGTTTCTTGCCGTTAGAATCTTGTTATTTACATCATATGCACAGATGTATCTGGTATAGGTGTGATCATGTGCTCCTCTTAGTTTTACGAATCCTCTTGGCATTTTGAGGGGTTCCAGTATGGAGTACGTGTTTTCAAGTGCTTCAATCGAGTTTTTTGCTTCGTGATGCGTTGCATTAAGGTAAAATGCTTTTATAAATCTACTTGTTGGGTCGTATCCGCCCGGTAGGTTCTTAACCGGATTAAAAGCATCGAGATTATCTGGATCCATTACTTTCTTTAATCTCTTTTCATGTCTATAAAATGATGGTGAATTTGTCATGACATCATATGGATTTCTAACTACTGTAAGCTTTTTTGAAATAGGCTCTATTATGACCGAGTCACCGCTCCCATCTACAAACATATGGTGGAAAGACGGACAGATTACAGGTTGTCCATTCGAGTCTCGTGTACTGATGTGTATATTATCTATATCTTCAACAAGTTCTTGTACTGACTTGTAATTTCCAAGTGCGTAATTCATAAAGTCCAGTGCTGAAATATTCTCATATCCGGCCATTACTTCATTGTAATATGGATTAAATATTTTAAATGCATTGGTGCATCCTACCAGTCCATGTTCATTAACTCCATCCTTAAGTGGGTTGTGATCATGGAAGCATATTCCCATCATCTTGTATTTATTTTTAAGCGGCTTACCGTATAAATCATCTGCATAATGATAGTCTCTTGGTAGATATAAGACATTGAAGTCAACAGGATGTTCATAGTCCATGTTCCTTCCTAGAATGCTGCCACCATCATATCTAAAAATAATTGTAGTACACATAATATCTCCAATCTTGTATATCTCTTATCTTTAATTATAGTTGTTAAATACCTTTTAATCAAACAAGGTTTTTTATGTACAAAAAAAGACTTATTAGACAGCTAGCTCGCCTCTTACTAAGTCTCTTTAAACTTCTTTATACTTTGGTAATTTAATTGTGAATTTCGATCCCTTTCTAAGCTCACTCTCAAGATCTATGTCTCCACCATGCATTTTAACTATATGCTTAACCAGTGCAAGACCAAGTCCTGTTCCGGTTTTTTTACCGTCACTACGCTTGACCATGAAGAATCTTTCGAATACTCTTTCTTGATCTTCCTTAGAAATTCCAATTCCATCGTCTTTTACAACTATAATTACATCGCTTGTTCCGTCTTTTATATCTATATAGACATTCCCTCCGGAATAATTATACTTGATCGCATTACTTATTAGATTAGAAACAAGTTCTATAATAAGTTTTTTATCAGCTTCAATTTTTGCGTTTTCTCCGCTTAGATTAAGGTTTATCTCTTCACTCTTAGCGTATAGACTCATATCCTCCACGATATTTGAAACGCATTCATACAAATCAAACTCTTCGTATTTTACTTGATCTCTACTGGCGGAGTCATATTTTGAAAGGGTTAAAATCTCATCAATAAGTCTTAGTAACCTGTTTCCCTCATCATGGATTACACTTGCAAATTTTATCGTATCTTCACCGCTTGCCATGCCACTTAAAATCATCTCTGCATATCCGTTAATGCTTGTCAGAGGAGTTTTAAGTTCATGAGTTACATTTGCAGTGAACTCTCTTCTTCTTTGCTCCGCTTCAATCAGATTTGCTATAGACTTTTCTAAATCTACCTTTTTTACTCCATCAATATTTAAGAGCGGCTTTATCTGATCAAAGACTGCTTCCGGATCACCTTCGCTGCTTTCTCCTGATAGAATATCGGTGATTACACTGGACATTCTTTCCACAGGTTTTAATGCACTTAAGATTCTCTTTTCATTGTAATAACGCATCAAGAATAGAAGTAGTATTGAGGCGGTGCCAACTATTACTACTCCAAATACCCCAATTTTGATAAATTTAGAGTTGTCACGGTAGATATAAAATGTCTGTCCTTCACTATCTATAGCTTTTTCAAGATATCCTTCTACTTCGTCTTTAGATATGATAAAACCAGATGCAGATATTTGATCGCCTTTGATATCCATTGACTTGACTTGTTCGGCTAGCTCTCTTGAACTCATACTATAAACTGACTTTGTAAACAATACAGTTATTAAAATGCAGATTACAAAAGTGGCGATAATAAAAGTGTATACGGATCTAGATAATTTTCTATCCATATTAATCGCCTACCTTATAACCAACATTCCTTACAGTAATTATTTTTTCTCCGGCACTTTTGAGTTTTTGTCTTAAAGTCCTAATGTGAACATCTACAGTTCTACTTTCTCCTTGATAGTCAAATCCCCAAACGGCACTCATTATCTTATCTCTTGTAAGCACTATGCCTTGATTTATTATAAGGAAATTTAATAGCTCAAACTCTTTAAAAGTAAGCTCTACAATCTCTCCGGAAACTTCTACGGTCCTTTTTTGTAGATCCATTCTAATATTTTCAAATTCTACAATTTCTTCTTGTTTTTCGGTACTGTCAACGCTTCGTCTCAAGACGGCTTTAATTCTTGATATTAGCTCCATTACTCCAAAAGGCTTAGTGATGTAATCATCAGCACCCATATCCAGTCCTCTTACTTTGTCATATTCTGCTGACTTTGCTGTTAGCATAATGACAGGTATGTTTTCTGTGTTAGGATTGGATCTTATCTTGCTTAAAATGGTGTATCCATCATCCCCATCAAGCATTATATCAAGCACAAATAAGACCGGTACTTCACTTTCCAGTCTTTTGTATAAATCTTCCGCATTTTCAAACCCAACAGCTTCATACCCACTGGATTTGAGTGCATATACTATGAGCTCTTTTATGTTTCGATCATCTTCAACTATAAAGATCTTATCCATTAAGTCACTTCCTGTTATGTTTATATTTCGATGTTGTAATTTAGAGTTAATGCAATCCTTTCAGAATGATCAGCTATTCTTTCTAAATATTTTGAAATCATAAGTATATCTATGAGCTTAGCTGAATCTTCATCACTACTTCTTAACTTTTCAATTATTTCCATTTTAACAAGGTTAAAATACTCATCGATTGAATCTTCGTTTACAACCACAAGATTAGCAAGTTCCGGATCACTGTTTGTATAAGCAACCACAGCATTTCTTAGGTTTTCAACAGTCAAACTGCTCATCTTTTCGAGATTCTCAATATGAGGTACATCCTTGGTTTCATACATCATCAGCACTATTTCAGCTATGTCTGATGTTTGTCTACCAATTCTTCCCATGTGAGATCCTACCTTCATCGCTTGCGAGATAAACTTTAAATCGCCTGCAACAGGTTGCTGCTTCATTATTAGTTTAACACATCTGTTCTCTATTTGTCTTTCTAGCTGTATTATATCAGATTCATTGTCTTTTACGCCAGTAGCAAGATCCAGGTCTCCATTTTTCAACGCTATCATACAATTGGCCAATGCTTCTGATATAAAAGCACCCATCTCGCGAAGTTCGCCTTTTAACTTTGTTAATTGTTTTTCGTAAATTATTCTCATTGTCGCTCCTCCTAACCAAATCTTCCTGTTATATAGTTCTCAGTTCTTTCGTCTTGAGGTGAAGAAAAGATTTTGTCGGTTGGTGCATACTCTATGAGATTCCCTAGAAGGAAAAATCCCGTTTTGTCAGAAACCCTAGCAGCTTGTTGCATATTATGTGTAACAATTACTATTGTATACTGCTTTTTAAGTTCGTCAAGTAAGTCCTCAATTTTTGATGTAGAGATAGGATCCAGAGCAGATGTAGGCTCATCCAAAAGCAATACTTCCGGATCGACTGCAAGAGCTCTTGCAATACATATTCTCTGCTGCTGACCACCGGAAAGAGATATAGCCGATTTCTTTAAATCGTCTTTTACTTCATCCCAGATAGCTGCATTTTTTAGACTCTGCTCTACAATTTGATCGAGGCTTTTTCTATCTTTAACACCATGTGTTCTTGGCCCGAAAGCAATATTATCATATATCGACATTGGGAATGGGTTTGGTTTTTGAAATACCATTCCAACTCGTTTTCTTAAATCAAAAACATCTGTATCAGTCCATATATCAGCACCATCCAATAGGATGTTACCTTCTTTTTTAAAGCTTTCAACTAAATCATTCATTCTGTTTATACTTCTTAAAAGTGTAGACTTACCACATCCCGAAGGACCAATAAAAGCTGTAATTTCATTTGCTTCAATGTCCATGTCTATATTATTGATGGCTTTAAAATCGCCATAATATGAATTAAAATTCTTTATCTCAATTTTACTCATTAACTCCACCTTTACCTATTCTTGCAGCTAGTCTTGAAGATACCATGTTGATTATAAGCACTACAATTATTAGTACAACTCCTGCTGCATATGCTTCATTTTTATGCATCCCTTCTCCGGAAAGAATATACATATGGGTAGATAGTGTTCTACCTGAACTGAAAAGATTTTTGGGAATCCTTGGTGATGTACCTGCTGTAAAAATCAATGCTGCAGTCTCACCCACTATCCTACCAACTGAAAGTACAATACCTGCTAGGATACCCGGCATTGCAGATGGTACAACAATTCTAAATACTGTTCTAAGATTCATAGCCCCAAGTCCAAAGCTCGCTTCCCTTAAGTCCTTTGATACTGAAAGCAGTGCTTCTTCTGTACTTGTAATAATTATTGGAAGTATCATGATTGCTAAAGTACATGCTCCTGCAAGCACACTATACTTCCATCCTAAAAATGTTACAAAAAACAGAGAACCAAAAAGTCCGTAAACAATTGACGGAATTCCGGCAAGTGTCTGTGATGTTAATTTTACGGGCTTGATAAGGAAATTCTTAGAACTAGCATATTCATTTAAATATATAGCAGTTATTATCCCGATTGGCCCTGCCATACATAATGCTAAAAACACCATCAATACTGTATTTATAATCGCAGGCATCATCGAAAGGTTTGATGAAGAATATTTTAATTCAAACATCTCGGGTCTTAAATGAGGTATGCCTTTTATAAATAGATCTGACAGGATAAAAATCAAAATCGCAAAAGTTAGAACGGCTCCCGTATATACAATATATTTAAATATTGAACTTTTAAATCTCACTGTACAGACCTCCTGTTGACCATATTAAATAATACATTTATGATTAGGATGAATATAAAGAGTATCGCACCGGTTGCAAGTAACGCTTCCCTATGAAGACCTGCAGCATATGCCATTTCAAGGATTATGTTAGATGTCATAGTCCTTGCCCCTTTTAAAATATTTGTAGGAATGATAGCCTGGTTACCAGCAATCATAACTACTGCCATAGTTTCTCCAATCGCTCTACCAACTCCCAAAATCACAGATGATAGCACCCCGGACTTTGCTGCAGGTACAACCACCTTTGCCATTGCGTACTCATGAGTAAGCCCTAGAGCTAAAGCACCCTCATAGTAAGATTTTGGCACTGCTCTAATCGCTGCTTCAGATAATCCTATTATAGTTGGGAGTATCATAATTCCTAATACCACCATAGCAGTAAAAAGGCTAAGTCCTGAACCACCAAATATCTTTTTAAAGAAAGGTACTATAACCATAAGCGCAAAAAACCCATAGACTATGGAAGGAATCCCTGCCATTAGATTCAATGAAGTTTTTAAAAGTTTATAGTATTTTTTATTAGCAAATCCAGCCATGTAAATTGCAGTCATTATTCCGATTGGCACCCCAATAACTATGGCACCTATCGTTACATAAAAACTTCCTACTATCATAGGAAGGATGCCAAACTTTGGGGGTGTAGCAGTTGGCATCCACTTAGTTCCTAGTAAAAACTCTTTAATTCCTATTTTACTTATAGCGGGTATTGCATTTGCAAAGATAAAACCACATATTACAGCAACCGCTAAAATTGAAATAGTAGTAATGATAAAGAATAATACTTCAGCTGAATTCTCAATATAGCGCTTACCTTTATTTGATTTTTTATTTGACGCTATCGAATTCAATTCCATCATTATTACTTAACATCCTTCCAATCTAATACTTTACCTGTAAATACGTCTTTAATTGATTCTGTACTGATGTTTTCAGCAGGGTTGTTAACACTTACTATAACTGCAATACCATCAAGAGCTATAGCTTCACCTTTAAGCTGTGCAAGTTCTTCTTCTTTAAGTTCTCTTGAAGCCATTCCGATGTCTACAGTTCCATCGATAGCACCGGTAACTCCTGCAGTTGATCCTGTTGATTCGATATTGATTTCAACATCAGGGTTTAATTCAGAATATTTTTCTGCTAGAACTTCCATAACAGGAGTAACAGAAGTTGATCCACCTATTGTAAGCTGAGCGCTTAATCCTTCTTTAACTTCGAAAGGCTTCGCATTATCAACAGCCGAAATATATCCTTTTTCTTCAACAATTTTTTGTCCTTCTTCACTGAAGATAAAATCTACAAAGTCTTGAGCAGCTTCGTTTAATTCACCATCTTTGTAACAGATATTAAAAGGTCTTGAAATTTTGTAAGAACCATTTTTAATGTCTTCAACAGACGCCTCAACACCATCTACTTTTAGTGCTTTTACTGTATCATTTAGTGAACCTAAAGAGATGTATCCGATAGCATTATCATCAGTTGCTACAGTACTCATAACAGCATCAGTACCATTTTGGATTACAGCTTCTTCGTAAGTATTGTCTTGCTTATCTTCTTCAACACCTGTAAGCTCAACAAATGCTCCTCTGGTTCCTGAACCTGCTTCTCTTGAAACAACTATGATTTCTTTGCTTTCTGCAGTTGCTTCTTCTTTTGGTTCTTCTTTTTCTTCTACTTTTTCTTCTTTTTCAGTAGTGTCTTTGTTCTCAGTTTCTTCTTTTTTGTCCTCTTTTACTTCTACTTTTTCCTCTTGCTTTGGCTCCTCAGTTTTTGTAGTGTCATTGTTACAACCAACAAAAATCAGAGTCATAGCTAGAGTTAATGCAATAATTCCGAACAGTTTTTTCATCAAATTTACCACCTTTTTATAATTTTATTTTACATGTACATCTTAGTACCTGTATGTTAAATGGAGTAATAGTTCTATGTAAAGTCTATGTAAAGTCGATTGTATTTTCTATTAATTAAGCCTTGTAATCTCTATATATCAACACTTACACAGAAAAAGCTAAGTATGACCAAAACTTCTCATACCTAGCTTTTAGTGGTTTTTTACATTTTTCAATTAAAGTTTAAATTTTCCGTTTAAATCAATATCTCTAATATATAATAAGTATCACCCGTCTCATCATAAACTAAAACAGCTCGGTCTAAGGTCTCAAAAGGATTGTCATCGATCTTTTTTAACTGCATTGCCATTAATTTATGATTTGTATTTATTCTTTTTATATCTTTGTTATCTATCAAAAAGTAGCACTCGTTTAAAAGCTCTATTTGTTCCTCTGTGATAGGCATTAACTCATCAGCGTGAAAGAGGACATCCTTGCCCTGTTTTGCTTTTAAGATGTACATCTTAACACCATCTCCAAACCATCCTGCAGGTTCATGTTGGTAATACTCTTGAAGTTTTAGATCTCTTGGAATCTTGATATGCCATCTGCTCTCCAGCATGGAAAAATATCTTGATGGAGATAAGTAATTAAGGTAAATCAGAACGCTAGTGCTTATTAGTATTATGATCAAGATAATTATTATTGCTTTTTTCATTACTATTCCTCTTTTCAACTTATTTTCTATCTATATAAATTAAAATACCATATCGTAAGGACTATAAGAGCAAAATGTAATGAAAGTACCTTTAACGGTAATGAAAGTTTAATATAAAAAACCACTACTATCTTTAGCAGTGGTTTAGTTTAAAATCAATTTTATAATCGTTGAGAATATATTTTCTTTATAGTCTATAATCATGTTACCATTATATTTTTTGACTATGCTTTCCATACTTTTTAGTCCATATCCATGTTCGTATGACCCTTTAGTGCTTAAAAGTGAATCATCTATAATGTTTAGATCTTTTGTTTCTTGAGGATTCTCTATTTCTAGGATAAAAACTCCTTTTGCAAGCTTTGCAGATATTTTTATCCATCTACTCTCATCTCTTTTTAGATTTGCTTCTATTGCATTATCCAGTAGATTTCCAAGCAAAACAAACAAATCATACGAGTCCATAAAAGTTTCTTTCGGTAAATTTAGAGATAGTTCATATTGTATATTGTAACTTTCCATGCTTTTTAATTTATAGTTTAATATGCTGTCTACGTCTAAGTTTCCGGTATTTGATTTAGTATGATCATAAATAATCGAATAGTTCTTCTCTATGACATTTTCTATCTCTTTTACTTCACCGGCTTTTGCTAAATCTAAAATTTTATATATAACATATTTAAAATCATGTCTGAGCTTCATGGTTTCTTGATGCTGTGAATTTATACTTTCTAGCTCTTTTTTATAAAGTAGATTCTGTTTTTCTATGTATTTAGTCTCAAAATATTCTTCTATCGTTCTGTAGATTTTTCGATAGCTAAATACAGTTGTAACAATAAAAATCAAACTAAGTAAACCCATAAGAAGTCTGGCCATGCTATTTGACTGTGAAATACTAAATGTAAAAACAAATAACATAAGGGCAAGCGATGGGATTGTAATTAAATGGAGTCTGGTATTTGAGTTTAAATTCTGTATGTTCTTAACATCTGTTTTTCTTATTACAAATAGAACACTTAGATTAAGAAATGTCATTATGATTAAAACTACAGAGCTTTTTGAAATCTCATAAAAATTAAAGTCTATTTTTGCTAATCCAAAAAATATATGAGATGCATATCTAGATAATAAAAGCAGTGAAGTTATAATTATAGCTAGTTCCAATCTTATTCTATTACTTACTTTATAAAAGAATGCTATTATAAACACAAATAAAAATTGAAATAAAAGAAATAATAAAAAGCTAAATCCTTTTATGGTCATGATAATACTAATAATGGAATAAAATACCATTCCCAAATATCTTATAAGAGGTTTTTCTATTTCTCCTATTAGCAGATCTGTAATTTTAAATATTATCCATGCATTTATTAACTGAGTGCATAGCAATAAACTTGTAAAAATTAATTCGTTATTCATAGTAAAGCTAAAATATCCTTATAGTATTTTTTACCAACAGTAAACGACATATTACATTTTAGTATAACTTCCTCTGAAGTTATAGTCTCTATATGTCCAATGTTTACTATAACTGATCTATTAATCATGACAAAGGTTTTATCGGGTAGTTTAGACAGCATATCCTCTAAGTTTGAGTTGGTACTAAAAGTTTGGTTTACAGTGTGTAAATGTAACTTTCTGCCACTCGCCACGATATACATAATATCCCTAACTAACACCCGTTTATTAATCCTATCCTCAACAAAAGATACTGTCAGTTCGCTACTAATTATCATCTTTTCAAGTTTTGCCAAAACGCCATATAACTTATCAGTACTAATAGGTTTCTCTAAGTAATCAAGCGTTATTGTACCAAAAGCTTCAGGCATGTAATCCGAGTGACTGGTTATGTAGATAATTTGTGTTGTATAATCATCATACTCATCTCTGATTTTCTTTGCTAGCTCTATTCCGGATTTGCCCGGCATCTCAATATCTAGAAAGATAGCATCGTATCGCATATCTGCGTTTAACTTTTTACATGCTTCGAACGAACCTATATAATCTTCAGCAGATTCAAAACAGTCTATATAAATATTTGGATTTTTAAGTTTATAATAATCCTTAATCATCTTCTCCAAAGTATCTATCTCGCTCTGATGATCATCTACAATTGCAAACCTCATAAATATCCTCCAAGGAAATGTAATTACAATTAATTATATCACAACCCTCCGTAAATCCTTTTTTCTTAATAAAATAAAGCCCTAGCCTTATGCTAGAGCTCTTTTTTTCTATCTTAATTCTTCTATTTCTTTTTCTACTTCTTCTGAAACTGAGCTTGCTCCTCCGAAGATATATACGTTTTCGATTTCGTTGTCTTTTATAAACTTAGCTACTCCTTCGTCTAACTTGTTTGGTGAAGTTAGAAGGATTGCTGCGTTCTTTGAGCTTGCTACAGGGCCTGCTGCTAATGCGTCCGGATAGTTTGTTCCGTCTACAACTATAACGGTTTTTAAATCGTAGTTTTTCTTTTCCTTTAGCAGTGCTTTTTGTGCTTCTGCTACTTTTATCGCTGTTTCGTATCTGTCTTTTCCGGCGATTCTTTCTTTTTCTATGCCTTTAGGTACTGATGATGTTCCACCTATTACGGTGTCGTTGTCTTTCATGTAGTCGTTGTATGGGATAAATCTTGCGTATCCTGAAGTAGTGAACAGTAGATCTGCGTATGGTGCTGCTGATAATGCATCTGCAAAACTAGTACCACTTACTACTATAGATGGTAGGTCGCCCAATACTTTTACTCCTCTAAGGTTAGCTGTTGTGTTGCTTATTAGAGAAGCTGTTTCTACTCTATCTTTTCCGGCGATTCTGGTGACTGTATATCCCATCTCTTTAAGTTCATCTTCCACTTTTTCGGATACTGATGAGGTTCCACCTAGTAGGTAAATCATTTTTGTTCCCAGCTCTTTAAGTGTATTTTCCATACCTTTTGGAAGCTCGTCTTTAGCTGTAAGTAGTATTGGTCCCGAAACTTGTGCTGCTAATGGTCCGCCGAATAGTGCATCTGCAAAGTTTTGTCCACTAGCCAGTACTG
This sequence comes from Bacillota bacterium, assembly GCA_023443025.1. Lineage (GTDB taxonomy): Bacteria > Bacillota > Clostridia > Tissierellales > Peptoniphilaceae > Microaceticoccus. The sequence continues at coordinate 12,825 of JAEZWM010000078.1, forward strand.
CTATCTCTGCTGACATGATAGCTTCTGAAGCTTTCATTGCAGTTTCGTATCTGTTTGCACCTGCAATTCTCATTACATTGTACTTTACAGGTTTTTCTTCGTTTTCTTCTGTTTTTTCTTCAGTAGTTTCTTCTTCCGTTTCAGTAACCTCTTCTTTTTCTTCAGTATCTTCTGTTACCTCTTCTTCAACTACCGGTTGCTCTGTGTTTACTTCACTAGCAAATACTTGTGCATTAGTAAATACGATAATTCCAGCTAGCAGTAAACTAAGTAATCTTTTTTTCATTCCCTGACTCCTTTATAATAATATTTTGTAGTAGCTCATGAGTTGTCTGGATTCAATCACCGCTGACAACTCATTTATCAACATAATTACCACTCGTTTATAATGTATCACAGATTATTTGATATTGCGATTACAAAGCAGTAACAAAGCTACTACAGTATTGTAATAATATGAATATATTAACAACTTTTATTAAAATGCCCAGTTTCCATTCACAAATATTTCAATTTCTGTGCCGTCATCTTTAACACCAATGATGGATAGATCTTCTGAACCTACCATAAAGTCTTCATGCATGATTGATTCGTTTATTCCTGCTTTTTCCAATTCTTCTTTGCTCATCTCAGTTCCACCTTCCAAGCAGGTCGGATATGCTTTTCCGAATGCAAAGTGACAGGATGCATTTTCATCAAATAGAGTATTATAGAAAAGGATGTTTGAGTTTGAAATAGGAGAGTCGTATGGTACAAGTGCTATCTCACCCAATCTCTTTGAGTTTTCATCAACTTTTAGGAGGTCTCCAAGATATCTCTCTCCAACTTCTGCCGAATAACTAACAACTTCACCTTCTTTAAATTCCAGTGTGAATTTATCTATGATATTTCCGCTATAAGCTAGTGGTTTTGTTGATTTGAGAATGCCATCAACTCTTCTTGCATCAGGCGCTGTAAACACTTCTTCCGTTGGCATGTTTGCAACGAATTTATCGCCATGCGAGTTGATAGAAGCTCCACTTACCCATATATGTCCCTTTGGTAGTCCAACTGTCAGGTCGGTTCCGTTTGATGATTTATATATAAGCTTGTCAAATGCGTGTTCGTTAAGAGTATTAGCTCTAAACTCTAAGTCCTTAAGATGTTCCTCCCATGCTGCCACAGGGTCTTCAAGGTCTATCCTCGTAGCTTTAAATATTGCTTCCCAAAGTGCTTCTACAGCTTCTGCGTCTTCCATGTCCGGGAACACTTTTTTCGCCCATCCTACTGATGGAATAGCTACTACACACCAGGAGTTAATGTCATTCATGCTGTACTTCATGACATCTTTAAGGGCTATTGATCTTACTCTGTTATTTGTTTCTAATTTATCTGCATCTATACCGTTTAAAAGGTCCGGATCTTCAGCCACTACAGCAATTCTGCCTGCTCCTCTTTCTCCGTCGTATCTCACCTTATCAACTAAATACTCAGGAAATGTTTCAAACTCGCTTAGTGGTGCATTTTCAAATCTTTGTCTAGTTACGAAGTCATCATACCACGTAACGGATACATCTGAAGCACCTCTCTCATATGCCCTTTTAACAAGCATCCTTCCAAAATCAGCAACTTCTACAGGTGTTGTCAATGCGATAGGCTTTCCATCTTGTACATTGATACCGATTTCAATAATTAGTTTTGCATAGTCTTCAAGTTTTTGATTAAATGACTTCATATTTATAACGCTCCTTAATTTGTATTATGATACTATTATAGATGATATTTTACAAAAGTGGTAGTGCTGGGGTAATTAAATCACAAAGTTTGTATAAAATCTGTTTGAACTCTATATATTATGGTATATTATAAACAGAGTATAACGAAATATTACTTGAATAACCGAGAGGAGAATGTAAATTGGAAATTAAGAAAAGACATGAAATCTCTGAAGATTTAAAGTGGAATCTTAGCGATATCGTTAGTGATGATGCTGAACTTGATTCAAGACTAGAGAAAGTCAGCAGTGATGTAGAGGAATTCACAAATAAATATAAAGGAAACCTTTCCTCTGCAGACATGATTGCAAACTGTCTAGATGAATACATGGCGATTCTGGAAGAAATTGCTAAGCTTAGAACTTTTTCTTATCTGGATACCACTGTTGACATGGCAAACTCAAAGTCTCAAGCTAGGCTTGCTAAGACCATGAATATTCTAGTGGGTTTAGGTGCGGATATAAGCTTTGTTGATACAGAGATTGCAAGCAAGTCTGAAGACCTTTTAAATGAGGTTATTAATAAAAGATCTGATTTAAGTGTATATATATCGGATATCATCAGAGAACAAAAGCAGATGCTCGATCCTAAAACCGAAGAGGTGCTCAGTTCACTACAAAACACCTTCTCTACCCCTTACAATGTATACAATCAAGCAAAGCTTGTAGACATGGACTTTGGTACATTTGAAGTTAATGGCGTAGAATACCCTCTCAGCTATAATATATTTGAGGGCGTTATGGAATCTGAACCTGATACTGAAGTTAGAAGAGCAGCTTTTAAACACTTCTATGAAGTCCTTGAAAAATATAAATATACGACTGCAGCTTGCTATTCCAGCCAAGTTCAACAAGAAAAAGTAATGTCCAAACTAAGGGGATATGACTCGGTATTTGAGTATTTATTATTTGATCAAAAAGTTGATAGAGAGCTTTACGACAGACAAATAGACACAATAATGACTGAGCTTGCTCCTCACATGAGAAAGTATGCAAAACTTCTTCAAAAAGTTCACGGCCTTGATAAGATGACCTATGCAGATTTGAAACTCAACCTCGACCCGGGTTATGAACCACCTGTTGACATTGAAAAAGCTAAGGAATACGTAATGGATGGGCTTTCAGTACTTGGAGAAGAGTACGAGGAAATGCTTACAAGGGCATTTTCTGAAAGATGGATCGACTTTGCTAATAACCATGGTAAGTCTACCGGTGCTTTCTGCTCAAGTCCTTATGGTTCTCACTCTTATATACTGATATCCTGGACTGCACTTATGGCAGAGGTTATGGTTCTGGCTCATGAACTGGGACATGCAGGTCACTTTTATCTAGCTCAGAGAAACCAAAACATTCTGGATTCTTATGCTTCTAGATACTTCATTGAAGCTCCTTCCACTGCTAACGAAATTATCATGGAGATGTATTTACTTGGTAAGGCAAAGGATAAAAGGGAGCGAAGATGGGTTCTGTCGCAAATCATAGCGAGAACCTATTACCACAACTTTGTTACTCACTTTATGGAAGCTGCTTACCAAAGAGAAGTTTACAAGATTATCGATAATGGCGGAAGCGTTCAAGCTGATAAACTATCTGAAATATTTAGAGAAAAACTAATAGAGTTCTGGGGAGATGATGTTGAAATCCTACCGGGAAGTGAACTAACTTGGATGAGACAGCCTCACTATTACATGGGACTATATCCTTACACTTACTCTGCAGGACTAACCATCGGTACTCAAGTAGCCAAGAGAATTACCGAAGAAGGAAAATCCGCTGTAGAAGACTGGATTAGTACGCTTAAAGCAGGCGGTTCTAAGACACCAATGGAACTTGCCCAGATGGCAGGAGTCGACATAAGTACGGATAAACCACTTAAGAACACTATAGCTTATATCGGAAGTGTAATAGATGAATTAATAGAACTAACCGATGAGATGAACGAAGAAAAATAATTGCCGGGCTTGCGACTGCAAGCCCTCTTTAATTTATTATTTTGCTAATTCACGAAGTTTAGAAATCTGATCTTCCCTACCCATAACGAGTAGTATGTCCCCTTCTCCAAGCATAAGGCTTCCTGATGGATTTAGAATCATCTCGGAGTCTTTTTTTCTTACGGCAAAAACTATAAGTCCTGTTTTGCTTGGAATTTTAGCTTCTGCTAAAGTACGATTGCAAAACTCAGAATTCCTATTTATATGAACCTCCTCCAGGTCAAACTCTACATCACCAAATTTAGTAATCACGTCTAAAAACGAAATGATATGAGGCTTTGTCAGTAGTGCAGCAAGCCTTCTGCCTCCGATTTGTGTTGTGGATAAAACATTATCCGCCCCAACTCTTTTGAGTTTATCCTCCGACAGGCTCTCGTGAGCAAGTGAAACTATATTTATATCCGGGTTGATATCCCTTGCTGTCAGGACGGTTACTCTATTGTCCACATCTTTTTTATGAGCTGCTACCAGTCCAAGTGCATCTTCTATACCTACTTTTTTAAGATCCTCTTCTTTAACCGAACTTCCGTGATATGCCATATAGCCTTTTTCTATAAAAGTTTGAACCGCTTCTAAATCCTCATCAATAAGTACATATGATTTCTCTTCACGAATTAATTCTTTCATTATTTCTTCGGCAATTTCATCATTCCCACAGATTATATAGTGATTTTCAATCTTTTTTACTTTATTTTCCATAATTCTACCTCTCCAAAACCTTTGAATATGTCCTTCTACAAAAATTACAGCAAGCGAGGATAGTGCATAACCAACGACTCCAATCCCCCAGAAAATAATCAATATTGAAAACATCTCCGCCTGCGGAGTCATTACGGCAACCTCTTTGTATCCTACGGTTGAAATTGTTATGACCGTCATGTAGAGCGCAGTTAGCACATCTACTTTTAAAAATACTGTATAGCCTACTGTTCCAACGACTATCAACAGTATAAAAAGTATAAGAAGCTTTCTAAACTTTCTGAGTTCATTCATAATTTCACCTTCTTTTTATATAACTATTTTATTTAATACCCCATAAGCACACTAAATAACAAAGTTATTACGAAGTTTAAATAACAATTGATTTATTATGCTAATGCGGTATGAGTAGATCCAAAATAATGGGTATATAAATAATATGAAAAATAAAGGAGGAAAAAATGTCTAAATTTAAAGATGATGTTAGCGCATTAATTCCACTGCTCGGCGGTAAAGAGAATATAAATGCTGTAACGCATTGCGCTACAAGATTAAGATTTGTGTTAAATGATCCATCAAAGGCAGATATTGAAAAAAATTGAAGAACTCAAGTCTGTAAGGGGTTCATTTACAACAGCAGGACAATTTCAGCTCGTTATTGGAAACGACGTACCGGACTTTTATAATGAACTTATAAGACAAACGGGTATTGAAGGAGTCAGTAAGGAAGAAGTAAAGTCTGCAGCTAAGCAGAACATCAATCCAATTCAAAGACTGGTTGCAAACTTTGGAGAAATATTTGCTCCAATCATACCGGCACTTGTTGTTGGGGGTCTTATTCTAGGTTTTAGAAATATTTTAGAGGGCGTAATGCTCATGGATGGCGGAACTAAGACGATTGTTGAGGTAAGTCAGTTCTGGTCAGGAATCAACCACTTTCTATGGCTTATCGGTGAAGCAATCTTCCATTTCCTGCCGGTTGCAATAACTTGGTCGATTGCCAGAAAGACAGGAACAAACCAAGTTCTGGGTATTGTTCTAGGTCTTACTCTGGTTTCACCACAGCTCTTAAATGCATACGGAGTTGCCAATATTGATCCATCTGAGATTCCGTTCTGGGACTTTGGTTTTGCAAGGGTCAACATGATTGGTTATCAAGCTCAGGTAATCCCTGCAATGCTTGCAGGATTTACATTTGCATACCTTGAAAAGTTTTTTAGAAAGGTTGTACCTGAGTATGTGTCCATGATATTTGTGCCGCTATTCTCATTGGTCCCTGCAGTTCTACTGGCACATATAGTACTTGGACCGATAGGTTGGTGGATAGGCGATAAGATTTCCCTAGTGGTTTATGCAGGTCTTGCATCAATCCTGAACTTCCTATTTGCAGGACTATTCGGCTTCCTATATGCACCTTTAGTAATTACAGGACTGCATCATATGACAAATGCCATAGATCTACAGTTGATGGCACAGTACGGTTCAACAAACCTGTGGCCAATGATAGCACTTTCAAATATTGCACAGGGTTCTGCAGTACTTGCAATTATTATTTTACACAAAAAGGATGAAGAAGAAAAACAAATCTCTATACCGGCTACAATCTCCTGTTATCTTGGAGTTACTGAGCCTGCGATGTTCGGTATCAACCTTAAGTATACCTATCCATTTATAGCGGGTATGACCGGATCTGCAATCGCAGCAATTATTTCAGTTGCTTCCGGAGTTACGGCAAGATCAATCGGTATTGGAGGTATCCCGGGAATACTATCTATAAAAGACAAACCTCTTATGTTCCTAGTAGCTATGATTGTTGCAATTGTAGTTCCAATATCTCTAACTATATTCTTTAATAAGAGTAATATACTCGTAAGAGACGGAAAGAAATAGTAATTGTCTACCACAGCTTGCTGTGGTAGATATTTACCGGAAACAAAAGGAGGTGAAAATTTTGGACTTTAAAAAGATGACCGTTTACCAAATTTATATCAAGTCGTTTTCTGATTCAAATAATGATGGTATAGGTGATTTAAACGGCATCAAAGAAAAACTCCCCTATTTAAGTTTTTTGGGAGTTGACATGATATGGATTACTCCATTTTACAAATCACCAATGTATGACAACGGATACGATGTTGCGGATTATTTGAGCGTTGATGAGTCCTTTGGAACCATGGAGGACTTACAATCCCTTATCGACACTGCCAAAGAACACGGAATTGGGATAATGCTGGATATGGTATTCAACCACTCTTCGACTTATCATAATTGGTTTCATAATGCTCTAGCCGGAGATAAAGAATATCAAGATTATTATTATTTTGTTAAAAGCGACGATACACCTACTAACTGGGTTTCAAAGTTTGGAGGATCAGCATGGGAGTATTCAGAAGAATTAGATATGTATTACCTACACCTTTTCCATAAAAACCAAGCAGATTTAAACTGGTTTAACCCTAAAGTTAGAGAAGAACTTTATAATGTAGTAAACAAATATCTGGAAATGGGAGTTATGGGCTTTAGATTTGATGTTATCAACCTCATTTCAAAGCCGGATGAATTTATCGATGACGATATAGGTGATGGTAGAAGATTCTATACAGATGGTCCAAGAATACATGAGTATTTACAAGAGCTCAATAAGAACACCTTTGGAAAGGTTCCAAACACGGTTACAGTTGGTGAGATGAGCTCTACTAATATTGAAAACTGTAAGAGATACTCGAATCCTAGTGGTGACGAACTCTCAATGGTATTTAACTTTCACCACTTAAAGGTAGATTATAAAGACGGCGACAAATGGAGTCTTATGGATTTCGATTTTATAGAACTAAAAAGACTTCTATTTACATGGCAGATAGAGATGCAAAGTGCAGGCGCATGGCAAGCACTGTTTTGGTCAAACCATGATCAGCCTAGGATAGTTTCGAGATTTGGAGATACGGAAAACTATCATGACGAATCCGCCAAAGCACTTGCTACTGCACTTTACTTTATGCGTGGTACCAATTACATCTATCAAGGTGAGGAAATCGGAATGACAAATCCTGACTTTGAAAGCATTGAGGATTACCAAGATGTTGAGAGTATTAACTATTACAATATACTGATTGAAAAGGGATATGACGAAGAAGAAGTGCTAAAAATACTTCGTTCTAAGTCCAGAGATAATTCAAGAACTCCTATGCAGTGGAACAACTTGGATTACGCAGGCTTTTCAAAGATTTCGCCTTGGATTGGTGTAGCAAATTCATATAAAAAGATAAATGCACAAAATCAAGTCGATTGGCCAAACTCAATCCTGAATTATTATAGAGAGATAATAAAACTTAATAAAGAAGATTTATTCGCTTATGGTGACATAGTTCCCATACTTGAAAATCATCCGAGAGTTCTGGCGTATTTTAGAATTCTTAACGGACGCAAGGTGCTAGTCATAACAAACTTCTATGCAGAAGAAATCAGTCTATGTTTTGATGATTTAAATCTAGGACCTAATAACAAGTTAGAGACCATACTTTCTAATTATCCGGAAGCAGACTTTGGACTGATCGAAGATGTTAGATTAAAACCATATGCAGCGATAGTCCTGGAGATAAGTTAAAAATCTGCCACTACGGCAGATTTTTATTGTCTTAATTTATATTTTTCCAATGCTTTTTTTAGTATTTTCATTCCAAGTATTACTTCCTCATCATCAACGCAATAAGAGATTCTAACCTCGTCTACCCCATGCTCATCTGACGAATAAAAACCGCTAGCAGGAGCAACAAAAAGTGAATAACCTTCTATAACTATGTTCTTTAGCATCCAACTGACAAAGTCCTCAGAGTTATTAACCGGAAGCTTAACTATCGTATAAAAAGCACCTTCCGGAATATTATAAATTACACCGTCAATCTCGGATAGCCACTCTACGATTAAGTCTCTTCTTCTTTTGTATTTCTCAAGAGTGTCACTAATAAATGTTTTTTCGACATCCTGAAGTGCAGCCGCTCCAACCTGTTCAATTGTTGCTACTGATAGTCTTGCTTCCGCAAGTTTCATCATAAGTCTTATTATTTCTTTATTCTTAGTTGCCACAGACCCAATCCTGGCTCCACAGCAGCTATATCTTTTTGAAATAGAATCCAGAATTATGACTCTATCACTTACCTCTTCAAATGAAGCCATGGATATATATTCATAGCCCGGATACACAAACTCTTTATATACTTCATCTGAAATGATAAATAAATCATGTTTAAGAGCTATATCTACTATAGTCTTAAGTTCCTCTGCAGTATACACCCTACCGGTTGGATTGCATGGATTTGAAATCATAATGGCTCTTGTACGATCATTGATATGTTTTTCAAATTCATTTATACCCGGCAGTGCAAAGTTATTTACGGGGCTGGTTACGATTGGCGATATATTTATGTTTAACAGATCTGTAAAATTTTCATAATTCGCATAAAATGGCTCAGGAACGATTATTTCATCACCAACATCGCAGATACTAGCTAGGGCAAAAATTATTGCTTCACTTGCACCTTGAGTGATGATAATCTCCTCACTTTTAAAATCTATTCCATAACCTTCATAGTATTTAATCGTTGATTCTAAGAGCACATCCATACCTCTAGAGTGAACGTACTCCAGCGTTTCTTCTCTAAAGTTTGATATCCCTTCATAAAATTCGCTCGGAGTCTTGATATCCGGCTGCCCGATATTCATCCTTATAACCGACACTCCTGATTTTTCTACCTCTTGAACTACGGGTATCAGTTTAAAAAATGGAGCCGGTCTTAGTTTTTCTATTCTTTTTGAACCTTTCATCATAATCCCCTCTTTTGTTCATCAATTTAAAGCGTTACTAATTATAATATCATAATTTTATGAATAAAACATCGTTTATAAAAAATAATTATAGATTTATTTATTTGGCAAAATCTTCTTGACAATATGTGCAAATACATATAAACTATAATAGTTCGTTTTTGAACAATTAACTTTGAAAGGACTTTTTATGAAATCAAATGACAATATATTTTACGCTTTTGCACTAATTCTTAAAACCTACAGAGAGTTTATGAACACCAAGCTTTCTATACATGGACTTGCTCCTGCTGAAATAGCGGTGCTGGTGTACTTAGTAAACAACTCCGATCTTGAAACCACTGCTAACGACATCGTTAAAGGAAGAGGTCTGTCCAAGTCCCATGTATCCATGAGCGTGAATTCATTAATAAAAAAAGGAATTATCAAAAGTAAAACCAATACAAATGACAAAAGATCCATACTTCTTAATATTCGCAATTGGGAATCGCCTATCATCCTTGAAATCAACAGGGCAAATGCTGAGTTTAAGGAATTATGTATGAAAGAAATTGATGATGCGAGCATGGAAGTAACTAAAATAACCCTAAATAGAATGCTCTCAAATTTAGAAGATTGGAGGGAACTATGAGTAGAATAAACAAATTAGAAACCGGAAATATAAAAAGACTGCTGTTTTCAATGGCGCTTCCCGCCATCATTGGACAACTTGTCAGTCTTATTTACAATGTAGTAGATAGAATCTACATAGGCCATATAGAAGGAATCGGTGGTGATGCTCTTACAGGAGTCGGAGTTACAATGCCACTGCTCATAGTCGTATCAGCGTTTGCCATCTTAATTGGTATGGGTGGTGCACCCCTTGCTTCTATAAAAATGGGAGAGAAAAACAATGAAGCCGCCGAAAATATAATGGGGAATAGTTTAGCTTCACTTATACTTCTTTCCATTATAATTATGGCCTTATTATATACTTTTAGTGAAAAATTGTTGGTTCTTTTTGGTGCTAGTCCTACCACTCTACCTTTTGCCATGGACTATATGAAAATTTACCTTCTTGGTACGATATTTGTGCAGATTGCAATCGGCATGAATACATTTATAACAGCCCAAGGATTTGCTAAAACAAGCATGCTCACAGTTTCCATAGGAGCAGTAATCAATATTATTCTCGATCCCATTTTTATATATGCACTAGGAATGAATGTAAAAGGTGCCGCTCTAGCAACAGTAATCTCTCAGGCAATCTCAGCATTCTGGGTTATGAGATTTTTACTTGGAGAAAATACAGTTCTTAAACTAAAGAAGGAAAACCTCAAACTTAATAAGAACATTCTTCTTCCGATTATTTCGCTTGGCGCATCTCCTTTTATTATGAATATTACAGAAGGATTTATTATAATTGCATTCAACTCAAGCCTTCAAAAATACGGAGGTGACTCAGCTGTTGGAGCAATGACTATTATGTCTGCCTGTATGTCCTTTATGTTCTTACCGCTCTCAGGACTTACGCAAGGTGCACAGCCCATCATGTCCTATAACTATGGTGCTAAAAATTATGACCGTTTGAGTGAAACCTTTAAGTACTTATTTATTAGTTGTGTAGTTTATAGTTCATTGTTCTGTGCAGCCGTGGTTGGTTTCCCGGGATTTTTTGCAAGTCTGTTTACTTCGGACAGAGCTATTATCGAAGCATCAACTACCGGACTTAGAATCTTTATGGCAGGCTCCTTTGCACTTGGTGTTCAGATTGCTTGTCAGCAGACCTTTATTGCACTGGGCAATGCAAAAACTTCACTCTTCTTGGCTGTACTAAGAAAGATTATACTTCTAATTCCTCTTATTTATATACTGCCAATGTTTATACCAAATAAGACAATTGCGGTAATTTTGGCAGAACCTATCTCTGATATTGTAGCTGCTACAACTACGGGTATATTGTTCTACAAAGAGTTCAGTAGAATATTAAAGGAAGGAAGACGTCCCGCAATCTAATCTGTACCTATTGTTTTTACTTAGTGTGAATTTCAATAATCGTGAGTAAAAGTCATTAAAAAAACAGGCTAAATAGCCTGTTTTTTAGTCTTATAATGATTTAGAGTAGAACTCAACCACTAGTGAATCGGTCAGTTCTATTGGAATCTCGTCTCGTTCAGGCTCCCTCTCAAAGGTGGCCGTCTTTTTATCCACATCTCTGGTAATATAAGGAACATTTACTGTCGTGATTTCTAAATTTTCCTTAATAAGTTCTAATTTATCTCCTCTAGGTGTTAATCCGATAACATCCGTAGGGTTTACAATGTGAGATGGTATATCTACTTTGTTTCCATTTATAGTGATATGACCGTGAACTACGAATTGCCTAGCTTGCCTAAGTGAACTTGCAAATCCTGCTCTATAAACCATATTGTCCAGTCTTTTTTCAGCTCTTGCAACTGCAAGTTCCCCTATAAGGCCTTTTCCTTTTCTGGACTCTTTAAAAGCTTCGTTCATATATCTTTTCATTTGCTTTTCACTCAGTCCGTAATAAGCTTTAAGTTTTTGTTTTTCCATAAGCTGTTTACCGTATTCTGTAACTCTTCTATGGTCCACAGCACCTCTTTTTAATTCGTTTGGATGTCCAAAAATGTTGACTCCAAACCTTCTTGATTGTTTAAATCTTGGTCCTCTTGGTCTTGCCAAATTGTCCTCCTCTTTTCTATCTTATTTCCGTTATTTTTCAGCCGCATCTATATTATACCTTTATCGATAACTAATATCAATAGGTAATTTCTTCATAAAGAGGTTCAAATAGTGTATAATATGAGTAAAGATCAAATATTAGGTGATTTTATGAATCGATTTAAAAATATAAAAAACTTTTCAGATTATATTTTAATATTTATATTTCTAACTCTAGGTGTCTCTCTGTTTTACGGGATGAATACCTCGGGTTCTTTGATGCGTAAAACTGCAGATAATTATCTAAACAAATATGATTTAGAAGATATTAAAATAGTTTCCAGTCATGGTATCGATGAGTATGAGATGGACATAATATCGGGAATCGATGACCTTGATACCATAAACTTAGGTTATCAAATGGATGTCAACATCGACGAAACTAAAAACTTAATCAGTGTAGAATCCATTCCAGAGAGCTGGATAAAGTATGAATTAGTCGAGGGTGCTATTCCATCAAACCCCGGTGAAATTGCAGTAGATAACTCAATAGATGACTTCCCATATGAAATCGGTGATGAGATAACTTTAGTTCAAAAAGGAAATAACCCTTCTCTTAAGCTAAAAAGAGATAAATTCAAGATAGTCGGAAGGATAAGCTCTCCTGAGTTTATATTAAAGTCAGAAAAGGGAGTATCCAGCTTAACCGGCAGTCAGCTCGACGGATATGCACTAATCCTGCCTGAGGATTTTGATTTAATCCATCCTAATTTTGCCAGGATACATCTTAACTCAACCAAGAAATTTTCGCAGTTTACATCTGAGTATAGGGCTATCGTCGATAATACTACATTTCTGCTAAGAGAAGCATTTAAGGATATGCCTGAAATCAAGACTGTCAAGATCAAAGAGATGGCAACGGAGAGAATCAAGACTTCTGAGCTTGAAATTGAGAATATTAAAAAGGATTTGGCAGACACTGAAAGCAAAGTTGATAGACTAAAGGCCTCACTTGATAAACAGAAAAAAGAATACGAGAATAAGAAAAATGAATACGATAAACTTTTAGAAAAATCACAAAAAGACTTGGCAACCGGAGAATCAAATATTAAGAATCTCCAGGAGAAGACAGACGGAATACAAGCCTCATACGACAGTGCAAAAGCTGATTATGATAGTCAAAACAGCATAACTTCAGAACTTTTTGAAACTTTATCATCGAAGAGAACCTACGTAGATGGTCAAAGGTCGTACTTGGATGGTTTAAAAGCGGGAGTGGATTCTGAGAAAAATAGCGTCTACTCTCAGATTAATGAAAACACAAGACAGACAAATAGCTACAAAAGATCACTTTCTAGTTTGAAAATTCAGCTTTCAATCTTCTCTTATAAGAAGGCAGAGATTCAAAATAAGATAAGAGATGTTGAAGGTTCTATCTCTAGATTAGAAGCACAAAAAACTTCCCTTGACTCAAGACTGGCGGAGCTAAATAATGAACAAGCAAATATTGACTCACAGTACTCCGCACTGCAGCCTGATATCGATGAGCTTTCAAATTTAGAGGTTAAATACGAGGCAGAAAGTAAAAAGCTGGAATCTTACGAGAATTCGATGAATAGTCTAAGTGCTGAACTTGAATCCTCGACTAAAGAGCTTGAAACTGTAAAAAAAGACTACGAAGATGCCAAGACTTTTATGGAAAAAGACAAGTCTACAATGGAAAAAATCGTAGACGATTTAAAAAAGAAACTCGATGAAAGTACAGCTAATTATGACAAGAGTGCTGAAGAGTATAGCATTAAAACTAAAAACAACAGAGATCTTATAAAACAAAAAGAAGGAATTATAGCTAGATCCAAAGAGGAACTAAGTGGTGAGATTGTACCAACCTACGAGGTAACAAACTCCGGAGAAAACACCGGTATGAAATCCTACTTTAATATTACTAAAAGAGTGGATATGATAACCTTTGTGTTCCCTATGCTGTTCTTTGTTATAGCACTCGTATGTGTAAATATTTTTACAGCTTCACTTGTTAAAAAAGAGCGTGCATTCAAGTTCTTAAGTCAGGAAGCCGATAAGACCAGCATTTTCAATCACTATCTAAAAAATGTACTTATCGTTTCAGGTTTTAGTATATTGCTGGGAATAATAATAGGAACTGTAGGAATTTCACAGGGAATCTTCAAGGTATATGGTGAAAGTTTTACTTTCAAATCTACTTCTTTTACCATATTCCCGATACAGATTATCATCATTATAATTGGTACTTTAGTTGCTGTAGGGGCACCTTTTTATGATGTTTTCAAATCCAAACCCCTTGTCTATAATGAAAACACTAACTTTTTAGATAAGACTATTTGGCTGGAAAAAAATAATAACTACTGGAAGAAACAGTCCATAATAAAACGCGCAGTTCTAAAAAATATATACGCCTACCCGCTCAAACAAATCCTAGTAATAATTGGTGTTGCTGCATTTACCACACTATTGCTGCTTGGGATTAGTTTGAAAAGGTCGATTGAAGATATACCTAAAAAACAGTATGAGAATATAATAAAATACGATGCAGATATCTCTATGTCTCCGGGCACGGTTGATGACGTTGCTAATGATTACGACTACTTTTTAAGAGAAATCAAGTATGCAAGGCATATTTCTAACTCAGCTTCAATCAATGCAAAAACCATAAGTGATGGAAAACCAAGCATCGACTTCAAACTTATGATTCCTGAGAACCCTGAGGGTCTGGATAATATTGTTTGGCTAAGAGATGCTAAGGATGGTTCAATCGTTCATCTTCATCCTAATGCTGCCGTAATCTCAAAGAAAATGGCAGATATGGAAAAACTTAAAGAAGGTGACAAACTAAGCATAACCATAGATGAGACCACCAAACTCGAGGTTTCCGTTTCAAAGATATTTGAGAACTATGTTGGAAACTACATCTTTATGACATCCGAGTACTACAAAACGCTCACAGGTGACAATCCAACTATGAACTCTAAGATAGTCGTATTGAAAGATAATAGTGCATACGCAATTGACAACTTTGTAAATGAGTCTGCAAAGTACGAGTCAGTGCAGTCACTACAAAGTGCAAGGTCAAAAAGACAGGTAACGGAATCGGTGATTAAACCTCTGGTTTATATCTCCTATATATACATTTTCTCTACGATAGTCTTATTGTATATTACGATTAGATTTATAACGGGACTGGATGTAAAAAATAGATTACATGAAATAACAAAAGCTATGAACGACTATGATAATGATGAGTCCTACCTATCTGAAATATCCAGGCAAAACTTTATTTCGGTTATCATCGGAGTGTTGATTGGACTGGGTGCTGGTATACTACTTTTCCTCTATACTCTAGTGGATACAGTGCCTGACAATATAAAACTCGTTCCATATATGCATCCTATAGACATCGTAATAGTCGTAGGAAGTATACTGATACTATCATGGTTCTCACAGATACTTGTAAATAACAGTATCCAAAAAGAAAAAGCTATTAATTTAAAAGAACCTGAAGTAGAATAAACTATAAAAGCCTATAAATCAGCGATTGTGATTTATAGGCTTTTTACAATTTATTCAAAGTTTTATAAACACACTAAAGCTACCTTCCTCCGAATATCTTTGCGAGTAATGGTTTTTTTATTTCAATTGCTCTATATGGACAGACTTCATGACAGCAAAAACAGCTGATGCACTTTCCACTCTCATAAATGGGATAACCTGCATCGTCCATCGATATAATTTTTGCCGGACAAATATCCTCACATTTTTTGCATTTTACACATTTTGCATGATTGAAAACCGGTCTATACTTCATATTTTTAATAATGATACGCTTAATAAGCCCCGGAACCCATCTTGGCATGAAATTTATATCTGTAGAGTCCGGTAGTTTGTAAACTTTTATTTTTTTCTCATCGACATCCGTTTCAATCCTAAAATCTCCAACTAAGCCTCTAGCTTTAGAGTTTAACACTGTCGGAATATTCGACTCATCTATGCCGATTAACTTTGATGCATACGCATCTAGAGCAAATGGGGATCTCGAGCCAAACAATACTCCCGTCTTTACGATTTCTCCACCTGAAGGTCCGTTTCCTTCCATACCTTCTATTCCGTCTATTATTGAAAATACAGGATTTACAAACTCACATACATCTACAATATGGCTTCCAAAAAGTGCTTTATCACTTAGTTTGAAGTGGTGATTTGCCTTTATAAGACCGGGAATCACTCCATATAAGTTCTTAACAGTGCCGGTATAGGTCATCATGCCATGAGTTTTTAGCTTTGCAACATTTATAACATAGTCGGCATCCAAAACTACATTCATAATCTCAAATCTTTTAAGTGTAGTCGAATCCTCTAGGTAAACTTCTCTTGAGCTAAAGTCAAAGTTAAGCGACGCACCGGTTCCTTCAACTGCATCAGTCATCTTACAAGTAGAGTAAACATTTCTCATGTAGACTTCATTTAAAGGCCCACCTGGAGAGTCCCCAACGATTATTTTTACATTTCTTCCTTCAAGGATTTCGATAATCGATCTTACCACAGCAGGATGCGTTGTAACTGCATACTCCGGTGCTTTAGCCATAAGTAGATTGGCTTTAATGAGAACTGTCTTCCCTGCTTCAATCTCATCTAAAAGTCCTGAATTTACTAATATTTTATTTATCACTTCATATGTTTGGCTATAATCGTTACAATTATAGGCGTAGACTGTATTATCTGGCATATTTACCCCTCCATATATCATTATACTTTAGTGAGGTGGTTTTTCAAAATAAAAATCATAGAAAGGCATTAAACATTCTATGTTTTTTTGATACTTCTTAATTTCCTTAAAGTAACTCTCTTATATTCACATTGAACTCCGAGCTTGCGGCATTAAATGTCTTCGGAGAATAAAAAAGGAGTATCTCAGTTTTTGAAATCCTCCCTTTTAGTAGATTTAATCTAAATTATAATATTTTATTTTTCTCAAAATCTTCTCTTACCAGTCCATACATAACTAAATCTGAAAGACCGGCATTTGACATATCTCCATCTTTTTTTATACCTTCTATTAAAAGTCCGGCTTTTTTCATCACTTCTCCTGATGCAGGATTTAGAACCGAATGACATGATTCTACTCTATTGACCTCTACTTCTTCAAAAAAGAATCGCATTATTCTTTTAAGAGCTTCCGTCATATATCCCTGGTTCCAATACAGCTCACTAAGGCAGTAACCGATTTTAACAGAGGATATGTTCTCATCAATGCCAACTACGGAGATAGCTCCTATATTTTCATTATTTTCTTTTAGAACTATCGCCCAGATGTAAAAATCACTCTTCTCATACTCTCTCGTCCAAAAACTCAACAACTCTCTTGTAGCTAACTCAGAAGGATGTGGTTCCCAAGTTAAGTATTTTGTAACAGTACTTGATGAAGCCCAGTTTTCATACATCTGTTTTGAATCTTTCATCATAAATCTTCTTAACTCAAGTCTTTCCGTCTCAAGTAATACGGTCCCCAGGTGATTCATATGCTCAGCTACTCTGTAATTGCAGCTTTAAACACTCTATCTGTGTTTCCATCTACAATTATTAAGTTTATTTTTTTGTTTAATTTCTCTATTATATTATCGTTTTGGGATAAGTCATCTATAAGTAACTTATAATAACCGTTCTTAAGGCTTAATATCTCTTTATCTGTATTTGAGAACACAGAAGTTCCGATTAGTAGAGATTTTATATCCTCATTTAAAGGTAGCTTCTTCCAATCCATTTTTTTATTTATTATACTATTGATTTCATTCGGTCTTAATCTTTGTAACATTTTAGTCCTCCACATATTCAAGTATATCACCCGGCTGGCAGTCAAGTGCTTTACATATACCATCCAGTGTTGTAAATCTTATGGCCTTTGCTTTTTCATTTTTTAGTATGCTTATATTAGCCATTGTTATACCAACTGTTTCTGATAATTCAGTTACCGACATTTTTCTTTTAGCAAGCATTACATCCAAATTTACTCTAATAGCCATATCCCACCTCAAATAGTAAGTTCATTTTCAGTTTTATAGTTTATAGCGATAAGTAGTAGTTTCTTAAGCACGGATGCAAATAATGAAATTGCCAGCATTGCAAGTCCTGCTATGATTAGTGTTAAGTATGCTGCACTAAAAGGAACTCTAAGAATTAACAGAGTAATTATTGCTATACTGTACATGATAAATATTAATCCAGTGCTGTACTTTATTCTATCCAGTGATTTTGCGGAAGATTCATTGAAAACCTCTTTATCCTCTGCCATTTTTAGTAGTTTCCAAGTTTCAAAAATTGCTATATAAAGTGGAATAAGTGAAGCGTAGATCAGCACTAATCCGGGTATTTTAAGGTTTGCAAATTCAGCGTATGTCCTTGCCATTTGATCTGCCATTCCCGGCATAACCATTATGGCAATTGCAGTTATCACGATTACCAATGCCACAAGAATAATCTTTAATAAGTCTTCTGTTTTCATCTTCCCACCTCCGTATATATTGATTATAGCATATTATTTATCGTTTATCAATAAATGACACTTATAAACTGATTCATAAATATTGCTTAAAACTCTATTTTATCCTATAATATACACATATATAACGGAGGTTAGCTATGTTAGTGACAATTGGAAATTACATTAAATTGGTTGAGTTTTTAGGCTTGACACTAGGGCCTGATTATGAAGTTGTGCTATATGATTTAAAAAATATTGATAAGGGAATAATTGCTATTGCAAATGGTCATGTCAGCGGAAGAAGCCTTGGTTCCCCGCTATCTGTAAAACACTTGGACACTTTAGAAAAACCCTATGATGAAATACCGGACTATGATGTCAACTATAATTCACTATCAGCAAACAATAAGCTCTTAAGATCATCGACTCTGGTTCTAAAAAGTGATGATGCAGCTATAGGGCTTCTATGCATAAATTTTGACGACAGTAAGTATAAGGATATAAGTCGTACTATCATGGAACTTTGCCATCCTAACGAACTTATAACCAAAAATGCTTTTGAATCCATCGATGAGATAGAGCTTTCTTATGAGTCGGATACACTAAGTACCACCATCGACGATGTTGCCATCTCAGCGATTAAGAAAGTTATGGCAAATATGAATCTAGATGAAAAACTCAGCAAAAATGAGAGAATGGAGATTGTAAGAGCTATTAATGAAAAGGGTATATTTAATTTAAAAGGCAGTATAGGAATTGTTGCAGGTGAATTAGGCTGCTCTGAAGCTACCATTTATAGATATATACAAAACATTGAAAATGGCAAATAAATTAGTCTTACTTGATATAGGTATTTGAATTTGGGTATATAGTATGTAACATATTGAAAGGAAGATAATGATGAATTTTAAAGTTGTCCATACGATGCCGGAAGAAATGGAAGATATGTATACCCTTCTACAAGATAAGAAGGGCTATTACATAATGCTGTTAGATAAGGTGTATATGTTCATTGGTGCAGGAATGAAGCCTAAGGAAGGATATGAGATAGCGGTTTCAAATGTCGAGCATAGTGATAATTCGCTAATTATCGATGTAACTGAAATGTCGCCAGGCGGTGGTAAACTATACAAACCAAACCCCACATATCCGTATACTATTTTAGCTTTTGATATTTCTCCTGCTGAATTCAACGAAATCACCAGACTTATTGTTAGAAACACGGAAACATTACAGACATATGAGTTGATTACAGTTTAGTACTTATTTTCTATTTTAAGAAAGGGATGTTATAAGTGAACAGTCGATTAACAAGGATTGTCACAGCTGTAATTATAAGTTTATTAATTTTTATTATTTCTATTAGATCTGGAGATAGATTACATTTAATATTAGCTATCTTTGTAGCTTTTTTCGCAGCATTAGAGTTTTTTATCTACCTAAGAGAAAAATAAAAGTATAGTCAGTAAAATTTTAATTCAAACACTAAAAAAACAGGTAGATTTCTCTGCCTGTTTTCTCTTTTATTTACAATATTCGCAGTATTTATAAACAAGTTCGCCTTCGGATTTTTCTTCACCGACTTGGATTTCTCTCCACCCCGGAAGCTCATCCAGATTTGGTATGCATGTATCCCAATCATCATAACATTTTGCTACCTTGGTAATATGAGCATGACTACATCTTCCAATCATCTGCTTAACCAACTCACCGCCGCCGATTAAGAAGACCTCTTTTTCATCGTTAGGATTGAGTTCTAGAAGTTTTTCGTCAAGTTCTTCTATTGAATTAACAACAATAATTCCATCTCTTTTATAGTCTTTATTTCTTGTAACCACTATATTTGTTCTGCCTGGAAGCGGTTTTTGATTGGGTAATGATTCAAAAGTCTTTCTTCCCATTACCAAAATTCCACCCATTGTTATTTCTTTAAATCTTTGAAGATCCTCGCTAATTTTAAAAAGCATATCTCCATCTACACCAATACTCCAGTTTTCATCAATAGCAAATATTAGCTTCATTAGTCCTCCTTGATTATAAAAGATTCTCCTGATGAGTTTTCTACAAGTTTTTTAATTAGTTGATTTGCATTTTGTGTCCAGTCAAATTCTCCATGTTCTATCCTAATGACGGTAAATCCTGATAGTGTACCCTCTATGTCCACTATCATATCCATAAAAGCTCTTTGCAATGCAGTCACGGTTCTAACCTTCTTTTTATCAACCGCTCTTATCCAGTAATGTATAGGATATCCCATTTTTATGTCACTTGGATAATTCTTAAGCGTCACTTTTCTGAACTCCGTAAAAGCATCGTCGTCATCATATATAAAAAAGAGTTTTAAATCTTCATTTACCGCAGTAACTTCTGCTTCATCCCTTAATTGTTCAAGCTCTTCGAGTTCGTAAGGTTCATCAAGTGCTTTAAGGGCATCACAATAATACTGTATTCCACTTAATTTTGTAATATAATCTCTAAGCCTTACGTTAAAGTCTACATCGCTTTTAAAGTAAACCCTTACAGCTTCTAAGAAAGCTTTTTTCTGAACTTTTTCGTTTTCAGTTTCAAAGAAACCACTGTTATTTACGCTCATTTCATCACTCCATTGTCATCATACAAAATGATTATACCACAATGCAATATATAAAACTATTTTTTAAAATACTTTATTCATTTAGTGCTTCAGCATGGTAAGAACTTCTTACAAATGGTGATGAATCCACTCTTTTAAAACCTAACTCCTCAGCAATCTTTTTGTACTCTTTAAAGGTATCAGGATGAATGTACTCTGCAACTTCAATATGTTTGGTAGACGGCTGTAGATATTGACCTATGGTTATCATGTCGCAGTCTACTTCCCTAAGTTTTTTCATCAGATTAACTACCATATCGAAAGTCTCTCCCAAACCTACCATCATTCCTGATTTAGTAACAAAACCTTTTTTCTTTGCATAGTCTAGTACCTTCAAAGAATGTTCAAACTTACACTCCGGACAAATCTCTTCAAACAATTCAGGCACTGTTTCGACATTGTGGTTTAATACATCCGGCTTACTATCTAAAACGATGTCCAGTAATTCTTCCCTCGCGTGAAAATCCGGTATTAGAAGTTCCACTGTGGTTTGAGGATTTAGTTCCTTAACTAGTCTACAGGTTTCTGCGAAATGATTCGCACCTTCATCCTCCAAATCATCCCTATCAACTGAAGTGATTACAGCATGTCTTAGACCCAGCTCTTTTACAGCAAGCGCAAGATTTTTTGGTTCGTCAGGATCTAAAGGAAGCGGTTTTTTAGTGGTAACATTACAGAATTTACAGTTTCTCGTACAGTTTCTTCCCATTATCATAAAAGTAGCAGTTCCCATTTCAAAGCATTCCATCTTATTGGGACAGTTTGCTTCGCTACACACCGTGTTTAAATGCATATTTTCAAGTACTTTTTCAACCGCTTGTGAGTTTTTACTGCCTTGAATCTTTAATTTTATCCATTCAGGTTTTTTTCTTCTCATTTATGCTCCTTTACACATACTAACCAAATCATTAATTAGTATCTCATTGTTCATTCCATTGATATACCTATTTATGTCAACATCCTTAATTATATCTCTTAATGCTTCCGGTTTTACTTCAGTGCCAATTAATACTTCTTTTAGATTTTCAATTTCCAAATCCGAGAAAAAATCCCCTAAAAAATCTATGTCGATAATCTTTCCTCCATCCATCCTTAGCTTGTACTCGACTAGTCCAAAAGGATATTTAACTGTCATTTCAATCGAGTCGGTATATCTTTTGCCAAGGTTCCACTTTGGATCTCTAAACCTAGATACGTATCTTTCCGAATTTTCTAAAAGTTCAGGGGTCAATTCGTCTGTTATGGCTATATTGTAGTAGTTTATAACATATGATTTTAAGTACTCCATAAATTCTTTCGCACTATAATCAGGCAGGTACTCTTTTATAGTTCCAACTCTTGAAGCTACTGATTTTACGGATTTATTGATAAATTTAACCGGCCTTGTATTGATTGAGCCTACAAGCATGTCCATATTTACATCGAATAAAATAGTTCCATGATGTATGATTCTATTTTTATACTTATACTGTGCATTACCGGAAATCTTTTTACCATCGATTAATATGTCATTTCTTCCGGTGAACTCAGCATTTAGCCCTAAACTTTTCAAAGCTTCTACAACCGGTTTTGAAAACATTACAAAGGAATTGCTATCGCTTTTTCCAATATCCGTTATAAGAGAATACTGCATGTTTCCCAAATCACAAAAAACTGTTCCTCCGCCTGAAAGTCTTCTGACTATATCGATATCATTATTCTCAACATACTCGAAGTTCAGCTCTGCAAATGCATCCTGATTTTTACCAAGCAGTATTGTCGGTCTGTTTTGCCATAGCATAAAATGTGATTGGTTTGTTTCTTTTAGAAGATACTCTTCGATGCCGTGGTTCACCGCCGGATCTATATTATCATTATTTAGATATCTCATTTTCCACCTTCTTTACAAAATAATTAAATAAACCTTGGTTCAATTCTGAGTGATGTAAAAACTCCGGATGGAATTGAATCCCCATAAACATATGCTCATCTGTAGTTTCTACAGCTTCAATAATCCCATCTGCACTTCTTGCAACCACTTTAAATCCTTCAGCTAAATCCTTGATCGCCTGATGATGGAATGTGTTTACAACGGCACTCTTACCATAATAATCATAGAGATGCGAATCTTCTTCGATATATATGGTATGGAAATTCTCTTGGAAATCTTCTATCTTTGGACTGTGAACCAGGACATCTTTAAGCTGCGTGTAGATGTCTTGGTAGAGAGTGCCTCCTTTAACGACATTTGCAAGTTGTAAACCCCTACACACCGCAAGCATAGGTAACTTCCTTTCAAATGCACCCTTTATTGCATTTACTTCAGTTGCATCCCTTTCAAAATGTATTGTTCCCAGCTCTCTGATTGGTTCTTCACCATAATAAAATGGTGTTACATCTTCTCCACCAATCATTACCAATCCATCTACAAAGTCAAGAAAAGCATCTATTAGTTTATGACTATTTAAAACAGGATAAACAATAGGGATAGCTCCTGCTCTTTCGAGTCCAAGTGAAAACAAATAGTTTAACTCATGAGATTTTCTACCAAATCTCTTAGCGTCCCAACTTATAATTCCTATTTTTGTCTTCATTATATACTCCTTATAAAGTCATCAAATACTCTTTTAAATTCATCTGAATGTCTACCGGGTTCTGTTAGTCTTTCAGGATGGAATTGAAAACCTAAGAAATATGGATAGTCCTTCATCTCGACCACCTCTATAATGCCATCTCTGCTTTTTGCAACCGGTATAAGTCCATCGGCTAGTTCTTTGATTGCCTGATGATGAATGGAGTTAACGACCATGGTCTCAGTTTTTACTATTTCATAAAATCTGCTGTTTTTATCTATATCTATAAAATGATATAGTTCATCCGGTCCATCTTCATCATAATGATCCCTGTGATGAACAATTTTTGTGAAACCACTCATCTTTAAATCCTGATATAGAGTACCCCCAAGTGCGACATTGGTAAGCTGGAGTCCTCTGCATACTGCAAGTATTGGAATTCTCCTTTCCATAGCTGCTTTTAATATCATCATCTCAGACTCATCTCGCTCAGGCTGGTAAGTTGTCTCCATTACCGGATCTTCATTATAATAAAAAGGCGATATATCTACACCACCGGCAAGTATAACAGCATCTAAATTACTCACGATTTCCTTTGCATTTTCAATATTTTCGAATACCGGAAGCATAAGAGGTAGTGCTCCGGCACAACAAATCGAACCTACATACCCATCATCCAGTTTTAGAATTGGAGCGATTTTTGTTTTAATTAAACTCGTTGATATTCCTATTTTCTTTACCATTTACAACTCCTATTAAAGTAATAATCTATTTTATGTACTCTAATATTACTCTTTGTTAAATTATTTATATCTTTACCCATAAAAAAGAAAAAGTAAACTAAAGCCGTCACTTGACTGCACTTTTATGTACTTTCTCTTTATTATTTAGCCAGATTTGTAATAGTATCTTTAATAGTTTCATGATTCACTACTTTTGGATCAAACTTTAATATATCAAACACAAATTGTATAACAAATCCTGCAACAAATGCTGACATAATAGTCCCAAGTCCCACAGGTCCACCTAGGAGATAACCAAGTAGGGTAACTGTTATTTCAATTCCTGCACGACTTACACCTATTGGTAGTCCTGTTAATCTATTAACACCAACCATTGCAGCATCTCTTGGACCTGCCCCAAGACCTGACTTGATGTAGTAGTAGGTCGCAAATGCTATGATTAAAAATCCTATCAAAAAAAGAATTACTCTAAGCAAGTAGTTTTCTGGCTTAGGGACAAAGTTTAAATACCTGATTAAATCTATAAAAAGTCCTACGAAAATTATATTAAGAATGGTTCCAAATCCTATTTTTTCTCCCATCAGATGATCAAACAAAAGAATTACAAGTCCAACCCCGATTGATGCTATTCCAAAAGAAATCCCGGTCACATTTGAAACGCCTTGATGAAAGACTTCCCACGGTGCATAGCCAATCTCAGCATTTAGAGTAAAGACAATTCCAAGACCATATAGAAATAATCCAAGCATTAGGCTCGTAAACCTCTTAATGAGT
Organism: Bacillota bacterium; assembly: GCA_023443025.1. Lineage (GTDB taxonomy): Bacteria > Bacillota > Clostridia > Tissierellales > Peptoniphilaceae > Microaceticoccus. The sequence continues at coordinate 37,962 of JAEZWM010000078.1, forward strand.
TCTAATCTATAGCTCTTCACATTCATCCTCAATACATACCGTCGTTATTTCTTCATGAGATTCAAGATTATATAGGGTTATTTTACCATCTTCATAGTAAGCAAGTGATTTTTTGGCATCTTTTGGAAATGTTGTGCTTCCCGGATTGCACACCAAAACTCCACCTGAGTGTTCAAGCTTTTTAACATGCGTATGTCCATAGAGAAGAACATCTGCGTTTAAGTCTATAGCTTTTCTGATTAAATCTTCTTCAGTTCCTATATGGCCATGCACTAAATAAAATCTGTAGTCGTCTATCTCTACGATTCTTTCTTTTTCACTAAGGTTTTGCCCTATTACCATCTCATCAACTTCCGAGTCGCAATTTCCCTTGATATATATAAATTTATCTGATTTAGACAATCCTTCTGCTATAGTTTTTGGATCATAACTCTCAGGAAGACCATTTCTAGGACCATGGTAAAGCACATCTCCTAGATGTATTATTTTTTCACAGTCTTCTAGTACTTCCATAGCTTCACTAAAGTCGTCTACGCTTCCATGAGTGTCACTAATAATTCCTAATTTCATCGTATCAGCCTCCTTATAATATTATATCATTAGTAAGGTGTTCTAGGAAGAGCGATAGCTAATGATTCACCATAAAAAAATAAAAGCCGAAATTCGGCTTTTATTTTAACCTCCCCATGGAAGGTTCATATATTCTTTTTTCAGTCTCTTATACTCGGCTTTAAATAGGTCTTCATGAGTGTATTCCCATTTTGCAAGACGATCGAATAATTCTTTAAGTCTTTCGTCCTCGACCTCATCTCTTGACTCTTCATAAAATTCTGCAAAGTCTCTCTCGATTAGATAAGCCATTCTAAGAACTGTCATATCCGGTACATCTGATTCAGTTAATGTTTTTTCCAGATGTTCAGACTCTTCTCTTTGCTTAAATATATTATCTGTACCTTCGTTTTCCATAAACTCGGTATTTACTACATATCCTTCAGCATCTTCAACATATCTTTCAAGTTCTCCTTTAAGATAGTGATAATGACCCAGCTCAACTTCAGCCAATTGTTCGAATAATTCTCTGGTAGTTGGATTTGCAAATCCTTCCGCTTTTTCTTTAAAGAATTTATGCCCATCCATCTCCATGTTCATTGCGAACTGTATTATCTTAGCATATTCCGGATTCATACTACCCTCCTATTTTCTGTATTTGTACTGCCGCAAACTTATATTCCGGCGTCTTTGCATTTGGACAAAGAGCTGCATTTGTAAGTTCGTTAGCCGCACCATCCGCGTAGTGGAATGGCATGTACATAATATTGTCTCTTATAGTATCGGTTACCCTTGCTGTAGTGTGTATTTTACCTCTTCTGGAGGACAATTCGATAAGCTCTCCATTGTGAATACCCAAGCTCTCAGCCAGTTCTTCACTCATTTCGACATAAGAAGAACCTTCTTTTTGCATAATTCCTTCAGTTCTACCGGTCATTGTAATTACATTGTACTGATATAGGTTTCTACCGGTACTTAAGATGTATGGATACTCTTCATCTGTAACTTCAGCAGGATCTACATTTTCAAATGGCATAAACAGACCTACACCTCTTGCCATTATATCTTTATGCATGTATCTTGTACCTGGATGATCTGCATCCGGACATGGCCATTGTACTCCTAGTCCTTCTATCTTTGGATAGCTGATTCCTTTATAAGAAGGTGTCAATGATGCCATTTCATCGAAGATTTCTTCAGATGAGTTATACTGCATATGATATCCCATTCTTCTTGAAATATCTGTGATTATATCCCAGTCAACTCTTGAACCTGATAGAGGTGGTATTGCTTTTCTAACTCTTTGAACTCTTCTTTCAGTATTTGTAAATGTACCATTTTTCTCAGCGTAAGAAGTAGCAGGAAGCACTACATCTGCAAATTCTGCAGTTGGAGTCATAAACATATCTTGAACTATCATGAACTCAAGGCTGTTAAATGCTTCTCTAACATGTCCTAAATCCGGATCCGATAATGCTTGATCCTCTCCAAATATATATAGACCTTTTAATTTTCCTTCTATAGCTGCAGGAAGCATTTCAGTAGCAGTCATTCCTACCTCGCCTGATAACTCAACACCCCATGCTTTTTCAAATTTTTCTTTAACTTCCGGTTTGAAAACTTTTTGATATCCAGGATAATCCGCAGGTAGGGCTCCCATATCACAAGCTCCCTGAACGTTGTTTTGTCCCCTTATTGGGTTAACTCCTGCTGATTCCTTACCTATATTACCGGTCATCATTGCAAGGTTTGATAAACTCATTACATTTCTGGTACCCGTAATATGTTCTGTAATTCCTAAGCAGTAATAGATTCCCGCTTTGTCAGCAGTCGCATAAATTCTGGCAGCATTTCTGATGTCTTCAGCATCTACACCACAAATCTCGGCTGCATACTCAGGAGTGTAAGGAGCGATTGTCTCTACTAGTTCATCAAAATCTTCAGTTCTATTTTTAATGTATTCTTCGTCATAAAGTTTTTCTTCGTAGATTACATGACATACAGCATTGATAAATGCTATGTTGGTTCCCGGTTTAATAGCTATATGGATGTCAGCATCCTCAGCAAGTTCAATTCTTCTTGGATCTACTACGATTAGTTTAGCTCCTCTTTTACGAGCTCTCTTCATAAAGGTTCCGATTACCGGATGGGCTTCAGTTGGATTTGATCCAATTAAGAAGATACAATCCGTGTATTCGATCTCTTTAATACTGTTCGTCATGGCACCACTGCCTAGTGTTGTTGCAAGACCTGCAACTGTAGGAGCGTGTCAGACCCTAGCGCAGTGATCTACATTGTTGGTACCGATCGCCGCGCGGATAAATTTTTGGAATATATAGTTATCTTCATTTGTAGCCCTTGCACAGGAGAATCCTCCTATAGAATCAGGTCCATATTTTGCCTTTATTTCAGTAAGTTTCTCAGTTATTAGACTTAACGCTTCTTCCCAGGTAGCTTCTTCGAACACACCATTTCTCTTAATAAGTGGTGTTCTTAATCTATCCGGATGGTTGATGAAGTTGTAAGCAAATCTTCCCTTAACACATAGAAGACCAATATTTGGTTCGCTCTTCCAGTATGGTTCTGCTCCAACTACTTTACCATCTTTAGTAAGAAGGTTTAACTGACATCCTACCGCACAATATGGACAAGTTGTTTTAGTTTTTTCAACTTCCCATAATCTGTATTTTTCTTTTGTCTTAGGCATTAATGCCCCTGTTGGACAAGCTGCTACACAGTTACCACATGATACACAAACTGACTGTTCTATACCTTTATCAAATGGAGCCACGACTTTGGTATCAAAACCTCTGTCTTGAAAACCTATTGCGTTAGTAACTTGGAGTTCTGAACATGCTCTTACGCATCTACCGCATAGGATACATTTACTACCATCATATGTATAGAACGGGTTTGAATCGTCTATAGGGTAATTCTTTACTTCACCGGATCTATAAGATCCGTCGATTATGTCGTAATCATAACAGTAATCTTGTAGTTTACATTCTCCTGATTTACCACATGTCAAACAGTCATTTGGATGGTTGGAGAATAATAAATCCAGTAATTCACGTCTGGAATTATATACCAATTCATTATCTGTTTCTATTTCCATTCCATCTTCCAGTAAAGCTGAGCAGGATGTAACAAGTCCACGACCTGCTACATCAACTACACAGATTCTGCATGATGAGGAGCTTTTAAGCCTCTCATCATGACAGAATGTAGGTATATCAATACCTATTTCTTTACAAGCTTCTAGAATGGTGATACCGTCTTCGAAAGTATATTCGAGACCGTTAACTTTCACCTTCTTCATTATTGTCCTCCTCAAGAATCTTCAGCTTAGCTAAGACTCCTTCAAGTTCAAGAGCTTTAGCCCATGTTGCACGTTCAAATTTATTTCCATCATCAGTTTTAACTTTTACATAAGGCTCATCCGGACCATATACATGCTCTAATTCAGTAGTTAATCTACCTCTTAAGCAAAGTGGTCTACACTTACCTTGAGGTTCTCTAGCTCTTACAGCCACGGGAACATTTTTATCGTATAGTACTTCCATATTACAGCCGTAGTCACAAGCCTTACATTTAACGCCCTTAACTTTCGCAGACCATACTCTGGTTTTTCCTTGCGCCCTTCTGTCTAGTAATGCTCCTACAGGACAAACTGATACGCATCTATTACAAGATACACAAGTGGATTCTTCTAATGATTGATCTGCATCCGCAGAAATCTTAGTTACAAAGCCCCTCTCAGCAAATGTAAGTACATTTCTGGTCTCTACTTGTGCACACGATCTTACACATCTTCCACAAAGTATACATTTTGCTTCATCTCTTAGGATATATGGGCTTGTAGTATCGGTATACTCAGCATACTTGGATCCTCTTCTCTCTCCATCGTGTTCTCTAAATGCTACATCATATCTATAGGATAGATTCTGTAGTTCACACTCTCCGGCTTTTTGACAAGTTAAACAGTCGTTTGGATGGTTGTCTAAGTATAGTCTTAAAAGCATTTTTCTATGATTAACAATTTCTTCGTTTTCGGTTTCTACGACCATTCCTTCAGTAACGGGTGTTGAACAGCCTGTCATAAGTCTTGGAACTCCCTCGATTTTGACTAGGCACATTCTACATGCAGAGACGACATCTAATTCTTTCAGGTAACAAAGTGTCGGAATGATTATTCCTACCCTTTTTGCTGCTTCCACCACACTTTCGCCTTCTTTGGCAGTTACAGGTATCCCATCAATGATCAGATTTACTTCTCTCATATTCTTCCACCCCTATCTATGGCATTAAAGTTACAAGCTGCATAGCAATCTCCACATTGTATACAAGCTTCTTGGTCGATGTAGTGCATTTCTCTTCTTTCTCCGGTTATACACTCAACAGGACATTTTCTAGCACATAGAGTACATCCTGTACAATTTTCATTTATGTGGTAACTAACTAAATCTCTACAAATACCAGCTTCACATTTACCATTTAATACATGGTCTTCGTACTCGTTTCCAAAGTATCTCATAGTTGAAAGTACAGGGTTTGGAGCTGTTTGTCCAAGACCACAAAGAGATGTTGCTATGATGGTTTTTCCTAATGATTCTAGTGAATCAACAGTTTCTTGAGTTCCTTTACCTTCTGTAATTGTCTCAAGCATCTCAAGCATTCTCTTAGTACCTTCTCTACATGGAGTACACTTACCACATGACTCATCTACAGTAAATTCAAGGAAGAATCTTGCGATATCAACCATACATGTATCTTCGTCCATAACGATCATTCCACCTGAACCCATCATGGATCCCAGTGCGGACAAGTTGTCATAATCTATAGGTGTGTCAAGATGTTCAGCAGTTATACAACCTCCTGATGGTCCACCGGTTTGAACAGCTTTAAATTCTTTACCACCAATAATTCCGCCACCTACTTCAAAGATGATTTCTCTTAAAGTAAGTCCCATTGGAACCTCGATGATACCGGTTCTATTTATATCTCCACCAAGTGTAAATACTTTAGTTCCAGGAGACTTTTCAGTACCGAAAGATCTAAACCACTCGTGGCCGTTATTTAAAATTCTTGGAATGTTTGCAAATGTCTCTACGTTGTTAATAAGAGTTGGTTTTCCAAAAAGTCCTTCGTTTGCAGGGAAAGGAGGTTTGTTTCTAGGTATACCTCTTTTACCTTCGATTGATTCGATAAGAGCCATTTCCTCACCACAGACGAATGCTCCGGCACCAAGTCTTATCTCTAGTTCAAAGTCAAACCCTGAACCCATGATATTTTTACCAAGTAGTCCCATGTCGGTAGCTACTTTTATACAGTTTTCTAGTTTTTTAACAGCTGAAGGATACTCTGCTCTGATGTAGATATATCCTTGGTTAGCTCCAATTGCGTAACCGGCAATTGTCATTGCTTCAATAACTGTAAATGGATCACCCTCAAGTATGGATCTATCCATGAATGCGCCCGGGTCACCCTCGTCAGCGTTAACAACAACATACTTTACATCGCCTACGGCATTTTTAGTGAACTCCCATTTAAGACCTGTTGGGAATCCTCCGCCCCCTCTTCCTCTAAGTCCAGAGGCTTTAATCTCTTCAATAACTGATTCAGGGGTCATTTCATTAAGTACTTTGTGCAGAGCAAGATATCCGTCTACTGCAATATACTCTTCAATACTGTCAGGATCTATAACACCACAGTTTCCTGTAGCTAATTTTTTCTGCTTTCTGTAAAATGCTACGTCATAAAGGCCTTGCATAGCTTCTTCAGTTAGTGCCTCTTTAAAAATAAGCTTCTCAACTGTGTTTCCACCAATTAAGTCTTCTTCTACGATAACCTTTGCATCTTCAGGTTTTAAGTAAGCATAGAACTTTTCTCCGGGATAAACGATTGCGATAGGACCGGCCTCACATAGTCCAAAACAACCAACCCTTCTTATGTCAATTTTATCAGTCAAACCTTTAGCTTCAACTTCTTTTCTGAAGTTTTCTTCAAGGACATCGGCTCTAGATGATTTACATCCCGTGTCCATACAAATAAGTACTTGCTTATCGTAAACAGAAGGAACATCTGACCAGATATCCTTTCTGAGTGACATCGTCGGAAGTACTTTTTCTTTAATTTCTCTTAATTTTTCAAGATTCATATAACTGCCTCCCTAGTCTCTATATTTAGCAAGAATATCCTTCATCTCGCCACCTTTTAGTTTTCCGTAAACATCTCCTGAGATCATCATTACAGGTGCTAAACCGCATGCTCCAACACATCTGGTAGCTTGAATTGAGAATAGCATATCTGAAGTGGTCTCTCCTACATCGATGTTTAGCTCTTCAACAACCTCATCAAGAATTTTACCTGCACCACGTACATAACAAGCAGTACCCATGCAGACACCGATTTCATACTTTCCTTTTGGAATGATAGAAAACTGAGAGTAGAATGTAACAACGCCGTATATCTCTGCTAGCGGGATATTCATCGTATTGGAAACCAGTTCTTGAATCTCCACCGGAAGATACCCAAAAAGCGTTTGTCCTTTATGTAGTACACTCATCAGTGCTCCCCTCGAGCTTCCTTTCTCAGCCATAAAGCTCTTAAATTCTGCTAGTTTATCCTTGTTTGCTTCAAAATCAAATACAAAGCTCATACAATCCTCCTATTTATTTGTATTCGTATTAAAAAGATTAAAAAAAGTATCATCTTGTATTTATATGCAAAAAAACACAAAACAATACAAGGTTTTAATAGGTTCAACAAAAATTTAATCTTTTCAGTACTTTGATAACTATATGATACTCTAAAAATGTGATAAAGTCAATTGTGTTAGTCTTGTCATAAATCATTTTTGCCGATAGGTGATAACGATTCCCAAAAAGGATTTTTAGCGATTAGTATCAAGATACGAGAATAACATATGCTTTAGATTGCTATTTATCTTTATTTAGATACTCTTTCGCTTAATATATATTCATTTTTTAGAGTAAACCGTTAATTATTAGATAATTTAACAACTTAAATATTTATGTAAAAATAGAGTTTAGTATTATTCTCTATTATGATAATGGAGTACAGTTTGTATTTTATTAAAATTATTAAAATTTCTTAGCAATTCCACCCAATATTAGAACCTTATTTTAAATTTGTAATATTTTCAAATTAAAAAGTTAAACCTCATCAAAATCGATACCAATAACATCACCAACTTCAAACCTTTTTTCTTCATTTAAGCGTAGCATCGTCATTTCTTTATTTTCATATTTAAAATAATACAGAACGGTTGAACCCAGTATTTCTACCTTTTCTATTTTTACTTTATGTGCACTGTTTGGATTTGGCCTTATCCTTTCAGGTCTTATATAGCCTTTAGTATCGCTGAGTCTATTTGCTCTTCCTATAAAATTCCAAACAAAGTCGTTGACAGGTGCATCGTAAATCTCTGAAGGTGTCCCGACTTGTTGAAGTACTCCACTTTCTAAAATCAGTATCTCATCTCCGATAGAAAATGCCTCTTCCTGATCATGGGTTACAAATATAGTGGTCATATTGATAGATTTTTGTATCCTGCTTATCTCTTCACGCATTTCAACCCTAAGTTTTGCATCCAGGTTAGATAGAGGTTCATCAAGCAGTAGAACCTTTGGCTCTATTACAAGCGACCTTGCAAGTGCCACCCTTTGTTGCTGTCCACCACTCAGCTCTGAAATCCTTTTGTCCCCATGACCTCCAAGTTTTACAAGTTCAAGATATTCATTTGCTCTTGAATGTCTTTTTGATGCCGGCAAATCTCTGAACTTTAATCCATAGGCAATATTTTCCAAAACCGTCATATGAGGAAATAATCCATAGGATTGAAATACAGTGGAAACCGGCCTTTTACTCGGATCCAAATGAGTGATATCTTCATTATCCAATACTACAGTACCTGAAGTAATATCTAAAAAACCGCCTATCGCTCTTAACACTGTAGTTTTTCCACAACCACTTGGACCAAGCACGCAAAGTAGACGACCTTCCTCTACTCCGAAGCTCAAATTATCAACCACAGTATGTTCACCATATTTTTTTGTCAGATTATTTATTTGAAGAAACATTTTAAACTCCTTTAGCTTTAGTCTTGTTTTTTAACGGTTTTTTATCTGATAGGAACAATAAATAAAACGAAATGTTAAACAGCATTACAACTAGAATCAAAAGACAAGCGATGACTGCACCAATCCTATACTTTCCCGATTGTATTACATCAAACATAATCAATGTAGCAAGCTTTTGACCCGGGTAGACCAAAAATATTATTGAGCCGACCGTTGTCATAGTTGCCGTAAAATTATTTATAAAGGATAGAAAAAATCCGGGTTTACTTGAAGGAACAAGTACATCCTTAAGCACGTTCATTTCATGACCTCCAAGATCCTTGCACGCATCAATACTCTCCGGTCTTATCTGTTTAAGCGTTGAGTCTGCAATCTTGGCAGAAAATGGAAGCTGTTTAAATAAAACATTTATAATTACTATTGCTGCTGTACCCGTTAACGGAAGTGTGTAGTCGTTAAATGCCAATATATAACCAAGCCCAAAAAATGTTCCTGGTATAATATATGGCATTGTAGCAATAAAATCTACTGCCTTCATCCATTTTAACTTTCTGATTTCCCTGTAGTATGAAAGCAAATATCCTATAGCCGTTCCTCCTATAGCTGCTATAAGAGAGTAGCCGATTGATCTGAAAATAGTGGTATTAATATGATTTTTACTCTCAATTATATTGTCGAGCGTAAAGTACATAACTCCCCTTTGCTTTTTTGTAATTGCACTTAAAAGAATTGATCCATACTGCATTATAAGTGCAAATAGAAACAAGAATGTAAATACTCCAAATACATAATATAAAATACCGCTCCTCGGTACTTTTGATTCGCTTGCAGTAGTACTTCCACCTACCATGGGAAGTTTTTCCATAGAATGTCTAAATATTAAAAAACCTATCAGTGCAGGAATGAAAATTAGCGTGTTTATAGCGGCTGCTCTGTTGATATTACTGTAAGCTATAACTGAATAATATGATTCGGCCGCTAGGGTGTTAAATGATCCACCAATAATTGCAGGGGTAGAAAAATCTGCAAGCGATCTAACAAAAGCCAGCACTGCAACAACTAGTATCCCGGGTCTTATCATTGGAATGATAATATCTGTAATTATACTGCTTGTATCCGCTCCTAAGTCCCTAGCTGATTGGATAGTGTCCATATTTAGAGACTTTATTATTCCGATTAATAGTATTGAACTAAGGGATATAAATCCAAGTGATTGCATGAGAACTATCCCATAAAATCCATAGGTGTTTAGTGTGAGACCAAGTATATCATGAGTAATGAAGCCCCTTCGCCCAAAAAGCGTTATATAGGAAAGTGAAGTTACAAATGGAGGTGATATCATTGTAAGCATAAGGGTGAGATTTATAAATCTTGAAACCCATTTATTTGCAATCGAAGCGTACACAGAAATTATTATCGTCATAATCGTAGTTAGTACCGTTGTTGAAACGGCAACTATTAAAGAGTTGTAAATTAATTTAGAGTTTTTCATCAGTAAACTCTTATACATACTTAAACTAAACTCACCACCGATGTTTACACTTTTAACCATAACCATCCACATAGGGAAGAGAATGAATGTGATTACTGAAGCAGTGACGACAAAAATAAGTACTTTATCAACTATATTAAGTATTCTGTTAATTCCTTCTCTGTTCTTAAACTTTTCCATATCCTCACCCACACTAAGTATTTATAACTATTATATCCTAAATTTTACTCTTTAGCTAATTGCATAAAAAAAGTGCCGGCTCTTTAAAATAGAGCCGGCAAATATTGATTATTGTTTGTCGCCTGCGATACCTTGGAATTTTTCAAGGATTGCTTCTCTCGCACTGCCAAATGTCGAAAGGTCTTCTTCGATTAATTTTGTAGCATCAAGTCCTAAGTCAAAACCTTCTGCTCCCGGTTTTACCAATTGGTTTGTATCTTTACCATCTATATCAGCAATCATTTTTTGACTTTCTGCTTCATACATAAAGTCAATGAATGCAGAAGCAATGTCTACATTATCCGATCCTTTAAAGATTGCAACTCCTTCAGGTACCCATGGAATCCCTTCTTCAGGGAAGATTAGAGTAACATTTTCTTCTTCCATTGCGTCATGAGCTGATTTGTCAGCAGGGATAATTCCTATTGCGAACTCACCGGCTATAGTTTTTTCAAATGGGTCCTTACCTCTCTTACCGTAAGCAGGTATGTTCTCATTAAGAGCTGTAAAGAAATCCCATCCTTCTTCTTCACCCCATAGGTCTAACCAGCCTTTAAGAGCTGCGTAGTTAGTTCCGGAGATTGCCGGAGATGACATGATTACTTCGTCCTTGTATTTTGGATCAGCAAGGTCTTTCCATCCCTTAGGTGCTTCAAGTCCTTTTTCTTCAAGTACATCATTGTTAACAAGAAGGCCTACTACAGTGATGCCCTTTGCATACCAATAACCTTCAGTATCTTTGAACTTTGCATCCACGTCTTCAGCGTTTGAAGATTTATAGGCTTCTAAAAGACTGTCATCCTTAGCTTGGATAAATGCATCCAATCCGCCACCAAACCATAAGTCCGCCATTGGCTTTCCACTTTCAGCTTTAACTCTTGAAAGTACCTCACCGGATGACATTGAAAGGAATTCTACCTTTGCACCTGTCTTTTCAGTGAACTTTTCAAAAAGCGGAACATACGCTTCAGATGTAGCAACTACATTAAGAGTTCTTCCTTCAAAATTCGCAGCTGCAGCGTCACGCTGTTCATCATCTTCTTTGTCTGCTTCTTCTTGTCTTTCCTCTTCAGATGGTTTTTCCGCTTCTTCTTTCTCATCTGTTTTTTCCACTGCTTCTTCAGCCGGTTTTTCTTCTTCAGCCGGTTTACTCTGCGGTGTACAAGCTGTGAAAAGCAGTGACATTACAAGTAGTAATGAAAGTACCAACATAAATTTTTTCTTCATAAATATCCCCCTTTATTTATAATATATCCAATTGGTACTTCTATTATACCCAATATTATCAATTTTGTTAATAGTTTTACAAAATCACCTATTCCCTTTACTTTAAAACTAATCCAAATTCTATCTTTTTTATTATGGTATATTGGGTATAATGTATATGATAAACTATTAATATATTTTATATAAACTACAAGGAGTACACTATGTCTAGAGTTGATAATCTTTATATTGAGATGGCAAAAAGAATCAAAGAGTTTGGAATCTCCGAACTCGATGTACCAAACGCAGTCGTTAGACCGGTATGGGAAGATGGAGAAAGTGCTTATGCAATCTACCTTCCCCAACAATTTATAAGCTACGAACCCAGCGAAACTCCACTTATATCTCTTAGGAAGATTGCTTGGAAGACCGCAATCAAAGAAATTCTTTGGATTTATCAAGATAAATGCAATGATGTAAATCTATTAAAAGAAAAGTACAATGTAAATTATTGGGATGAGTGGGCAAATAACGAAGGTAATCTTGGAACTGCATATGGATATCAAATCTGTAAAGAGTTCAAAAGCCCCGAAACCGGAGAGATGACAAATCAAATCGATAGATTAATAAATGGCTTAAAGAACGATCCACTAAACAGAAGACATTTTATGACCATGCTCAACATGAACGAACTTGCTGACATGACCCTTATACCATGTGCTTTTATGACCATGTGGACGGTAGCAGGTGATAGGTTAAACATGACCCTCATTCAAAGGAGTGGTGACTTCCTTGCTGCTGCAGCACCTGGGGGAATCAACGCATTCCAGTATTATGCACTCCTTCTAATGATTGCAAAGGTCACCGGTTATAAGCCAGGACAGTTTAGCCACTTTGTTCAAAATCTACACATCTATAACAGACATATGCCCGTAGTGGATGAGATTATTACTAAAACTGATGAATCAAGACCCATTCCTAAGCTCATAATTAACGATACAGTAGATAATTTTTATGATATAACAATTGATGACTTTAAACTGGAAGGATATGAACCGGATTTGACTAAGTATAATATTCCTATTGCAGTTTAAACCACAGGAATAACTAATTTAAACTTGTAATACAAACCATATTATTATATAATTCTTATAACGAAGGGGAGTAGCTAATTAAACTCATGTCGTCAGTACGGCACAAAGCCCGGCATGACACCTTTTTAGGTAAGCAAGACCTTTGTTTAAGCATCGCTTGGACAATGGTCTTTTTTATATTGATCGAGCGAAAAAGGAGGATGAAAATGGAATGGTATAAAAAAACTCCGGATGATCTTTACTCAGAGCTACAGACAAATCCGGAAACAGGTTTAACTACCGAAACAGCAGAAACGGCTTTTTCTAAGTACGGACCTAACGAACTTAAAGAAGAAGCTAAAAAGTCAATGGCAGCCAAACTACTAGAACAGTTTAAAGATCCACTGATTATCATACTTATTCTTGCCAGTATAGTATCTGCCTTCCTAGGTGATTATATCGAAGCGGTAATAATTATTGCAATTGTAATTATCAATGCAGCACTTAGTCTGTACCAGGAAGGAAGAGCTGAGCAGGCAATCGAAGCTCTACAAAAGATGTCTTCACCCAATGCCAAAGTCATAAGGAATGGTACTGAACAGTCGATTCCTTCAAACAGAATCGTACCCGGAGACCTAATCAGACTGGAAACCGGTGATATAGTCCCTGCCGACCTTAGGCTTATTGACAGTACAAACCTTAAGATCGATGAATCATCTCTTACAGGTGAGTCCGTTCCGGTAGACAAGGATGCAAGCGTAGTCTATGAAGACACCGTTGAAATCGGAGACAGAGAAAACTACGCATACAGTTCTACAATAGTATCCTATGGTAGAGGAATGGGTATAGCAGTCGAAACCGGACATGGCACGGAAATTGGAAAAATAGCAACCACGATACAATCATATCAAGACGAGCAAACCCCGCTACAAAGAAAGCTTACAGAGCTTTCAAAACTACTCGGTATGATAGTCGTTGGGGTCTGTGTTATAGTAGTACTAGTCGGACTGTTATATAAGCATGAAATCTACGAAATGTTTCTAATGGCAATCTCCCTAGCGGTTGCAGCAATTCCTGAAGGATTGGCAGCAATAGTAACCATAGTACTATCACTTGGAATGGGAAGAATGGCACAGAGAAACGCCATAGTTAAGAAACTATTAGCCGTAGAGACCCTTGGTACAACAACAGTAATTTGTTCAGACAAAACAGGTACTCTTACACAAAATGAAATGACTGTAACCAAAGCACTGGTCGATGATAAGATTATCGATGTAGAAGGTACGGGTTATGAACCGATGGGCGATATGCTATATGAAGGTTCCAGAATACAAGATAGCGAGTTCTCATCACTATTTACTCTAATGAGCATTGCAGCACTTGCAAATGATGCAAAATTAGAGAAACACGAAAACATGTATCAAATGATAGGAGATCCTACAGAAGGATCACTTATAACATTTGCAGGGAAAAGAGAGCTGGAAAAAGCATCTCTTGAAGCTGATTATCCAAGAATTGCAGAGATTCCTTTCGATTCAGATAGAAAGATGATGACTACTTTCCACGAAAACTTCTTACCGGAAAAAATAGTCTCATTTACAAAAGGAGCACCTGACTTAATCCTTGAGAGATGCTCTCATAAGTTAGTAGATGGTAAAGTATCAGAACTTACCGATGCTGACAGAAAGAGAATCATGGATGTAAACAGCGAGTTCGCACTTCAAGCACTTAGGGTACTTGCATTTGCATTTAGAAAATATGATGCCCTTCCTGCTGACATCGAACACGAACAAATTGAAAAAGATATGATTTTTGTCGGACTTACTGGCATGATTGACCCTGCGAGACCGGAAGCAAAAGAAGCTATCGCAGAATGTAAAACAGCAGGTATCACACCGATTATGATTACAGGTGACTACCTGGAGACAGCTTATGCAATCGGTAGGGATTTGGGAATTACCGACACGGAAGAAGATGCTATCATGGGTAGAGAGCTTAACACCATGAGTTCAGATGAAATCAAAGAAGTCGTCAAAACTAAGAGAATCTTTGCAAGGGTATCACCGGAAAACAAAGTACAGATTGTAACAGCACTTAAAGATAACGGTCATATCGCAGCAATGACAGGTGACGGAGTAAACGATGCTCCTGCGATTAAAAAAGCCGATATTGGTATTTCAATGGGTATTACAGGAACAGATGTTGCTAAGAACACTTCCGATGTTATCCTAACAGACGACAACTTTGCAACCATAGTAAATGCGGTAGAAGAAGGAAGAATTATTTACTCAAACATCAAAAAGTTCGTATCCTTCCTACTATCATGTAATATAGGAGAAGTGCTGATAGTATTTATAGCAATTCTTATAAATGTACCACTACCACTTACTCCAATTCAGTTATTATGGCTAAACCTCGTAACCGACTCCTTCCCTGCACTGGCACTTGGAGTTGAGCAAGGTGAAGAAGATATCATGAATCAGCCACCTAGAGACCCTAATGAGCCAATCATAGATAAAGCAACAGGTATATCAATCGCTGTTCAATCCTTAGCGATTACAGCTGCGACCCTAGCTGCATACTTCTACGGAATGAGAGTTTACGGATCAGGTTCAGACGGTTCAAGAATGATGGCATTCGCTACACTTATTTCAGCAGAGCTGCTTAGAGCTTACTCAGCAAGAAGTTCACACTTCACACTAGCAAGAATCGGCGTTCTAAGCAATAAATTTATGGTTTATGCAACATCCTTCTCCTTCGGTTTATTATTACTAGTACTATATGTTCCTTTCCTAAGGGATATATTTAACGTAACATCTCCAAACCTAATGGACTGGGTGGTAATCATTGGATTCTCACTTATTCCACTACTAGCAGGAGAAATTAAGAAAGCCATGACTCAAAAGAAGTATTTAAAAGCAGAATAATATAAAAAAAGAGTAATTAGCAAATGCTAGTTACTCTTTTCTATTGCCGGTTTATGTCCAAGTCTCTTAACTTTCCCTCTTAAAATGCTTAAGCTTACAACTCCTTTTATAATCGTCGATACAGTAATTGCAATCCACACACCCAGCACCGAGTAAAAGGGCATTAGTATCAGCGATAAAGGAATTCTGATTACGTTGAAGATAATTCCTATAATCCCTGGTATTTTCGGTTCTCCTATACCATTATAAACCCCTGTACATGCAATTTCGATCGTCATAAACACCTGAGAAACTCCAAGTATCATCAAGTACTTTACGCCCAGCGCTATTGCTTCTTCATCACCGGGTAAAAATATTCTGTAGAGTGGATCCCCAAAGAGGAAAAATGCAGCGGTAACAATTAGTCCCAGTATCGTTACTATTATTACACTAAGTCTAAAACCCTCTCTAATTCTTTCAAAATATCTAGCTCCGTAGTTTTGGCCTGTAAATGCTGAAATCGCAGAGCTAAATCCATCTGTAGTCATCCATGACACAGACTCTATCATCGAACCAACGGAATATACAGCAACGGGAACTGCGCCAAACATTGCCATATATCTATTTAAAACCATGGTTACAGCTGAGTGAATTCCGGATTGATAAAAAGAGGGTGATCCTAGTCTAATTATCATAATCATCTCTTCTGAATCTGGATACTTTAATAGTCCCGATCTATAAACCAAACCTTTTTCTCTATAGATTAATATTACAAATAAAACCGTAACTACTAGTTGAGAAAAAGCTGTAGCGACACCGGCTCCGATTATTCCCATACCGGGTATAGAACCCATTCCAAAGATTAGAACCGGATCGAGTATTATATTTAAAACAAGACCAATCACATTCATTCTAAATGGAGTGATACTGTTTCCCATGCTATTATAGGTTGCAGAAAGTATTGGATTTACAAGACTGAAGAAAAATCCTATGGCTATAATCATTAGATAGTCTATCGCCAGTTTCTCAACTTCGGCTGTCAGTCCAAAAAATCCTATTATATTCTTTCTGAAAATTAGCATTATCAGTGCAAGTGTCGTACTCATTATAACTGCAAGCTGTATTCCGTTTCTAAAGCTTTTCTTAGTTCCTTCAATATTTCCTGCTCCATATGCTTGTGATGATCGAATGCTCATGCCCACTCTTGGAATGAGCATAAGAGCATTGGCAAACCAGATGAGAATTCCGACAGTTCCTGAAGCTGCAACAGGATTTGTACCGGTTCTTCCAATCCATATTATATCGGTGAGGGAGTAAGCCATCTGAACAAATGCCGTTCCCATTAATGGAGCTGATAACCTTAAAAGAACCGGTAGAATTTTACCTTCTAATAAATTATTTCTTTTGTTCATATACCCTCCCTTTTATTTATTCTAAAACTGCTAGACCGGAGTATAGGTCGAAGTATCTACCCTTTTTCTCCATGAGCTGTTCATGACTTCCTCTTTCTATGATTTCGCCATGTTCCATTACGAATATCGCATCAGAGTCGTGTATTGTGGATAATCTATGAGCAATTACCATGACAGTTCTGCCCTTCATCAGATTATACATTCCCTCTTGTATTATTCTTTCTGTTCTAGTATCTACAGATGATGTTGCTTCGTCCAGGATAAGGACAGGCGGATCTGCTATAGCTGCTCTTGCTATCGACAACAGCTGCCTTTCCCCTTGAGAAAGTTCAGCTCCGGCACCACCAATTACAGTGTCAAAACCATGCTTTAGATGTTTTATAAATGAGGTTGCATTCGATAGTCTTGCCGCTTCATACATCTCTTCATCTGTCGGATCAATTCTGCCATACTTAATATTTTCTTCTATCGTTCCTGTAAACAGATTTATATCTTGAAGTACAATCCCAAAAGTCCTTCTTAAATCAGCTTTCGCAATATTTACAATATTTATTCCATCCACGGTTATCTTTCCGGAATCCGGTTCATAGAATCTAGTGATTAGGTTCATTATCGTAGTCTTACCTGCACCGGTTGATCCTACAAAAGCAAGCTTCTCACCTGGGTTGGCATAAAAACTAATATCCACTAGAACGGGCTTACCTTCTTCATAGCTAAAGTTTACATTCTCAAATTCAATTCTTCCTTCGAGCTCTCTTAGCTCACCTGTTTTAACATTCTTCCATCCCCATCTATTACATCTGGTATCGGTACATATTTCAAGCTCTCCATCCACTTTTCTAACATTAACCAAAGTGTATTCGCCATCATCTACCTCAGGTTCGATGTCGAGTACTTCAAATACCCTTTCAGCTCCTGCAAGTGCCGAAAAGATTGAGTTTATGTTTTGAGTTGCATTTCCTATAGGTCCACTTACTTGTCTTGAGTACTGCAGATATGCAACCAGTGTACCGATGTCAAACGACCCTCTAATTGCAAGCATACCTCCAAATATACAAATGACGGCATAGCTGATATAGGTCATATTTATCATGCTGGGCATCATCGAGTAGGATGCAGCCATGGCATTCGTTTGAACATATCTTAAATCTTCGTTCTTTTTTTCAAAAGCTTCTATCGCCTTCTCTTCGTATCTGAATACCTTAACTACCTTCTGCCATTTAACCTTCTCCTCAATGTATCCGTTGATGTCTCCCAGATGTTTTTGTTGTGCCTTGAAGTATTTTCTACTTCTAGTCCCTATCGATTTCGCCAAGTAGAACATGATAATTAAGGATATTAGAGATATTACAAATAGCGATGGACTCAGGATAAGCATTGCTATTACCGTTCCTGTAAAGGTAAATGCTGCAGAGACTAGATCCAGCAATGAAGATGCCAGTGCATCGTTGAGATTGTCCACGTCATTCGTAAACCTACTCATTATATCACCATGAGCATGAGAATCAAAATAATTAATTGGAAGATACTCCACATGTTTGAATAATTGATTTCTAATATGCGCAATCACTTCTTGAGATACATGCAGCATTATTCTTCTATACGTGTATGATGCAAGCGTCGTCAATGCACTCACTACTCCCAGTATCACAAGCATCCTAAATAAACCTGATAAATCTCCTGGCAGTATATAGTCGTTTACTATCGGTTTTAGAAGAAATCCCGTTGCGACCATACCGAAACTGGATCCGATTAATAATAGGTAAGAAAAAATAACCAAAAATGAATAAGGTTTTAAATAACCTAAAAGTCGTAAAAAAGTCCTACTGCTATTTCTTGGTTTATCAACTTTTGCTCTTCCATTAGACATCTTTAGTCACCTTCTTTTGTATTTCATAAACCTCTTTATAGATATTTGAACTCTCAAGTAAATCTTCATGAATCCCTGAATCTACTATTCGGCCATCGTCCATTACCAAAATTATATCGGACTCTTGGAGTGTGTTAATTCTCTGAGAAATAGTTATAACAGTTGTATTTGCTAAATCCCTCTCCAGTCCTTCTCTAATCCTCTTTTCAGTAGCAGAATCTACAGCTGAAGTACTATCATCCATTATTAATATTTTAGGATAGGTCAAAAGAGCTCTTGCAATACACAGCCTTTGTTTTTGTCCACCGGATAAGTTTGATGCTTCTTGTTCAAGGATATATTCAAATTTTCCGGGAAGATTGTTTATAAATTCCATCGCTCCTGCGGTTTCACATGCCCATATTAATTCTTCTTCAGATGCGTTTTCATTTCCAAGCCTTAAGTTTTCTGCTATGGTTCCTGAAAACAGTGAGTTTTGCTGTAAAACCATAGAAATCCCAAGTCTTAGCTCACTTGGAAGATACTCTTTTATATCTATATTATCGATTTTAATAAATCCCTCATCTATATCGTAAAGCCTTGGTATCAACTGAACCAGTGTACTCTTACCCGAACCGGTACCACCAAGTATACCAACTTTAGTACCGGGTTCAATTACGAGATTTATATTCTTGATTACATACTCACCGCTCGATTTATGATATTTAAAATAAACATCTTTAAACTCGATCTTTCCTCGTGTAACTACGTTTTTAGGATTTGCTCTATCGATATTAATTTCATTCTCAGATTCTATAACTTCAAATACCCTTTGTAGTGAAGCAATGGATCTTGAAATATTTACAATAACAAAAGACAGCATGATCATAAAAAACATAATTTGGTTTACATAGGTAATAAAAGTTGTAAGTCTACCAATGGTAAGATCTCCGGTATAAACCATGTTCCCACCAAGCCAAATTATAGCAATAGTCGTAGCAAATGTAAGAACCTGAACATATGGCATTGCAAGTACCATGTACTTCAACGCTTGCATTGAAGTGTTCCTCAGCTCCTCATTTTCTACCTCGAACTCCCGGATTTCATTCTCTTCTTTATTAAATGATTTAACTACTCTAATCCCGGATAAATTTTCCTGAACTTTTGTATTTATATCATCCATTCGCTCCTGCATAATAGTAAAAAGCGGTCTAACCTTTGAAATCACAAAGATTATTCCAATTGCCAATACAGGTACGCTCACAAAAAACACCGTCGATAGCGGAACGCTGATATACATAGAAAGCCCAATTGCAATAATCAGCATTAAAGGTGCACGTATCAGCATCCTCGTTGCCATCATAAAGGCAGTTTGAATTCTCGTAATATCAGTTGTCATCCTCGTTATAAGCGATCCGGTTTTGAAATTATCTATCTGTGCAAATGATAGGTTTTGAATTTGCTTGAACTGATACTTTCTTAGTTCTGCTCCTAAGCCAATACCCGTCATAGCATTAAACCTTGCTGCAGTTCTCCCAAGAATCAGCGAAACAAAAGCAATCCCAATCATCAAAATTCCTTGTTTAAGTATATAATCAAAATCACTATTAGCTATACCTATATCCACAATATTTGCCATGAGTAGCGTGATAATCAATTGAAACGCAGTTTCAAATGCCGTGAATAATATGGATAAAAAATAGTACTTTTTATAATCTTTTAAATAAGAAAAAGCTTTTTTAAGCATGATTACTCCCCCAACTATTATAAAAGACCTTGAGCTATGCTCAAGGTCAAACCTGATTATTATAGTAGTTTTAATCTACCATTATTAGTTCTTTAAGTCTGCCAACGGTTTTATATGGTACTTTTCTCAGTTCAAGCACATCTTTGCATCCGAGAAGAAGCATTATAATTCTAGTTTTATAAATCAAACCTGCTACATAATCTCTAGCGTAATCGTAGCCTCCATGAACCAGGTAGTTTAATACTTCACCACTCACCCCAACCATGCTAGCACCCATAACTAGTGACTTTACAATATCCATGCCGGATCTTACACCGCCACTTGAGATTATATTTAAATCACTTGGCAATGATTTATATTCATGAAGGAGTTTTGCCGTCGGATTTCCCCAAGAGTAAAGATCTGAAAAGTCAATATCATTTCGTCTTAAGTCTTCTATCTCTATAAAGTTAGTTCCACCACAACCTGCTATATCTATATGTCTAACACCCGCATCATAAAGCCTTAACGCAGCACTGGCAGATATTCCAAATCCAACTTCCTTAACTATGATAGGAAAGTCAACTTCACTAACTATCGACTTTATATTTTCAAGTATACCTCGGAAATCCCTGTCTCCATCCTCCATAACGAGTTCTTGACATGGGTTCAAGTGAAGCTGCATCGCATCCGCATTAATGGTATTTCTAGCAGCCACTACATCATCTATTGTTGAGGATGCATTTAAATTTCCAATTATAATGTTTTTACTCTTTAAAACATCGTTGATTACCGTAAATGACTCAGCAGTATTCTCATCATCAATTAATATCTGCTGTGATCCAACTGCCATGGGCAGTCCAAACTCACTAGCAATTCTCGCTAAATCTCTGTTGATATCCAGCGAAATATCAGCACCGCCGGTCATAGAGTTTATGAGCAGCGGAAAATTTACTTTTTTATCTAGAAAAACTGTAGATGTATCAATCTCATCAAGCGATAGTCCAGGAAGCGAATTGTGCTCTAGTACTACATCGTCAAATAATGCATCACCTACATACTCGGTTTTTAAATAATTCTCAATATGTTCTGTCTTTCTCTTTTTTCTCATATTAATCACCCCTAATTTTCAAGTATGTATTCCGATAACAATTGATTGACCAGCTCTACAGTTCCCTCCTCGTCATAGAAATAATAGGAAATTCCATCAAGATAATCCGCGTCACCCGGAATTACAAATTTTTGTATATTTTCAGTGTCTATCTTCGATGCAGTAGGAAGCATTGAAAGCATTAGTGAATTAGGAATATTCGTATCCACTCTTTTTGCATAGGTCGCAAAGAAATCACCAATCTTTGGTAAATTCTCCACAGAAATCATCTGCTTTATTATCTGCTGCATAAGTTGTTGTTGCGCTCTAACCCTTCCTAGGTCACCGTCTTCATAGCCTTCACGAAATCTCGCAAAGTAAAGAGCTTCCTTACCATTCAGCTTTTGATATCCGGGCTCTAAAAAGATTTCAGTATCGTATTCATAAATCTGTACGGGAACATCAACTTCTACTCCACCCATTGCATCAACAATTTCCTCAACCGCTCGGAAGTCAAGCTTCACAAAGTAGTCAAGGTCTATATTAAGCCAGTCACGAATAGTTCTAAGCGTTAGTGCCATACCGCCGTAGGCATGAGCATGATTTATCTTATCCATTGAATTTCCAACCATAACTCTAGTATCTCTAGGGATGGAAATAAGGTCGACCTCACCTGTATCTATATCGATCTTTACGATCATCAAGGTGTCCGTTCTAACCCTGTTTTGCTCTTCGCCAGCTTCATTATAGTCTACACCGGTTAATAGGAACAACAACTCATGTTCCACTACCTGTTCTATTACATTATCCTCACCAAGGTCAACACCTTTAATCACTTCTTTAGGGCTGCCGGCTTCCAGTACATCCAAATACTTTGAAAAGAAAATATAAGCACCGGAAAAAATTATTACAGCAACCAGAAAAGTAATGAGAAACTTCTTCTTCATTACCGATCCTCCTTCAGTCTTTTAGACTCAATTAACATTATAACACAAAGGCATTATATCATAAAGATTTTATATAAAAGATTACAAGTTTGTTGTTAAATAGGAGGAATTTTAAATTTATCACAATAAATATAATATCCGGAGTGTATCATCTTCAGAATTATGAAAGTAGCTAAAACCATTGATTCCCTAATGATATCAGCTACTTTCTTAATAAATATTGTGGTATAAACGAGTTCTCACCAAAATTATTTATCTCTAAATAGAGATATTAATCAAATCCACCTGTTATTCTCTTATGAATTAAGTCATCATAAGGTATGTCATCATAATAATCATCCAAATCTATAACTAAATAATCCGATCTGTTTTCCAATATGGAATGAAGAGCAGAAGCACTCTTTTTCATAACTGCAAAAACTTTTTTCGAATCAAATATCTTCTCAAGCAAGTTCATGTAGGACATAGAACTTCCATCGATTGGTCCAACCTCATCTATTAGAAAATATTCATGGCCATTTTCCAAATGTTTTTTAAGAATTTCGCATCCCGTAGTGTTAAAGAAATCATCGACCACTTCCATTCTTTCCCCACCAAAACGAGCAACTCTGTGTATCTTATCGGAGCCCATTTCACTGAGAACAATATCCCTGGATAAATCCTCCTTTATATCCAACCGGCTTCTAATTCCACTTATAGAATCAAAGTCGGCAGTGATGGCATTTAAGAGAGTAGTCTTACCTATCCCTATACTTCCGGTCAGTATTAAATGAATACATTTAGATGATTTAAACTCTTTCATTACTCTTTTTTTAAGCTCTTTAATTTCTATTCTTTCCACTTTGACACCATCCAATAAAATCTGCATGATAGTAAGTCTACCATGCAGATTAAGCATTATTTAAGTGTTGACTTAGAAAGTAAATCCGTTACTTCTTCGTCAGTTAATTCATAGTTGTAGAATAGACTATAAAACTTTTTGGTCTCTTCCTTCATATCGTAGTCAAATACTTCAGGATATAGCAGATTGCCCATCCACCTGACTCCAAGTATTCTGTTTACTGCCGGAGGTCTTCCCATCCAGTTGTATGGTCCCATTGGAACTTCGTAGATTTTGTCTTCGGAGACCGCTCTTAAATCTGTCCATAACGGATCCTCTGATACAGTTTCATAAGCTGAGTTTGGTCCAAATACGATCACATCAGGATCCCATCCGAGTAGCTGTTCCATACTGATTTCGTTCATGCCTGCTCCACTTGTCTCAGGCAAGTCAGCAACATTTATTGCACCTACAAGGTTTAAAACTTCAGCATGTATGGATTGAGGAGGATTTGTTTGTAGACCTGTGTCTCCTTCTCCATAGTATACTTTTACTTTTTGATCATCTGTTAATTCAGCTGATTTTTCTTTAGCCATCTTTAGTGTTTCACCGACATACTCACCCAGTTTAGCTGCTTTTTCTTCTTCATGAAGCACTTCACCAAGTTTTTCGTAAGCATCTACCATCGTATCCAGTTCAGCTTCGATAAAGATTACCGGAACTCCTACTTGCTCTTGTAATGCATCAAGTTCTTCTGCCATCTTGTCGCCCTTTATTTGTCCTAGATCAATTACGACTTGCGGGTTTGCTGCTAGCAGTGACTCAACATTTAAATCTGCCTTAGCTCCATAAAATGCACCGAACTCAGGAAGATTTAGATATTTTTCAGGTATAAATTTTGCTGCATCAGGATTTGGTAGTCTTCCCCATCCAATAAGTAAATCCGGATTGATGGAGTACATAATCATCTGCGCTAGATGTCCGGATGGTGCAACTCTTTCAAGTTTTGCCGGGATTTCAACTTCTCTGCCTAAGGAGTCGACAAATTTTCTCATCTCTCCTTCTGTGGCTTCAGGTTCTTTTTCCTCTTCTTTTTCTTCCTTCGGTTCTTCCGGTTTTTCTTCTTCTTTTTCTACTTTTTCTTCAGTTTCAACTTTTTCTTCAACTACTTTTTCTTCTTTCGGTGGAGCTTCTACTGCCGGCTTACAAGCAGCTAATACCAGCATAAATGCTAATAACAAACTCCAAATTCTCTTACGATTCATGTCTACCTCCTGGTTTTTGGCATTGGTACCGAAGCGGGTTCACCATCGTTATCCACTTCGATAAGGTTAATGCCTATGTTGTAAATCGACTCCAGTACGGATCTTTTTAGGGCTACATCGGTCTTTCCATAAGCAAGCAGCTTTTTTTCATATAGTACGATTGACTCGTCAGAATAAAGAAAGGCGTGCTGTGGATTGTGTAGGGATACTATTATAGTGTAGCCTTCTCTAGAAAGATTACGTACCTTTTCCATTACATGTAACTGATTTCCAAAGTCTAAATTTGCAGTCGGTTCGTCCATTATAAGTATTTTTGCATTTTGTACAAGTGCTCTTGCAATCAGTGTAAGTTGGCGTTCTCCACCACTTATTTGGGCATATCCTCTTGAAGATAAATGCTCTATACCTAGCTCAGCAAGAGCTCTTTCTGCACTTTCTATATGCTCTTTTGATGGAGTTGAAAACATATTGATTTCCGACACCATCCCCATAATTACAGTGTTTAGAACGCTGTAATTATATGTCGGGAAGTGAGACTGCGGAATATATGCCATATTCCTAGCTAGCTGTTTACGACTCATGCTACTTATAGGTACTCCATGGGTTTCAATGTTTCCACTATTCGGCTTAAGCAGTCCGAGCATTAATTTGAAAAGCGTACTCTTACCCACGCCATTTGGCCCGACGACAGCAATCACTCCGGGTTTCTCTACCGAAAAGCTTATACCATCAAGAACTAAATTATCGTCATATCCAAAACTCAAATTCTTTATATCGAGTATCATCTCACCGTCTCCTCTCTAAGTAGGAGAAGTATAAATACAGGAGCTCCTACAATTGAAGTCAGAATTCCTAGCGGAACTTCCGATGTAGTAAGTATTCTCGCTATATTGTCAACGATGAGTAGATATGTTGAACCCAGTATTATCGATGATGGTAGCAGTACCTTGTAGTCGTAGCCAACTATGAGCCTCGCAAAGTGAGGAATAACCAGCCCGATCCATCCTATCATTCCACTTACCGATACGCTGGCAGCAGTGACAAGTGTAGCACAACCTATGCTTACAAGTCTTAAAGTTCCTGTATCCACACCCATGGTCTTAGCTTCTTCTTCACCCATGGTCAGGATGTTAATCCTCCATCTAAGCAGGATTAACGGAATCAGACCTAGTAGTATGGGAATTGCTACAAGATATACATCCCTCTGTCTTATAGAAGCCAAACTCCCCATAAGCCAGTAGGTGATAGCAGGAAGGTCGTTAAGTGGGTCCGCGACCAGCTTTATATAGGATATGAGAGATGAAAATATCGATCCTATCATTATCCCTGATAAAACCAAACTCAGTGTCCTATTTAGCTTACTTCTGGTGCTAATTCCATAAGCTAGAAACACAGCTATAACTCCGAATATAAAAGATAGCAGAGTAATTCTAAAGTATCCTGCTGCTAGTAGTATTCCAAGTGCTGCACCAAAGCCTGCACCTGAGGAAGCACCAAGTACTTCAGGAGATACCATTGGATTTCTAAAGAGTCCCTGATAGACTGCTCCAGCTGAAGATAGTGCGGCTCCAATTAGTACGGCAGCTACAATCCTTGGAAGTCTAACCTGCAAGACAACGGTTTCCATCTCCTTGGCCCATGTCTTTTCCATGCTTATAAATGGAGAAGCAAGTATCTTTGGTACCTGATTCAAAGGTACAGGATATCTTCCAACTGCAAATGACACGATAAATACGGTTATAAAAAATGCGATCATTATTATAAACTTTAGTTTAATCCCACGATCTGTATACCTCATTTCTCACCTCCGCATTATCCTTTCATTAGAATAATAGTATCACAAATTCTTAAACTATACAATATGATTTTAAATAGTGTCAAACTAAAAAACACATCCTATAGAATGTGTTTTAGCTACGATGCTTTTAGAAGTAAATCCCCGCCAATTAGTATTATCATCGGCAGTATAAAGATTAGAAGGATATTTAAAACGGTAAATAAAATATTCCTACCCTCCGTGGCAAAATAAACTCCAAATAAGCCAAGTAACGGAGATAGAAACATAGCAGTTAATCCAAGGGGCTTTATTCTTACAAATCTATACATTATATCTTCAGGTAAGTAGTAGGAAATAAACAGGAGTATTACTCCACATATAAAAATATTCCTAGCAATACTAACATCTCTCACGGTTCTCACCTCAATCCTAGGTTTTTTATAAATAATATCAAACAACTGTAAAAACAATGTTAATGGACCGTAAATTAAAAAAGGAATCCTAACTTCATAGGATTCCTTTTGACTATATAGATTTGATTTTTCTATTTTCTTCGCTCTTTCTCACAATATTATCTCGAGCCGTTGATAGCATTAGCTTAATTCTATTGATCTGATTTACTTCGCTTGCTCCAGGGTCGTAGTCAATCGGAATTATATTTGCTTCCGGATGAATTTCTCTCAGTTTTTTAATAACTCCTTTACCCGTAATATGGTTTGGCAAGCATCCAAATGGCTGAGTACAAACAATATTTGATGCTCCGAGCTCGATCAGCTCAATCATCTCTGCAGTTAGTAGCCAGCCTTCACCGTACTGGTTACCCAAGGAAACTATGCCGTCTACCTTTTTCTCTAAGTTCTCAATGTACTCGATTTGATAGAACCTTGTTCCCTCAAGAGCAGCTCTTATATGCTTTCTATAATACTCGATATAATAAACTCCCAGTTGTGCAAATTTAGCTCCAAAGAATCCCTTGGATAGTAGTTTGTATTTATGAGTAGCGTTTCTCAAGCAGTACATTAAGAAGTCGGTAAGGTCCGGTATAATAACCTCTGTTCCTTCCGCTTCAAGTGTTTTTTGAAGATGGTTGTTCGCTTCAGGAAGGTATTTAACCAGAATTTCTCCAACTATGCCTACCTTTGGAATTTCTCTCATCTTCACTTCCAGATTATCAAAGTCATGTACAATCTCTTTTACATAGTGTTTAAACTCACTGAGTTTAGGTTTTTGAACGAATACTTTAAGTTTTTCTATCCATTCGTCTTTCAATTTATCAGTAGATCCCCTATAAACTTCATAAGGTCTGGTGGCATTGGATACCCTCATCAGCAGGTCTCCCAATAGTATTGCCAATATTCCCTTGTAGAGTATAGGAAGTGTGAGTTTAAATCCTGAGTTCGTCTCAATACCTTGAGCTGAAAGAGCGATTACAGGAATCTGAGGCATGTCTGCATCTTGTATAGCTCTTCTAATAAATCCAACATAGTTTGAAGCTCTACACGCTCCACCTGTCTGCGTCATTAGTAGAGCTGTCTTATCAGGATCATATTTTCCAGACTTTAGTGCCTCCATCATTTGTCCCACTACTGTTATCGACGGATAGCATGCATCGTTGTTTACATATTTAAGCCCTTCATCTATGACTTTAGAATCCACTTTTGGTAAAAATTCTATATTTAAGCCTTCACTTTTGAGGGCAGATTCTAAAATCTCAAAGTGATCCGGCGCCATTTGTGGAGCAAGGATGGTATGTGTCTCTCTTTTTGCCCTATCAAAACTTACCTTCTCAGGATTTAGCTTTAAGCTCTTAGGCTTGGTAATCCTCTTATTGATTGCTTGAGATAGCGACCTAAGTCTTATCTTAACAGCACCAAGATTGGAGACTTCGTCTATCTTTAATACGGTATAAATCTTTCCGTATGATGCTAGGATTTCATTGACTTGGTCCGTTGTTACCGCATCTAGTCCACATCCAAACGAGTTTAGCTGAACCATCTCAAGATCATCACGAGTTCCCACGTATTCTGCAGCTCTGTAAAGCCTAGAGTGGTAAACCCACTGGTCCAAAACTCTAAGTTCTTTTGAAACATCCAGATCTCTTTCTATCGAGTCTTCTGAAAGCACTGCAAAACCTAGTGAGTTTATTAGATTAGGAATACCATGATTGATCTCAGGATCCACATGGTAAGGTCTACCGGATAATACTATACCTTTAACCTTGTTTTCAGCTATATATTCCAGTGCTTTGTGTCCTTCTTCTTCTAAATCACTTTTATACTTGTCCATCTCTTCGTAAGCCAGTACAGTTGCAGCTTTTATTTGACTTTTGTTATATCCTAAGTCTGCGAACTCTTCATATAATCTATCCACCAGTCTTTTTCTATTGTCGAAAGAAATAAATGGATTCATAAATTTTACATCATTTTCTTTAAGGCTGTCTACGTTATTTAAGATAACCTCCGAGTAACCAGCAACCACCGGACAGTTCAAATGATTTTGTGCTCTGTCATACTCTTTTTCTTCGTAATAAACGCTAGGGTAGAAAATGAATTTTATTCCTCTTTCCACCAAGTCTTCTATATGTCCATGTACTAGCTTTGCCGGATAACAAGCAGTTTCACTTGTAATCGAAGCAATTCCTTTTTCATAGACTTCCCTAGTGGAGTCTGTCGATAATTCAACTCTAAATCCAAGTTCCGTCAAAAATGTATGCCAGAATGGATAGTTTTCATACATATTTAACACTCTTGGAAGACCAACTACACCTACTGCCAGTTCTTCAGGAAGTGGTTCATAGTCAAATAGTCTTTTATATTTATAATCGTAGAGGTTTGGAAGTTCCGTGGTTTCACTCTTGATTCCGCTGCCTCTCTCGCATCTGTTTCCACTGATAAATCTACTTCCATTTGAAAATATATTTACAGTAAGTGCACAGTTGTTGGAACATAGTCCGCACCTTGCCGATCTTTGCGTATACGAAAACTCTGATAGCTGCTCGATATTAAATAGCGTGCTTTGTTCAGGTACTCTTTCTTTGGCGATTAGCGCCATCCCGAATGCACCCATAAGTCCTGCTATAGATGGTCTGATAGGAACTCTTTTAGAAACTTTTTCAAAAGCTCTCAGAATTCCGTCTCCATAGAATGTACCACCTTGAACAACTATATTTTCACCTAACGCACTTGGGTCTCTTAGTTTGATTACTTTTTGCAGTGCATTTTTTATAACAGAATAACATAAACCTGCAGCGATATCTCCAACGGATGCTCCTTCTTTTTGAGCTTGCTTTACCTTGGAGTTCATAAAGACAGTGCATCTGGATCCAAGGTCCACTGGGTTTTTAGCACTTAGTGCCGCTTCTTGAAACTCTACTACTGTCATTCCAAGTGACTTAGCAAAGGTTTCAATAAACGATCCGCATCCTGACGAGCATGCTTCGTTTAGCTGAATCGAGTCAATAACTCCGTCGGTAATATGCATAGCCTTCATATCCTGTCCGCCAATATCTATGATAAAGTCGACATCAGGATTGAAGTGTTTTGCTGCTGTATAATGCGCTATGGTTTCAACTTCACCGGTATCCACGCCTATCGCAGCTTTTATAAAATCTTCTCCATACCCGGTTATACCGCTGCTTACAATCCTTGCACCATCCGGCAATAGGTTGTAAATCTCACCGAGCACATCTACCATAAGCTCCAGAGGTCTTCCCAAATTGTTGGCATAATGAGAGTATAAAATATTATTATCTTCATCGAGTAACACAACTTTTGATGTTGTACTTCCCGCATCTATTCCTAGATAACAGTCGCCTGTGTAATTAGCAATATCTGCTGTTGCAACAGTATCTTTTTCATGGATTTTTCTAAATTCTTCCAGTTCATCATCACTGTTAAAAAGTGGTTCTAATGTATTTTCTTCATCCAGCTCTATTTCTATTTCCGCATCTAGTTTTTCTATAAGGCTTTTAAATGGTACTTTCCCGGAGTCCATCGATGCAATCGCAGCACCCATAGCCACGAACAGCTGTGCATTTTCAGGAGCTATAAATACATTTTCTTCCCCGTCAAGAGTTTCTATAAATCTATCTCTAAGTCCGTCTAAAAAGTATAGCGGTCCTCCAAGCAGCGCTATATTGCCTTTAATCGGCCTACCACATGCAAGGTTCGAAATCGTCTGATTTACTACAGACTGAAATACAGATGCTGAAATGTCTTCTTTTGATGCACCTTGGTTTATAAGTGCTTGAATATCTGTTTTGGCGAAAACACCACATCTGGAAGCAATCGGATATATTTTATTAAAATTTTTGGAACATTCATTTAGTTTTTCAGCATCGAGCTCCATTAACGAAGCCATCTGATCTATAAAGGCACCTGTTCCACCGGCACAAATCGAGTTCATCCTCTGCTCAATATTTCCGGAAAGATAGGTAATTTTTGAATCTTCTCCGCCAAGCTCAATAGCAACATCGGTTTGAGGTATAAATGCTTTGATGGCATTTGTTCCTGCGACCACTTCTTGTATAAATTCTATACCTAAATATTTTTCAACAAACATACCGCCTGAACCAGTTACATTGATGGTAATATGTTCATTTTTATAGTTTTTGTAGGCCGTTGAAATTACTTTCTTAACGGTTTCAACAACGTCGGATTTATGTCTTTGATATACTGAATAAAGCACATCATAATTACTAGACAATACTACTAATTTAACAGTAGTTGATCCAACATCTAAACCAATATGCAATAACATTTTGCCTTAATGCTCCTTTCAATATTTGCCTTTTACTTTAGGCCATTATAATATTATATCATAATCATGATAAACTTCCTATTATATCTATACTTTTTATAAATATATTGCACTATATATTACGATTATTAATTAAAGAGCGCAGCCTTGATATATATTCTTATCCTTTAGTGCCTTTTCTATACCTGAAAGCACAGAAAGTTTGTTAGCAGTCCACTTTGGTTCTATTAATTTTTCTCTATTTGGATCTCCGGTTATTCTGTGGACGACTATTTCAGGGTTTAACTTTGCTATGGCTTCTATCACAAGTTCAGTATACTCCTGTTGAGTTAGAAGTTCAAATAAATTTTCTTTATAGATGCTGGATAGACCGGAATCTTCCTGAATATATAGGCTATGAATTTTAACTCCAAATAACTGCTTTTCATTAACATACTCAATCCCCGCCATCATATCGGACCTATCCTCTCCCGGTAGGCCAAAAATGATATGTGCAAGAGTTTTTATATTTCTATCCTTAAGGCGATTTATTGCATCATCCAGTACCTCATGATTATAGCCTCTGTTAATTTTTTCTATTGTTCTTTGTATTACCGATTGCATACCAATTTCTACCCAAAGAAAAGTCTTTTCATTTAACTCGCTGAGTAGATCCATAACCTCATCAGATAAGCAGTCTCCCCTTGTAGCGATTGCCAGTCCAACTGTATTTTCAAATGAAAGAGCTTCGTAGTATAGCTTTCTAAGAGTTTCTACATCAGCATATGTGTTGGTAAAACTTTGAAAAAAAGCGATATTCACACCATCCGGCCACTTTTTTTCAAGCATAGTTCTTTGCTTTCTCATTTGGGTTAAAACTGAATTCCCATGGCCAAATGTAAAGTCTCCGGATCCACTTTCAGAGCAGTAAATACAACCTTCATAACCAAGTGTTCCATCTCTGTTTGGACAGCTAAAGCCTGCGTCTATTGAAAGCTTCAATACTTTTGTATTAAATTTATTATAAAAATAATCATGAAAGCTGTTATATCTACTCATCACTATTTCCTTTCAGTATATACAATTTATGTAAATATTGGGTATAAAGTATAAAAATTGTAGTATTAAATTATGGGAGGTTATAGATGAAGTATAAACTATTGTTATTTCTTATTCTTATACAAATACCATTCGCTAAATTAGCTTATACCCAGAATGCTTTTATTCAAAACCGGCTGATTATATCGGCAAGTGCATCAAATAGTATTTCCGATGAAAAGCCGGGCAATGAAACTGAAGATGTTGATATTATAAAGTCTTTTAACGAAAATCTACACAAATACAGATATCAGATTGCCGGTTTTATAGTCTTCATGCTGGTTGGTTTCTTTTTAAATCTAGCCAATGGCGGAAGGCGCAGAAGAAAATGATGATTAAAAAATCCACCGAATTGCTTCGGTGGATTTTGTCCACAGTTTTATAACTTATGCTCTTTGCTTATCACCAAATAGCCCTGTTAGCATAAGTGCTATTGCACCGTCTCCGGTTACATTACAAGCAGTACCGAAACTGTCTTGTAGTGCAAATATTGTTAGCATGAGTGCTACTCCGGTTTCGTCAAATAGTAGTACACCTGTGATAAGTCCTAATGATGCCATTACGGTACCACCTGGGATTCCGGGTGCTCCTATTGCAAAAATTCCAAGAAGTACGATAAATAGTATCATGCTTCCAGCTGCAGGAAGTTTTCCATAAAGTATTTGGGAAACCGTCATAACGAAGAATACTTCTGTAAGTACTGATCCACATAAGTGAATTGTCGCTCCTATAGGTACTGCAAAGTCTGCAATCTTTCTATCTAATACAGGAGACTTTCTAGCACAAGCTAGTGCTACGGGTAGTGTTGCTGCTGAACTCATGGTACCAAGCGCAGTAAAATATGCAGGTCCGTAGTGTCTTATTACATCGAACGGATTTCTCTTAGAAATTGCACCTGCTAAACCATAGAGTACCGCAAGCCAAATAAAATGACCTATTATTACAATTACAATTACCTTTAAGAATACCGGGAATTGATTTATTATCGCCCCTTCATATGCAAGGCCTGCAAATGTTGTAGCTATAAAGAATGGTAGAATAGGGATAACGATTCTTCTAACCAGTTCCATCATGATATTGTTTAACTCTTTAAATAGTTTTTCAAGTCCTTCCGACTTGGTCCAAATAATGGCAAGACCGAAAACTATGGATGTAAATAGTGCTGTCATGACAGGCATAAGTGCAGGTATACCAAGCTGGAATACCATCTCAGGAAGTTCTTTAACTCCTTCAGTCTGAGGAACGATATTGAAACCAGGAATAAGAGCATATCCTGCCACCATTGAAAATAGTGCAGCTCCTACTGAAGACAGATATGCTATAGCAAGAGCTGCAAAAAGCATCTTACTGGCATTGTCTTTAAGATCCGTGATCGCAGGAGTTATAAATCCTAAAATGATCAGCGGTACCATGTAGAAAATTACCTGACCAAGGATTTGCTTAATTGTGATTATAATTTCTATTACTTGTTCATTTGAAAACATTCCAATCACAATACCCACTACTACCCCAAGTATGAGTTTAATTATTAAATTATCTTTTATTTTCATAGTATCATCCTTTCTGTGATGATTTGAAATTTTATACCTCTAAAAAACTGTGGACGGTATTTAAATTAATAAATACTAGAGTTAATTATTGGTCGATAATCTCAAGCATTGTGTCATCAACATTCTTAAACCCTTGATGTGCAAGCTTTCCAATATTTTTGATTGTCTCTTCTATATTTTCACCTATAACTCCAACCTTAGGATTTACAAGTACTCCATTTAGTGAGAGGTATGCTGATAACACAGCTTCGGCTGCTGATGTTGCAAGCTTCAGCGAACAAGTGTCCTTTGCACCGTCGCAAAGCATACCGGAAATATTTGCAAACATATTATTAGCGGCTCCGGCGATCTGCACATCATCACCATCCAGCATCCAAGTAATTCCGGCAGTTGCACCTATACCTGCACCTATAGCACAGCCACACATGCCCGAAAGTTTTCCGGAGTAAATCTTGACGTATTCATTGATTGAATGAGCAAAGAAAACACCTCTTAGTAGGGTTTCCTCGTCAAGCCCTTTTTCTTCAGCAACCACATAGATTGGTAGTATAACTCCAAGACCTTGGTTACCACTGCCGCCACTGGTCATTATAGGGCATTCTCCTCCACCCATTCTCATGTCGGCAGCTGCAGCTGTTAGTATTCTGGATCTTGTACCTGCATCCATTGAAATTAGTCCATCTTCTTCCATGCTCTTTAGTTTCTTACCGATTCCAAGACCAACTTCTCCTTCAAGTCCGGCTTCAGCAGCAAGGAGGTTCATCTCCACTCCATCCATTATGAACGCCAGATCTTCTATTGGAATTCCCTCTGTAATCTCTCTGATTTCCTTAAATGTAAGTTCCTTTAAGAATTCTTTAGAAGTTTTAACTTCCTGTCCGAATTCACCTTCATAAATGATTTCACCATCTACTATTATTCTATGAATATGAGTATGTGCATCTTGAAGCACTATTTCTACGTGGTTATCTGCCTTTGCAATGATTTTAACATATACATCCGGGGTATCTTGATCATAGGATAACTTTACTATGCCGGCATCAAGCATTTGTTCCGCAACTTTTAAATCCTCAGGATCTACCGAACTTAACACCATAAACTCTTCTGCAGAGTCTCCGCCTACAAATCCTACTGCAGCTGCTAAGTCAAGTCCGCATTTTCCGGTGTGTGGAATTAAAACTGATTTTCCATTTTTGTATATATTCTTGCTGACGATAACTTCCAGTTTTTTAAGCTCACCTTCTGAGTGATCCGAAGCTACAGACGCCGCGAAAGCCACCGCTACCGGTTCAGTACATCCCAGTGCCGGATTCGTGTCCTCTTTTACTACATTGATTAAATCTAAAGTATAGTCTTTTTTCACTTTTGCCCTCCGAGTTAATTTATGAAAACTATTATAATTTTACCACAAATTAGAATAGAATGTTAGTGTTATATCATATTTCTGTTGGAATAATTTTATTCAATATCAGGTTCATAGTGAACTATACTTATAAACTTCCCATTATGCTCGATTTTTCGTATTCTTTTATTAAATTCAATCCTTGTAAGCCAAACCTGTTTATCACAGCCCAAGCATTTGAGTTTAATTTCAGCACCGGTTCTTAAAATTTCCCACTTATTTTCTCCACATGGATGACCTTTTTTAAGTGTGATTATATCCCCAACTTTATACTTCATTTGCACCACCTTCTACTACCACAAATGCCGGCAGTTCAATACCCGCTGCCACTAAATCTTCTAATATAGTTTTTCTCAGTTCTCTTTCAACTTCCCAGTGTCTAAGATCATTGACCATTGCTCTAATGGTTAATTTCAAATCGTATTCACCAAAGTCTGTAATGCCCAGTAAACTAGGTCCATCAATAATGGAAGAATGCTTATCTTTTACTTTAATACAAGCCGCTTCTATAATTTCAGTAGCATTTTTTATATCTGTTTGATGAGGTAGATAAATGTCGACCATGGCTCTCAATGGCCCTTTGGATTTATTAGTAACTATTTTTATATTTCCATTTTGGATAATATGAAGATCGCCTGCAAAGTCTCTAACTTTTGTAAGCCTAAGACCAACGTCCTCAACTATACCGCTGACCCCTTCAATACAAACATAATCACCGACTCTATACTGGTCTTCACCTAAGATTATCATCCCCGAAATTACATCTCGCACTACATATTGAGCTCCAAAACCAATTGCAACTCCACCGATACCTGCAGTAGCTATAAGCGATGTGGTGTTGATGCCAAATACATCCAAGACTAGCACCATAGCAATAAAAACAGCCAATGCACCAATCACATTTAATAGAATCTGCTGCATAGTTTTAATCTTTCCATCAGAGCTAAGCCCTCTGTATTTTAATGCTTTAATTATGGCTCTTCTAACTATCCTGAAGACTATACTGGTAATAATAATTACCAATGCAGCATAGGCCAATTTCCCCATAAGTGTTAAATTTCCGGCATCATCTTTTAATATAGAAATTACATCCCTAATAAATAAACACCTCCTCAATAATGATTGTATTCAACTTATATTATACTGTTAAAATACGCACTATGTCCAATGAGGAGCAGTTTGAGTAATAAAAAACAGAGTACTCGAAATCAGCACTCTGCTCATTTTTTTATTCGATTAATTCTGCACTTTTACCCGACTTTGACTTTACATGTTTCCAAAGCTGGTTGATAGGAAGGCCTTCTTCTTTTTTACGCTTCATATACTCTATATTCTCCAAGTCAGTCATAATCGACAATCCACAGCTACTGCTTATCTCCCTGGGAGTGGGAATTGTTTTAAATTCAATTCCATCCTCTTTGATTGCCTTTTCTGCCTGCATGGCGAAGTTTACCGAATCAAAAGTAAGAACAAGTTTCTCAATATCTTTTTTATCCAATTACCATATTCCTCCCGGCATTTTTAATTGCTTCATATATGGTATACATATTTGAAATCTCTCCTACTTCAAGCTCCTCTTTCAGTCCAAAGAAATCCAGACAAGTACCGCAGGAAATTATCTCAACTCCTGCATCTAACAAGGCACGTATATCATCCAGCACCGGTGATCCTTTAACTGTCAGGTAAACTCCTGAGTTGTAGAAAACAATGGTCTTTGGTAGAGGTTCAGTTTCACTCACTGTATATATAAAACTCTTCATAAGAATTTCGCCCAGTTCATCATTGCCCGAACCATAATATCTATTTCCTATAGCAATAGTAAAATCATCATTGATAGGTTCAGTACTGATGGCCTCAGCTTCTTCTGAAGCACCGGACTTGTTTATAGTAACCACAAATCTATCCATAGACTCCTGAACATACTCATGCTCATAGCCGCTTGACTCTGCAAGCTTTATAAGATTTTGAACACACACATAGTTATCAGCAAGAATTTCAACACTACCCTCGGTAATGTTATCAAGTTCTTTCTTAGCCATAATCACCGGCTTAGGACAGTCAATCCCTATTGCATTTATCTTAATCATTTTATCGCCTCCTAGCTTATATTATATGGTAAACTCTCTATTTTTTGTATTAGTTTTTCTTATGGATTTGTTTGTTTGATAATGGTTCCTTATTTATGAAATATTTATCAGCTTTAAGCAAATTTTACGATATTGATTAAGTCTACTATTTTGATGATATAGTTATGGCTATACCATACTTGGTTCAAGGATTAATAACAGATTTAGAATCACAATGTACTAATTATTAATCGAATAAAATCTTTTGCTGTTTAGTATCAACTTTAATTAAAGCACCATATGGTAAAATGGCTCTTGGTAAGGCATGTCCAAAATTGACATTGTAGAGGATTGGTAATGAGTCGTTGCCCACTGCCTGTTTAATGGCATCCTTGTACTGTTCATAATATACTTCATCTTGTGGTTTTCCAAAAATAATTCCGTTTATCTCATCAATAATTCCTAACTCCTTAAATTTTAGTAAAGCTTTCTTAACGAACTCGGGAGCAGGCTTTTCTTCACTCGTTTCTAGAAATAATATTTTACCTCTCCATTCATCTTTCTCAGGAAAGATTTTATATTTAGCGCAAGTATCGACTTTGTCTTTATGACTTATCATCTCATACAAACTCTCTAAGCACCCTCCTAAAAGCTCCCCTTGAAAGTTGCTATTTCCTTGAAGCAGCTCATATCCTCTATATTCCTTATGTTTAATCCTATCGGTCCCCACGGCATTAATAGAGAAGTCGGTTCTCTCTTCGTACCAAAATTTACTAGGAATGATTTCAGGCTGCCTGTTGTCTTCGCATAGATTTAAGAATGCATTTTTAGAATAGGGTAGTAAATCTAATGCAAGTTCAGCGATGTCAGGAAGGAATGCTTGGCCATAAAAGGTTTGAAGACCTAATTTATAAAACATTAAATGATTTACCGTTGTATCGGAAAATCCTAAAAATATTTTCGGGTGATTTTTAACCAAATCAATGAATTCACCATCTTCCATTAGATAAGGTAAGGTACGCTAAGTATCGTCACCACCAATGGCACAGATTATTCCTTAAATTTCAGGATTTCTAAACGCATATTTTAAGTCTTCTGCTCTTTTTTCCGGAAACTTATCCAAATATTCAATTCCTTTAAGCGCATTTGGAGTGTATACAAAATTTAAACCCATTTCCTTTAATCGTGCTTCGCCAATTTTCCTATTATGCCGACAAAACTCTTCTCCTAACATTCCACTTGATAGGCTTATAATTGCAACTGTATCTCCTAACTTAAGCTTTTGTGGTTTAATTAATTTTTTTCTATTCATATCTCTCCCTCTTTTTATTAATGTATGGCTACAAGCACTACCGTAGTTAGTATTAATACAACCCCTGTCAATAAGCATATTTGAGATGCAGCCGCAATCGACGGGTGATAATCTCCTTTTCTCGTTCCAAAAGAATAAATAGCAGCTATACCTATGCTAAGAACTATCGGCATGGCAATATAAAAATACGTCTGGTAAAGCCAAGTATAAAGTAGAAAATGAACAGCTCCCGTTAAGCTAAAAATAAATGGTACTAGTGTATATTGCTCCTTGATAATGAAGACAATCAGAATTGGGATTACGAGAAGCTGGCTCATTGCAATTATTATGGAAAGCTGGTTTAGAAGTTCATCTCCCGGTCTATATGTGAATGAACCAATTGCATACATAATTCCAAGTGCCGCTGGAAGTGCAACCATACCTTGAAATAGCGTTATATAAACAGCAGTTTTTGCAGAGAACTTATGCCATAGATATCCACAAATAAGCCATGTAATTCCGTAACAAAATAAAAACGGTGCTCCGGAATAATTGATTATCGCCAACTTGTGTAGTGTATTTAGAAGTTCATTACTCATAGGATCACTTCCTTACTATTGATTATGCATTCATTTAATTACTAAAGTAATTAGATTGTAATTTAAGAGACCGGATAAATGGTTCTCCAGTCTCTTGCTCTTATAAAAATATTTAGTGTATTAGCCTTTTTACTTTTTTCAAAATTTAATAAACCAAATTAAACTATAGATGCCTCATAGATACTATCGACTGCTTCTTTAAGCCCTTTATCAAACTCTTCATCTGACTGCTTAACAGATAAATCCGAAACCAAAGCTCTAGAAAAACTTGCTATTAGT
>JAEZWM010000083.1 GCA_023443025.1 Bacillota bacterium
GCTGTTACTATTCCTGTAATTTCAGGACTATCTTCAAGTCATGGAGTGGATATTTCACAGGTGTTGATTTCTGTAATAGGACTTGGTGTTTCAACTCCTATTACATATTATTTTTTAAATAATAGAAGTTTTAAACCTATGACAGTAATAAAATTTGCAATAACCATTGCGATTAATTTTGTATTGGCGACTATGATTTCTATGCTGATGCTATACTTAATAAAATAAATATAAAATAGAAAAAGGATCCTAATTTATGGATCCTTTTTAAATTAAATCATTTTTAATAATTCATCGTATGGTTTAGGTGAAAGATACCTAAGTGGTATGTCCAATACTGTTTTTGCACCGTACTCTCCATTTGCATGTAGGTTGTAGCAGGCTCTTGCATATGCTAAACTAACCGCAGCAGTAAATTCGGGGTTACTTGCTAGTTCTAGTGAAAACTCGTAGATGGACATATGCTCATCGTCTGTGTATCCTCTTCTTATGACCACACCGCCATGAGGCATGCCTTTATGATGAGCTTCATATTCTTCCATACTTATAAAGTCAACCTTTGTTTCATAGCCAACAAAATAATCGGGCATATTAACTATTGCATCTCTTACTTTTTCTGCATTTGCACCTTCTTCAAGAACTACATAACAGTGTCTTTTATGTGCTGAATGTCCTGTGTATTTTACACTATGTCCTGCTTTTATATTTTCTATAAGTTCGGTATTTGGTATGGTGTACTGAGCAGCTGCAGCAACGCCTTCTACTCTTCTAACTGCGTCACTATGGCCTTGGCTAACTCCACGTCCCCAGAATGTATAGGTTTCTCCACTTGGGAGTATGGATTCTGCAAGAACTCTATTAATAGAAAAGAGTCCCGGATCCCAACCTGAAGAAATTACTGAGGTTTTTTTATTTTCAGTAGTTATACTATTAATCTTCTCAAAGTACTCTGGGATTTTGTTGTGATTATCATAACTGTCTACGGTATTGAAATGCTCAGCCAGAAATGGTGCTTGCTCCGGTATGTCATTTGCAGATCCTCCACAGAGTATGAGAACATCGATCTTATCTTTAAATTCTAAAATGTCTTTATAATTGTAGAATTTTACATCTCCGGTATCTTTCATATCTCTTCTGGTAAAAATTCCTACTAGTTCCATATCAGGTCTTTGTGAAATTCCTATCTCTACACCTTTACCTAGGTTTCCGTAACCAACGATTCCTATTCTAATACTCATTAATCCTCCACAAGTACATCGTTCATATTATAAAGTCCGGGTTTTCTATCGATTAAGAATCTTGCAGCTTTAATAGCTCCATTTGCAAAAATCTTTTTGGATGCTGCTATATGTTTAAGCTCTATAACTTCATCTTCTCCACAGTAGTAAAGCG
This sequence comes from Bacillota bacterium, assembly GCA_023443025.1. GTDB lineage: Bacteria > Bacillota > Clostridia > Tissierellales > Peptoniphilaceae > Microaceticoccus. Next base: position 1,393 of record JAEZWM010000083.1, read on the forward strand.
TATGTTCACCTACAATATTTCCACCTCTAAGTGAAGAGACACCTACTTCAGTGATAGGTCTTTCTTTATAAAAACCATCTCGTCCTTGAAGAGCATTGAGCTTTTCATCTCTGCCTCGATTGACTGCTTCAAATAGCATCTTTGCTGTACCGCTCGGTGAATCTACTTTGTATCTATGATGTTTTTCTACGATTTCGATATCAAAATCTGAAAGCATATGAGCAAGTTTCTCTGCAATTATTTGCATAACATTAACTCCTAGGCTTAGGTTGCCTGAGTATAGTATAGGTATATTCTTTGAAGCTTCATTTATTTTACTTACTTCTTCTTCTGAATAGCCTGTAGCTGCCAGTACGATTCCTAGATTCTTTTCAGTTGCGAAATTCAGTAGTTCATCAAGGGCTGCCGGTGAAGAAAAGTCGATGATGACATCCACATCTTCGTCTATGTTTAATGTATCGTAAACAGGATAGGGAAGGTCAGTCGTTTTTTCCTTTGCATATCCTGCCACTATTTCGTCTCTATTATGGGAGGCGACCACTTCTGTGATCGCCTTTCCCATTTGTCCGGTTGCTCCGGATAATAATATTTTCATTTGGCCACCTTTATAATTTTCCTAGTGCAGTTAATTCAGTTTCAAGAAGTGATTTTGTACTATCTTCAGCTTCGAAAAGTGGAAGTCTCAAACTACCTACATTATGTCCCATAAGATTCATCGCAGCTTTCACCGGGATTGGGTTTGTTTCAACAAATAGAGAATCAATGAATGGCTTTAATAAAAGTTGAAGTTTTGTAGCTTTTTCAGTGTCACCTTCGAAATAGCTCGCTACCATATCATGAGTTTCACGAGGAAGTACATTCGCTAGTACTGAAATTACTCCAACGCCGCCAACTGAAAGTATTGGAACTATCATGTCGTCATTTCCTGAATAGATGGCAAAATCCTTAGGAGTATTATTTCTAACATCTATAGCATAAGAGATGTCTCCTGTCGCATCTTTAATCCCTACAATATTTTCAATCTCAGATAGTGCACTTACAGTTTCAACAGGGATATTCACTCCTGTTCTACCTGGAACTGTGTAGAGGATAATTGGTACAGGAGCAGCTGCATTTGCTATACTTTTAAAGTGCTCGTAAAGTCCTCTTTTGCTTGTTTTATTGTAGTATGGAGTAACTACAAGTAGACCGTCTACTCCTAGTTCAACAACTTTTTTACTGAAGGCTGCCGAAGCAGCCGTATTATTACTCCCTGTGCCTGCAATTACCGGTATCCTACCGTCTACAACTTCAACAGCTTTCGAAATTACTGCGAGCTTTTCTTCTTCTGACATTGTAGATGCTTCGCCAGTTGTACCTGTAACGATTATTGCATCGGTGCCATTTTCAAGATGAAAATTTAAAAGTGAAACAAATCTTTCATAATTTACGCTACCATCTTCATTAAAAGGGGTGACTATGGCAACGCCTGATCCTGTATATAACATAATTATCCTCCTTGTATTAAGCGGATCCTACAACCTTTCTAAAATCAGTTCAGCGATTTGAACTGTGTTAGTTGCGGCTCCTTTTCTAATATTATCTGCAACGCACCATAAGTTGATTCCGTTGTCTACACTAAAGTCTCTTCTAATTCTTCCAACAAAAACTTCATCTTTTTCATCTGCATTTTCTTGTAGTGGGTATACCAAATTATCTAAATCATCTTCTACTACTACACATGGTGCTTCTTTTAGTACTTTATAAACCTCTTCTAGCTCAAATGGTTTTTCAAACTCAATATTCATACTTACTGCATGAGAGTTTTTAACAGGAACACGAACTGTTGTTGCTGTTACTCTAATATCATCGTCTCCAAGTATCTTATGAGTCTCATCTATCATTTTTAATTCTTCTTTGGTGTATCCATTTTCAGTAAATGAGTCTATATGTGGTAGGCAGTTTTTACTGATTGAGTATGGATAGTTATCACAAGTTCCTTCTTCTAAATCCTTAACTCCTGCAACTCCTGAGCCCGATACTGCCTGATAAGTATTGTAAACTACTCTTTTTAGACCAAATGCATCATAAAGAGGCTTAAGTACTACAACTGATTGTATTGTTGAGCAGTTAGGGTTAGATACAAGCATTGAATCTTCTTTAAGCGATTCAGGGTTTACTTCCGGAACCACTAGAGGTATGTTTTCATCCATTCTGAAACATGAGCTGTTATCTACTACTATAACGCCTTTTTCGTTTGCGATTGGAGCGAACTTTTCTGATATTGCTCCGCCTGCTGAAAATAATGCTATGTCGATGTCCCTATCAAAAGAATCTTCTTTTAACTCTTCTACGACTACTTCTTTACCTCTAAAGTTTATAACTTCTCCAGCTGATTTTGCTGATGAGAATAAGTAGAGATTCTCTATAGGGAAGTCTCTTAGTTCTAATACCTTAAGTATTGTGTTTCCAACCATTCCTGTTGCGCCAACTACTGCTAAATTTGCCTTTTTCATCTTTTTCCTCCTATTATAAATTAAATTCGTCTGCCAATGCATTTACTATTTTAATTGCATTGTCACTATCTACTACATATGAGATGCTTATCTCAGATGTTGATACCTCATAAAACTTTATGTTTTCGTTTAAGAATACATTGAAAGCTCTTGCCGCTACTCCGACTTGGTTTCTCATTGCCGTTCCAATAATCGAAACTTTGCTTACTTCCGATGTAAATCTATGGTTAAGATTCATGTCAGTTAGCATTCTGCTTATTTTAGACATATTGTCGACTGTACTAGTAAAAGAAGTTATTGGGTTTCCTTCTCTGTCTATTGAATGACTAATGATATCGACATTTATATTGTTATCTGCAAGTTTTGCAAAACACTCTATAATCCTTGATTCTTCGCCGGCTTCCTCTGTAATATTTACAAGTAATCTGCCGTCTAAATTTGAAATATTGGTTATGGAACTTTTTTCCAAATTCTCAACCTCCGTTTTAATATGTGTCCCTGGTATATCTCCGGTATTAAGTGCTATATATAATGGAACTGAGTATTTTTCAGCCATTTCTACAGATCTTGGCTCTATGACTTTTGCTCCTAGATTTGCCATCTCCATAGTTTCTTCATAAGTAATGCATTCAAGCTTTTTAGCTTTTGATCTGATCCTTGGATCTACCGTATAGATTCCCTTTACATCGGTGTATATTTCACAGTTAAAGCCTAGCGAAGCTGCGATTGCTACTGCTGAAGTATCCGAGCCTCCACGACCTAGAGTAGTCAAATCACCATTTTCATTCATTCCTTGGAAACCTGTTACTATAATTATCTTTCCATCTGAAAGTTCATTTTCTAATCTTTCTGTGTCGATATTGTCAATTCTGCTTTTTGAATGTTCGCCGGTTGTTCTAAATCCTGCTTGAAAACCCGTTAGAGCTACAGTATCTTGGTTGATTGAATTAAGATAAATGGACATAAGTGATGCAGATACCATTTCACCTGTATTAAGGAGCATATCCATATCTCTAGAATTTGGCTCTTCTGTTAGCTCATCCGCTAAGGAGATTAGATTATTTGTAGTCTTTCCCATAGCTGAAACAACTACTATAACACTATCATATTCATCCTTTTTCTTTAGTATTAATTTACATACATCTTTTATTTTATCGGTGGTTGCCACGGAAGATCCACCGAATTTAAGTACAACTCCAGTCAATCTATCACCTCATCATTTCTAATTAAATCTTTGTAAGTTTCTCTTTTTACTACAAGCTTTGATTCCCCATCATTTACAAATACGACTGCCGGTCTCGGAATTCGGTTATAATTTGAACTCATTGAATAGTTGTAAGCACCGGTTGAATTTATGAGGAGTAAATCGCCTGGAGTTGGATTTGCGAGATCTGTGTTATGAATCAGAATATCTCCGGTTTCACAGCATTTTCCTGCGACTCTATACGATCCGGTAGTTTCTTTGTCCATTTTATTTACTATAGCCGCTTCATATTTTGCTTGATATAGAGAAGGTCTTGGGTTATCTGTCATACCTCCATCTACAAAAACATAGGGAAGACCGGCCATAGTGTTTTTAACGGAGCCCACTGTGTATAGTGTAGATCCATATGAGTTTATAAGCGAACGACCCGGTTCGATACTTATATACTCCGGTTCAAGATTTAGCTCTGTTAATTTGTTTTCTATATGCGTTATATACTGTCTTAAAAAACCTTCGATTTCAAATGGATTGTCTTCTTCAGTATAATAAACTCCAAATCCGCCACCTAGATTTATTTCGTTTATCTTTAAACCTGCTTTATCTTCTATCGATTTAGCGTATTCTATCATTGCATCGGCTTCTTTTAAGAATGTATCTCCATCAAAAACTTGCGACCCTACATGACAGTGTATACCGGCAAATTCAATTACCGGATCTTCATTCATAGTTTTAATAAAGCTTAGTGTGTTATCATCAAAGATGCTTAGTCCAAACTTTGAATCATTTTTTGTAGTTTGAATATACTCATGGGTATGAGCTTCAATTCCCGGATTAACCCTTAGTAGAACTCTTGCGGTTTTGTTCTTATCTCTTAAAATGTTACTTA
>JAEZWM010000064.1 GCA_023443025.1 Bacillota bacterium
AAATTGTAAATGAGTTTTATAAAAGCTCCGGATTTGTAGATGTATTTATTCCGGCATTAAAAGAACTAAGTCCTAAGTACGCTGAGTATTATGATGCACTGGAATCAGCAAATGAAGTTTTGCTAAATGAGTATGATATAATAGAACAATCTTAAAAGGGCTGTTTTACAGCCCTTTTAAGATTGTGACTTTAGAACCTCTCTCAAGTTATCGATCATTGAATCAATTTCTTCTTTAGTGATAATAAGAGTAGGTATAAATCTAAGTATATAATCGTGGGTACAATTGATAATAAAACCTCTTTCGAGCATATCTTTAACTATCTGAGAGCCTTTTATAGTAAGCTCCATTCCGAGTATTAATCCCATACCTCTTACATCTTTTACTATATCGAATTCTTCTTTTAATTCATTAAGTCTAGATTTAAAATGTTCACCTGTAATACTAGCAAGTCCGGGTATATCTTTGTCTAACATTTCCTTAACTACGGCTCTTGCAGCTGCTGTTGCAATATGATTACCCCCAAAAGTAGTTCCATGTGCACCGGGTGTAAATACATCTGCGAAGTCACCGCTTGCAAGGATTGCTCCAATAGGAACTCCGTTTCCGAGAGCTTTTGCAAGTGTCATTATATCCGGTTCAATTCCGTAGTGTTCATATGCAAAAAGCTTACCGGTTCTTCCCATACCGCATTGTATTTCGTCATATATTAGAGCGGCATCGTATTGTTTGGTCAGTTCTCGGGCAGTTTTTAAAAACTCCGGATCAACAGGATTTACACCACCCTCACCTTGAATTGGTTCTAGTATAACTGCGGCGGTGTTCTCACCTATTACTTCTTTTAGTGCTTGTACATCGTTAAAAGGCGTAAATTTAAAACCTATTGGATGAGGACCATAACCTTCACGGTATACTTCAGAGTCCGTTATACTAAGTGTCGCCAATGTTCTACCATGGAAGCAGCTCTTCATGGCAACTACTTCATGTTTATCCGGCCCGTATTTGTTGTATGCACGTCTTCTAGCAAGTTTTACAGCTCCTTCGTTAGCTTCCGCTCCAGAGTTACTAAAAAATGCTTTATCTGCAAATGAATTCTCGCATAATAGTCTGCCAAGTTCGACTTGGGGTTCAATATAAAAATAATTGGATGTATGAACGATGGTATCTACTTGGTATTTCATTGCATCCTTAACATTTTGATTGCTATAACCGAGTGATGTTACCGCAATTCCTGATAAAAAATCCAGATATTCTTTACCTTCCGAATCGACCAGTGTAGAATCATATCCGTCTATAAAGACTATTGGATTTCTACCATAGGTATTCATTAAAAAGTTTTTTCCGTCATCAATTATTTTTTCTGTTTCAATCTTTTTCAAATTCTTCACCATAATTCCTCACTCCTTTAAACCGCTCTATGGATTCCCTCAATCATAGTACCAATTCCCTCTTTAGTAAATAGTTCTAAAAGTATGGAATGCGGCACAGTACCATTAATAATATGACATCTCCTAACTCCACCTTTTATTGCACCGGTACAGCACTCAAGCTTAGGTATCATTCCACCCCAGATAATTCCATCTTCAACAGCTTGTTGAACATCTTCAACACTCATCTTTTGAATAAGACTGTCAGGATCCTTATAATCTCTCATAACGCCGTTGACATCGGTTATCATAATCATTTTATCTGCACCAAGTGCAGCAGCAAGCCTTCTTGCAACCTCATCTGAGTTCACATTAAGACTTATGCCGTTTTCACCATAGGCAATTGGCGATACTATTGGTAGATAACCGTCATCTATTAGTCCTAGGATATACCTGGTGTTTACTCTCGTAACCTCTCCTACAAGTCCAAGCTTTGGATCTTTAATCTTTGCCCTAATTGACTTACCGTCTTTACCGCTAATACTAACACTCAATACGTCATTTGCGTTAAAAAGTGCAGCAATGTCCGGTGAAATACTTCCTGTTAAAACCATCTCAGCAATTTTCATTACCTCAGGTGTTGTAACTCTTAACCCATCAATAAACTCAGGAGTTAGACCTTTAAGATTCATAAAATAAGAAATCTCAGGCCCGCCACCATGAACAATAACGGGGTTCATACCTATATACTTAAGCAGTACTATGTCTTTAATAACTGATTCTCTCAGCTCTTCATTGATCATTGCATGACCGCCATATTTGATGACAACAATTTTATTGTGGAACTTTTTTATATAATGAAGGCTCTCCATCAAAATATGGGCTTTTATTTCGTCTTGTGTTTTCATCATTAACATCCTTTTTGTTTTCAATTTTATTACGGCCAAACCGGTAATTGAGTAAGTCCTGCATCCTCTTTTAAACCAAACATTAGATTCATATTTTGTACCGCTTGACCACTTGCACCTTTAATTAAGTTATCAATAGCTGACATGATAACTATATATCCTGAATTATCATCGATAGTAATTGAAATGTCGCAGTAATTTGAACCGGATACAGCTTTTGTTTTAGGCATAGTACCATGAGGTAGTAGTCTTACAAATTTTTCATTATCATATATTTTATGATAGAGTTTATAGATCTCGTCGATATTTAAATTATGTTCATTTGCAATATAAATTGTAGATAGAATGCCTCTTTGCATTGGAACCAGATGCGGAGTGAATAACAAGCGACAGTCTTTACCTGAAATCAAATCAAGCTGCTCTTTAATCTCTGGCGTATGCCTGTGGGCACCCACCGCATAAGGACTTATGTTTTCAGTAGCCTGACAGTATAAAAAAGGATCTTTTAGTCCCCTTCCTGCACCGGAAACGCCGGATTTACTATCTGAAATTATAGGGGCATCCGCTGCATAACCTGATTTAAATAATGGATAGAGGCCAAGTAAAATCGAGGTAGGATAGCATCCCGGATTTGCTATTAATATAGCGTCTTTTATCTTCTCTCTATTGATTTCAGTTAAACCATACACTGCATTTTTTAACTCATCTATTGCAATATGCTTGGTGTCGTACCAACTTTCATAAACAGATGGGTCGGATAATCTAAAATCAGCAGACAAATCAACGATTTTTAATCCACGTTTAAATGCAGCACTAACAGCTTTTTGTGTTAAACCATGAGGTAGAGCACAAAATAGCAAATCAATTTTATCGAAGTATGGATTATCCGTGATATCAAGAGAGGTAAATGTATGCGAAATCGACTCGTATAGATTTGGATATAGCTCAGCGAATTTCGTGCCTTCAGAATCCTTGGAGTCTACAAATACGATCTCTGTATCACTATGCTGAAGTAGTAATCTAACCAGTTCTGCGCCAGCATAACCGCTAGAACCAAGTATTCCAATTTTTATCATAATACCACTCCTGTAATGTAATTTAACTTTATGACTATACTATAGTAAATTATTCTAATAATATACAAAAAATCAATAAAAGTCAAGAGAAGGCAAAAAAAGATATGGCTTTAAAATGCTAAAAATACACATTAAATGATTAGTTAATACATAATAATTAAAAAATAACAACTTATATACTATTTATGATATCATATAGATATATTATACTGTGAGGAAATAAATGAAAAAACAAGTTAAATTATTTATGTTTTCAATAATAACTTTGATTTTAGTTTTGTGCACTTCATTAGCAGATGTGCAGTATCAAAACATAAATAGAATTTCAGGAAACAATCGATATGAGACGGCTGTGTTACTCTCAAAAAGTGAATATAATGAATCCGAGACTGCGATACTTGTGAACGATGAAATTATTTCAGATGCTATATGCGCAGTTCAATTAGCACATAGCATAAAAGCACCTATCCTTTTGACGAGCTATAATGAAATGCCAATTGAGACGCGAAATGAAATTAAAAGACTCGGTGCTAAAAAGGTAATAATTGTTGGTGGACATGAAATGATCAACGATACACAATTCAGTAGTATGAAACTTGAAATTGAAAGAATTGCCGGAGAAGATCGGTTTAAAACAAGTGAGTTGATCCTAGAAAAACTCTTAATAGACGAATGCGAAGATTTAATAGTAGTGTCGGGGCATCAATTTCAAAATATAATTAGTGCAAATCAGGTTTCAAAAGCAACCGGAATGCCAATACTATTGATTGATAATGGTCTACCTCTTAAATATTATAAATGTAAACTTCATCAAATTGGTGAGCTGGATTTAGAACTCGATACAGTTACTAAAATCACAGGAATGGATGAATACGAGATTTCCGCAAAGTGCTTATATACTTACAATATAGCAAATAAAGGATTGACTGTTTGCAGTGGCGAAAACCTGGGAGATTCAATACTAGCTGCATCGCTCAATGCAAATACATTACTCACAAATACAAATTATGTAAACAGATATGCTATACAACATCTAGAGAGCTCAGATTACACGACTATAAATGTAGTTGGAGGAGAAGAGGTAATTGAAGATTCTGTAATCCATCAGCTATATGGAATGAATAAGAAAAATCTTAAAAATGCATCTCTACCGGAGAAACTTCCGCCTAACCACGATGGGGACATCATGGTACTTATGTATCATGATTTAAATTATTATAATGACTGGTACACAAGAACAGAAGGAGCAATAAAAGCAGATATTATTAACCTCTATAATAGAGGCTATCTACCGATATCAATTGAGGAGTACTATTATGGAAATATTAATATAGAAGAAGGATATACACCTTATGTACTGACATTTGATGATGGAACAGATAGTAAGATTAGATTTGACACTAATGGAAAAGTTAGCAGACACTGTGTTTATTCAGTCTTAATGGAATTAGAGAAAGAACTTCCAAAGTTTAAATCAAAAGCGGCCTTCTTTATTAATAATGAGTTTCCATTTGGTCAAAGGAATTATATCTCAGATAAATTAAATATGCTTATCGATTCAGGAATGATCGTTGGTAACCACACCTTGAACCATGTAAATCTATATAAAAACCCTGAACTTATAGAAAAGGAAATAGGACTGCAAAAGAAAAATCTTGAATCTTATATAGATTCAAACTATAATGTCGATATCTTTTCGATTCCTTTTAGTGTTGGGTTTGATAGGCATGAGGAATACAATAGGCTTAGAAATGGGTATTATGAAGGGATAAACTATCATAATAGAATAATACTTGGTGGAGTTCCAAATCCGGCACTTGCACCTGGAAAATTCGACACAGGTAATTACATCGTGCCTAGAATATCCGTACCCGGTTCAGATCCCGGAAGACTTTTTTATCAATATTTGGAAATGTACGAAAAATATCCTGAAAAAAGATATGTCAAATAAAAAATGGAGCTTAGTCTCCTTTTTTATTCGCCTTATACAAATTATTAAAAATTGTTAAACTAGTTGGGAAGAGGCCGGTATTTTATATATAAAAGCATTGAAATATAAAGATTTATAGAATATAATTAAATAGAATAGAAACATAAAATTTCCATTTTATTAATCATTTATTTACATGATTCATATTAAGGGCTGATAAAATGAAACAAAGATTAGAATTATTTATAGATCAAAGACAGGAACTCATACTATCACCACAGTTAAAGCAGTCTATAGAAATCCTCAGGTTTTCCATGGACGATTTGGTGAGCTTTTTAAGAGATCAAGCTCTCGAAAACCCAATGATGGAAATTGAAGAGACTATTCAGACGAAGAGTATTGAAGATGGTATAAACAAGAATAAAGAGCGTGAAAACCTTATAGAGCTGGCAAATAGATACGATTATCCTGCTCCTTCAACAAGTTATTCCAAAGATGACGACGATTACTCTTTTTTAGACTTTAGTTCTAAAAGTTCAACTTTAAAAGATGATTTATTATTTCAATTAAATGTACTTGATATCGGATATATTGAAAGAAGAATAGGGGAAGAAATTATAGATAATCTTGATGACAATGGTTATCTAAGGACAAGCCCTGTATTAATCGCTGATGAAATGGGCATCTCTGAAGAGGATGTTAGGGATGTGCTCGGAATAATTAAAGAATTTGAGCCAAAAGGTGTTGCTAGTGAAACGCTAATGGACTGCCTTTTGAGCCAGGTTGAAGAAGACCATACTATAGCAAAAGAGTTAATAAAGAACCATTTGGAAGATATAGCCTACAATAGGATGGGTGTGATTAGCAAGGAACTCGGGATTAGTATGCAAAGAGTGATTGAGGAAGTTGATTACATAAGAACGCTTAATCCTAAGCCGGGAGCATCATATAGTACAAATCAACCCGTAAAGTATATAGTGCCTGATGCGACTATAGAAAAAGTCGATGGCGAATATCAAATTATAATGCACGACGAATATATACCTCAGATTCATATAAATAACAGTTATAGACAGATGATAAAACAAGGCGACGAGGAAGCTGTAAAGTTTTTGTCCAAAAAGCTTAACTCTGCGGAGTGGATAATATCAAGTATAGAGCAGCGAAAATCGACAATTCTCCGCATACTGGAAGTAATTGTAAGAACCCAAGTTGATTTTTTTGACAAAGGTAAAAAATTTTTAGCGCCTATGAGTCAAAAAGAAGTTGCAGAGGAGTTGGAACTTCATGAATCCACCATAAGTAGAGCCACTACAGATAAATATGTGGATTCACCACAGGGAATACTCGAGCTTAAATACTTCTTCTCAAATGAGATGAAGACTGACTCGGGTGAAGACGTCTCTTCTACTGCTATAATGGCTATGATTGAAGAGATTATTGAGTCAGAGGATAAAAAGAAACCGCTTAGCGATGCAAAGATAACCGGAATGCTCAATGATAAGGGAATAGATATATCCAGAAGAACGGTAGCTAAGTATCGTGAAAATATAGGAATACCAAAATCATCTATGAGAAAAGAATACATTTAGTGAAACTTGCTCGTTGAGCAGGTTTCTTTCATATGGAGAAGAAATGAAGACAAATACCACAGGATACCTAATGGCAGTTGCATCAGCAGTGATTTTTGGAGTAACGCCACTAATAGCAAAGATAATATATGCAGCAGGAGGAAATGCAATCAGCCTTGTTTTTTATAGGTTTTTCTTACCCATACCGCTTCTTTATTATGCGGCAAGGAAGACAGGGTGTAAGGATATGAGCATTAGTAAATCCGAGCTTTTAAAAATATTTGTAGTAGTCGCAGGATACGCATCGACACCGCTTTTACTATACTCCTCTTATAATTATATATCGGTTGGTGCCGCTAGTACGCTGCATTTTATATATCCTGTATTTATTATGCTTGGACTAGCTGTGTTTTATAAGTTAAAACCAAATAGAATAGAAGTTATTAGCGTTATAATTGCGATGATAGGAATTATGCTCATAATGGATTTTACGGAACTAAACAACTTTATAGGCTTTATTTTAGCTTTTTCTTCGGGTATTACCTATGCGGTATATTCATTTTATTTGGAGAAGAGCGGGTTAAATGTTATGAATACATTCAAATTAATCTTCTATATTGCAATATTTTCGTCCATACCTGTACTTGTTTATAGCTTACTTACAAAGAGCTTTGTGTATCAGTACTCATTAAAATCCTGGTTGTTAATTGCGTTGTTTGCATTTTCCATTTCGGTAATTGCAGTTGTTTTTTATCAAAGCGCTATAAAACTCATAGGCTCTCAAAAAACTTCTATTTTAAGTACATTTGAGCCGGTTACGAGCATTGTTATAGGATTTATGTTTTTTTCTGAATTCATTACTTTTAAAAAAGGGGTTGCAATTATTTGTATAATAACTGCTTCAATACTCCTTGCAGTATATGGTAAAAAAAGTGAAAAGAGCCTTTAAGAGGCTCTTTTATAATATTATAATTTATTCATCCAATCTACAATTTCAGTTAGGCGTCTATGTCTGTGAAGTGGCTTTCCGGATCTTGATAAATCGTGATTTTCACCTTTAAATACTACCATTCTAGTTTCAACATCATGATGAATCAGTGCAAGATACATTTGATGACCTTGCTCAGGTGGACATCTATGGTCTTCTTCAGAATGAATAATAAGTGTAGGTGTTACTATTTTATCAGCGTATTTTAATGGAGACATATCCCATAGATTTTCAAAATCTTTCCAAGGAGTTCCACTAATTTGATCCTCTACAAAATAAAAACCAATATCAGAAGTGCCGTACATACTTGTCCAGTTGGAGATGCATCTTTGTGTACATGCTCTTTTAAACCTATCAGTATGGCCGATGATCCAATTAGTCATAAATCCTCCATACGAGCCACCCATGACCCCAAGTCTATCAGTATCTATATCCTCATATCTTTTTAAAGTCTCGTCTGTAAGTTTCATTAAATCATCATAATCAATACTTCCGTACTTACCTCGAATATCCATAAATTCATTTCCTCTACCATCTGAACCTCTAGGATTCATGTAGAATACATAGTAACCGAGCGATGAAAGCAGCTGCATTTCATGATGTAGGACTCTGCCATAAACCGTTTTAGGGCCACCATGTATTGTTAGTATGGCAGGATACTTATTATTTTTATTTTTAATGCTTGGTGGAATAACATAGGCATCAAAATTAATTCCGTCATTTTCAAACTCAAAAGATTCTACTTCAGAGATATTGTAATTATCAATAAATGTATTAAATTTCGATAACTCTTTCAGCTCACCATCATAGAAGTATAATTCCTGAGCACGATTAGGTTTCATGCCTACAAAATAAATTCCACACTTTCCAACTACAAATTCATCAATGGAACCGTCAATATCGATAACTAACTCTCTTTTACCTTCCATATTGACTCTATATAATAGAACCTTATCATTTTCAGTGGATAAGAAATATAAATCGCTATTTAATACGGATGGACTATCATCTGATCCCAGCCTTAGATCAGTACCTAGTGAATTTCCCAAATTGGAATCATAATCCTCCATTAGGACTATATTGGAATCATTCAATATATGAAGATTTGGGTTTGTGTTTAAGCCATATTTTTTGCGATTCGGAGCTATATAATAAATATTTTCACCTATATACCCTGCTTCATATAGACCATTTATATCTTTAAGAATCAATTCACAATTATTCGATTTTATATCATACTCATATAAACTGGCGCTTAAATCGGTTTTGATTTCATATTCACTAGCCGTAAATAATATCTTTGATTTATCATCATTTAAATTTATGCTATCGACATTTATATTTTCGCTGGTTATATCCACAAGCGTTTTGTTTTCTAAATCATAAATAGCTAATCGATTGCGAGTTTTATTTACATATCCTCTCCCGTTAAATCTATAAGGAAACTCATCATAAACCAGGTAGTCATCTGCATCAATGGAATCATCTTTTTTAGGAGAGTTCTTATATTGTACTAAGAACTTAGAACCGGTTAAGTGGTCTATCCTAATAACTGTTTTATCAATCTCCATCAAGAGCTCGGCTTCACCGCCGCTTAGGTTAATTTTATAAAAGTATGTTTTATCTTCATCTAATTTTTTGTCAGATCCTTTTTTCGGCTTTTCCCTCATGCTTGAGAAGAGTATTGTGTCATCGTCAATAAAATCATATACACCACCAAAATCATCGGCAGTAACTTTAATAATTTCATTGTCAGAACATTTGGTAGTATAAAGTGAAGATGTATATTCGTTGTTCGTAGAATCTGAACTGCTCACACTAAATGCCACATGCTTTTCAGTAGGTGATAGTTTTAGGTTGCTTAAAAATTTAAATTCATAAAGCGTATCAATACTTATTTTTTTCATAGATACCTCCAATTTTAATTCTATATTTATTATAACAAAAACAGTGTATATAACACAATTATGTGGACTTACTACATTAAAATAACAAGACTTAAAGACAGGCGAATAACAAATGCATACTAATGAATATAACTGGCGATATGCAAAAATGTAAATTAATTCTCAAGGGTATAAAAAACATTGTGTTAATATCCTAACTTTCAAGGACTAGATATAGTGGCATTAAATTGATTTAGCACAAGATAAAGGATAATATTCAAAGAAAATTAATATTGGAAATGTTAAAAACGGATTTATTCATTGTAAAATAAATGTAAATAAAACTAATTATCCCAAAAAATTGAAAACATTAATTGGAGTAATTCAAGTTTTCCACAAAGTTATCCACATTATCCACAAGCATAACAATAACTTATCCACAGAAATTATATTAGTTTTATACATATATAGATATACAATTCGTTAATAAATAAAATTATCATATAAATTGGTATCCAGCTACTTTATATAAAGTTCATATAAATTTTGAATTAATTTAAAATAATTTCGCAAAGTTGTTATAATGCGTTAAATTATTGAGGACTTGGGTATCATAATAGTAGTAATAAAGATTTTTCTTTATTAAAGGAGGCGTCAAAATGAGATTGAATTACAATGGTAAAAACGTAGATGTTGGAACTCAATTAAGAGAAAAAGCAGAGAAAAAACTTTCTAAGCTTGATAAGTATTTCCAAGAGGATATCGAAGGTAATGTAACCTTCAGTGCTGTCAAGAATCAAAAGATTGTAGAGGTGACTATTTTCTTGCCGGGTACAATCTTAAGAGCGGAGGAAAATACAACAGAGTTTATGGACTCCCTCGATAGAGCTGTGGATGCATTAGAATCTCAAATTAGAAAACATAAGACAAAGCTTCAAAAGAGATATGCTGGCGGACAGACAATCAGATTCGAAGATGTATCAGACTTCCAAAGAGATGAAGAGGAAGAAAAAGGTCAAGTTGTACGGGTAAAGAGATTCGGATTAAAGCCTATGTCAGTTGATGAAGCTATCCTACAAATGGAACTACTTGGTCATAATTTCTTCGTATTCTTGGAAGCAGAAACCGATTTCGTCCAAGTTATATACAAACGAAAAGATGGAAACTATGGATTAATAGAACCAGAGTTTTAAAATATCATTAGACACCTTCGGGTGTCTTTTTAATTGAAAAGTTTGTAATTTATAAACATAAATAATACATATTTAATCCGTATAATAAGATAGGAAATAAGATTACCAAAACAAGATAATTACACAATTTAATAATAAATTGTTTTTACAATTAACAATTTGTACAATATAGATATAAATGGTAAAATTAAGAGTGGAAGATTATTAAGAGGTGATTAAATGGGATTATTAGCAAAGTTATTTGGAACTTCCGATCAAAGAGAGATTAAAAAGTTAAACCCAATTATCGATAAAATCGAAAGTTTAGATCAAGAGATGTCAAATCTTACAGACGATGAATTAAAAAACAAAACGATAGAATTTAAAGAAAGACTTAGTAGTGGTGAAACACTTGACGATATACTACCTGAAGCTTTTGCTGTTGTAAGAGAGGCTTCATTTCGAGTTTTAGGAATGAAACAGTATAGAGTTCAGCTTATTGGTGGACTCATACTTCATCAAGGTAGGATTGCAGAGATGAAAACAGGTGAAGGTAAGACACTTGTTGCGACCTTACCGGCTTATTTGAATGCGCTTGAAGGCAAAGGTGTTCATATAGTTACTGTAAACGACTACTTAGCAAAGCGTGACCGCGACTGGATGGGTAAGGTATATGAATTTTTAGGTCTTACAGTAGGATGTATAATCTATGGACTTACCAATGAAGAGCGTAGAGCAAATTATGCATGTGATATAACCTATGGAACCAACAACCAATACGGATTTGATTATCTAAGAGATAATATGGTCGTATACAAGCACGAGATGGTACAAAGAGAGCTCCACTACGCCATCGTCGATGAGGTAGACTCAATTCTAATAGATGAGGCAAGAACACCTCTTATTATTTCGGGTGAAGGTGACAAATCAACCGACATGTATACTAAAGCGGATAATTTTGCTAAGGGTCTTTCAATGAGAAAACTTGAACCCGGTGAGGATAAGGTCGACCCATTCGATAGGGAGATGAAGGTTGAAACCGTTGATGTTGTAGTTGATGAAAAAAGAAAGACGGCAAACCTTACTGAACAGGGAACGGAAAAGGCTGAAAAATATTTTAATTTAGAGAATCTTTCAGACCCCGAAAATATGGAAATTGCACATCATATCAATCAGGCTTTAAAAGCTAGACATACAATGCATCTGGATATCGACTATGTAGTAAAAGATTCAGAAGTTTTAATAGTTGACGAGTTTACCGGTCGTATCATGGAAGGCAGAAGATATAGCGATGGTCTACATCAAGCCATAGAAGCAAAAGAAAATGTATCGGTTCAAAGTGAGTCTAAAACACTTGCAACGATTACTTTCCAGAACTATTTTAGGATGTATGAAAAACTTGCCGGTATGACAGGTACTGCTAAAACAGAAGAATCGGAATTTTCTGAAATCTATAACATGGATGTCGTCGAAATCCCAACTAATGAACCCGTAGTAAGAAAGGATCTTGATGATGTAGTTTATATAAATGAAGAAGCAAAATTAAATGCTATAGTAGATGAGATTGAAAGAGTTCATAGTACTGGACAGCCAATCCTGGTTGGTACCATCTCGATAGAAAAATCCGAAGAATTAAGCAATATGCTTAAGAGAAAGAGAATAAAACACGAAGTACTAAATGCTAAGCAGCACGATAGAGAGGCTGAGATAGTTGCACAAGCAGGTACTCTAAATACTGTTACCATAGCAACAAACATGGCAGGACGTGGTACGGATATCGTGCTGGGTGGTAACCCTGATGTTAAAGCAAAACTTGAAATGAAAAAATTAGGCTATGAAGATGAAATTTTAGAAGAAGTGGACAGTTTTGCTGAAACTAAAGATGAAGAAATCTTAGCAGCTAGAGGGGTTTATAACGAGCTTAAGAGCAAGTACAAGGAAGAGACCGATGTCAATGCTAAAAGCGTGGTAGATGCAGGAGGCCTGTATATAATCGGTACGGAAAGGCATGAGTCCAGAAGAATTGACAACCAGCTACGTGGTAGATCAGGTAGACAAGGAGACCCGGGTACTTCTAAGTTCTTTATATCGCTTTCAGATGATTTAATGAGACTTTTCGGTGGGGAATCCATTCAAAGATTTGTTGAAGGAAATAAATTCCCTCAGGATGAACCGATTGAAGCTAGAGTATTAACAGGAGCAATTGAAAGAGCACAGCGAAAAGTAGAGGCAAACAACTTTAGTATTCGTAAACACGTACTTGAGTATGACGATGTTATGAACCTTCAAAGAAATGTTATCTATAAAGAGAGAAAGTCAGTTCTAGATGGCGAAGATATGAAGGCAAATATAATGAAGATGCTAGAGCAGCTTATAGATGGTGCTATGATGACATTCGCTCCTACTGATAATCCTGAAGAATGGGAAACTGAAGGTTTATTAAACTACCTCGGAAATATATATTTGCCAAAAGGTGCTCTTAAAATAACATCCATTAGCGATTATAATAGGGATTCATTTAGAGATTACCTACTAGATGTAAGTAAGAAGCTTTATGATGAAAAAGAAAATGAAATTGGATCAGAAATCTTTAGAGAGATAGAAAGAGTGGTACTGCTTCAAGTTGTAGATAGTAAGTGGATGGATCATATCGATGCAATGGATCAGTTAAGACAGGGAATCGGTCTTAGATCATATGGACAGGAAAATCCTGTAAGAGCATATGAGAAAGAAGGATTCGATATGTTCGAGGAAATGAATCATTCGATCATCGAGGATACTATTAAGATGCTATACCATGTAGAACAGCCTGAAAGACTAGAGAGAAAAGCAGTGGCAAAACCTACTAGGACTTCTGATGAACCTCAAGAACCTGTTAGAAGAAAGGGCAGAAAAGTAGGTAGAAATGAACCATGCCCATGTGGTAGCGGGAAGAAATACAAAAGATGCTGCGGAGCAAATGAATAATATCCTAGATGTGATAAGGGAGTGATAAAATGAAAGACCTTCACGAGATTAGAGATAGGATTGACTCGGTAGAAGAGACTATAAAAGAATTGGGTGTTTCACTTTGACATTGCCGGCAAAGTAAAACAGGTCAAAGAGCTAGAAGAAAAGACTGCCGAATCCGGTTTTTGGGATGATGTGGATTCAGCACAAAAGACCATAGAGAGTTTAAAAATTATTAAGGATGTCACTGACGATTATTTGGAATTGGAATCCGAACTCGAAGAGTTAAAGATAATGCTCGATATGATAACTGAGGAAGAGTCGTTCGAATTTCTCGAAGAATTAGATACTTCTATAAGTAAAACGGAGAAAAAACTATCAACATTTAAACTGAAGTCACTCCTTTCCGGTGAGTATGATGCGAATAATGCTATCGTTTCAATACATGCCGGAGTGGGTGGTCTTGAAGCCCAAGATTGGGCAGAGATGCTTTTAAGAATGTATACAAGATGGGTATCAGATAAAGGATACAGCCAAGTAATTACAGATTACAACTCAGATACAGAAGGCGGGATTAAATCCGTTACATTTTTAGTTAAAGGACATAATGCATACGGATACCTCAAAGGAGAAAAAGGGGTTCATAGGCTTGTCAGAATATCTCCGTTTGATACCTCAAGCAGAAGACATACATCTTTTGCAAGTATTGACGTCTTTCCTGAACTAAGTCCAACTGACAAAGTTGATATCAATGATTCTGATCTTAAAATAGATACCTATAGGGCATCTGGCGCAGGTGGACAGCATGTAAATACAACCGACTCTGCAGTTAGGATTACTCATCTTCCTACAGGTGTAGTTGTTCAGTGCCAGTCTGAAAGATCACAGATAACCAATCGTGAAACGGCTATGAGAATGCTTTATGCGAAACTTATGCAGATTGCAGAAGAAGAGCAAAAGGAAAAGATAGAAGATATACAGGGTAAGTATACTCAAATAGGCTGGGGATCGCAGATTAGATCTTATGTTTTTCATCCTTATCAGATGGTTAAGGATCATAGGACAGAAGCGGAATCAGGAAATGTTTCGTCGGTAATGGATGGCGAAATAGACATGTTTATAAATGAATATCTAAATCAGCAGGCTGATTAACTTTAAAACAGGGTGAGAGCCCTGTTTTAAAGCAGTTTATTCAAGGGGGAAATAATGAATATAATAGAAAAAATTGCTGGAGAATTAAAATTAAAGACTCATCAGGTTGAAAAATCTGTAGCACTGATTGACGAGGGAAACACAATTCCTTTTATAGCAAGATATAGAAAAGAGATAACCGGCAACCTAACAGATGAAGTGCTTAGAGAGTTAGATACAAAATTAAATTATTACAGAAATTTAGAAAAGAAAAAAGAAGACGTGCTTAGGCTTATCGAATCACAAGGTAAGCTTGATGACGAGCTTACTATTAAAATACATACAGCTACAACTCTACAGGAAGTAGAGGATATCTATCTGCCATTTAGACCAAAGAAGAGAACAAGAGCAACTGTTGCTGAAGAAAAAGGGCTTAGACCCCTTGCTGAATACATTCTTGAAAATAGCAACAACCTTGAAGAATTGAATGAATACGCATCTACCTTTATAGATGAAGAAAAAGAAGTAAATTCAGCAGATGAGGCAATAGTTTTTGCAAAGGACATAATAGCCGGTGATATCAGTGAAGACTCTGACATCAGAGGATATATAAGGGATAGGGGAATGATGACAGGAGTCATCACTTGTGAAAAAGCGACTGAAGCTGAAGAAAATGGAGTCTATAGCAACTACTATGAATATTCAGAAAAAGTACGATCTGCAGCAGCACACAGAATCCTTGCCATCAATAGAGGGGAAAAGGAAGACCAGTTAAAAATAAAAATCCAGTTGGAAGATGATGCTAATCTCAACAGAATTAGAAAAACCTATAATGACAAGTCCGGTGAACTGAACAGCATAATAGATGAGGCGATTGAGGACTCATATAATAGATTAATCCTTCCACAGATTCAAACGCAGATAAGAAAAGAATTAAAAGAATTTGCTGACAGCGAATCTATAAAAGTATTCTCATATAATTTAAAACCTTATCTAATGCAAAGCCCAATAAAAGATAAAAGAGTCATTGGACTGGATCCCGGATTTAGAACTGGATGTAAGGTAGCTGTTATCTCTGAATATGGTGAGTATTTGGACAGTGCACAGATTTTTCCTGTCAAACCTTTTGAAAGGTTATCAGATGCCAAGAAAACCTTAAAAGGGTTCATAGAGAAATACAATGTAAGTTTGATAGCCTTAGGTAATGGGACAGCAAGTCGAGAAACTGAACAGTTCGTTGTGGACTTGATAAGGGAGTTAGATGGAAAAGATCTCGCATATGTAATAGTAAATGAATCAGGAGCCTCAATATACTCTGCATCCGAACTTGCGGGACAAGAGTTCCCAGATCTGGATGTTACAATTAGAGGGGCTATTTCAATAGCAAGAAGACTACAGGATCCACTAGCAGAGCTTGTGAAGATAGAACCAAAACATATAGGTGTTGGACAGTATCAACATGATGTTAACCAAAAAGAACTTGATGAAGCTCTTGAAGGAATTGTTGAGGGATGTGTAAACGCGGTGGGAGTAGATTTAAATACCTCCTCCGGAGCACTATTAAGGTATGTTGCGGGAATAAGTAATAAAATTGCCGAAAATATTCTTGAATATAAAAGAGAAAAAGGTTTGATAAGAACAAAAAATGAACTAAAAACTATAAAGGGTATAGGTCCAAAAACTTTTGAACAATGTGCAGGTTTCTTAAGAATACCCGAGTCAGAAAATCCACTTGATAATACGGGAGTGCACCCTGAGTCTTACTCTGTTGCATCTAAAATTATGAAGATGGATCTTGACAAGATAGATATAAATGCGGCTTCTGAAGAACTTGGAGTTGGAGTGCCGACTCTTAAAGACATAATACACGAGCTGAAAAAACCCGGGAGAGATCCAAGAGATGAGATGCCTGCTCCAATCCTCAGATCGGATGTTCTTACGCTTGATGATCTTGAGGAGGGTATGAACTTAACCGGTACTGTTAGAAATGTAGTGGACTTTGGTGTATTCGTGGATATTGGAGTTGGTACTGATGGACTGGTTCATATATCGGAAATTTCAAACTCCTTTATCAAGCATCCTTCAGATGTGTTGAAGGTATCGGATGTTGTTGATGTAACAGTTATAAATATTGATCGTAAAAGAGAGAAAATCGGTCTAAGCATGAAAAATGTTAAAAAATAAGATGATGAATTGTTTTAATGTTTTTAAATAGGGTATTTTAAATTTAAAGGGGGTTTATCTATGTTTAATATATTCAAAAAGAAACCAAAAGAAATCGAATTATATGCACCTGTTAGTGGTAAACTTGTAAATCTAGAAGATGTTCAAGATCCTGTTTTTTCAAAGAAAATGATGGGAGATGGATTTGCCGTAGATCCTACTGATGCTGTTATCAAAAGTCCTGCTGATGGAGTAATATCCATATTACATGATGCACATCATGCTTTTGGAATAACAACAGATGATGGTTGTGAAATACTTGTACACATAGGAATGGACACAGTTGAATTAAATGGACTCGGTTTTAAACCACTTAAAGCACAAGGGGATAAAGTTAGTGCGGGAGATCCGATAATAGAAGTTGATTTTGATTTAATAAAAGATAAAGTACCTTCTATAATTACACCGGTAGTCGTCACAAATATAGACGAGTATCAAATAGCAAAACTTGACTTAACAGAAACCGGCAACGCTCCGGTTATGATAGTATCTAAAAAGTAAAAAAATGACCCTGAAATATGGGTCATTTTATATTATAATTTTTTTGGTCTTATACCAATGCATCTTGCAGTAAATCCTGATCCATTAACTATATTTGGATAACCGACTATTATTAGCCCGCCAACAGCAGGCATCTGATCAAGATTTGCCATAAGTTCTACTTGGTATATATCCTTTGAAAGTACATAGGTTTCCACATCAAGCCAACCGGATTCTCTTGAAAGTATGCTGGCATCGGTATCTGAGGTTTCGTGACCTATTGCCTTTACCTTTCGCTCTTCTATCAAAAACTGACATGCCTGTATTGACCAGCCCGGATAGTTGGATATTCCGGATTCATCAATATTATCAAAATTTTCAGTCCTTTTACACCAATCAGTTCTAAGAGCAACAAAAGTTCCTTCAGGGATTTTTCCATACTCTTTTTCAAAATCCAGGATATCCTGAACGCTAATAAAATAATTTGCATTCTCTAGAGCTTCTTTTGATTTATCTATAACCACTAAAGGAAGAATTGCATCTGCTAGTTCAAGCTCATGAAGATATCTTCCAGGTTCATAAAAGTGAACCGGAGCATCAATATGTGTAGCATATTGACCAACAATTGTGTATTCTTTAGCTAAAAATCTGTGCTCTTCAAAATTGTAAATGGTTTTTTCGCTCATAGCATCGAAACCTGACCAATGCGGAGTAGAAGGTGAAACCGGATGAGATAGATCAACTATATCGCATTCTTTTTTTAATGTATTTAACGCTTCCCATAATTTTGTATCCATATTATCGCTCCTTTTACAATATATTTGAATAATATTTTACCATAGTGATATGTTTATTAAAAGTACTAGTTTATTAAAGAAAGAAGTTGACAAAATAAGTGCAATCATCTATTGATTATAAAGTGTAATTAATAGATAGCATTTATGATTTATGCTATAATAGTTTTGATGAAAAGAAAGAAGGTAAATTATGAAAAAAATTATAATAGCATTAATAATCGCATCTATTGCGATAACGGGATGCTCTAAACCGAGCGAACCTGCAGAAACTGAAGAAACAGTTGATTTAGAAGAGCAAGAGAGATTAAAAAAAGAGGAAGAAGAAAAAAGATTAGCAGCCGAAAAAGCAGAAGAGGAAGCTAAGAGGCTTGCGGAGGAAGAAGCAAAAAGAAAAGAGTTAGAAAATGCACCAAAATCACCACTATCCGGGCTTCCTGTAGATCCGGAAGTACTTGAAAACAGAGTCATGGCAGTTATGATTGACAATCATCAATTAGCAAGACCACAATCAGGAATATCAAAAGCTGAGATAGTATACGAGTATGAAGTAGAGAGTGATATCACAAGATACTTAGCTCTATTCCTAGCAAATGATGTAGAAGACATAGGACCTATTAGATCCCTAAGGCCTTATTATATCAATACAGTTATGGAGTACGATGCTGTTATTACCAGATACGGTGGTAGTGATGATGCGGATTACGAAGTAGCAGAACTTGGAATTGATCAAATTGATGGGATGGCACTCTCAGGAAACTATATTTGGCGTGACAACTCAAAAGGAAAAGTAGCTCCACATAATGCTTATTCATCAACCTCAGCTATTAAAGAAGCAATAACGAACATGGGATATCATTCCGGACCGGCTGTTGGCGTATTTGAATATAATTTGGAAGATGCTCAGCTTACCGGAACAGACGCAAAGAGAGTTTATTTAGGATTTAGCTCTTCAGGAGCTGCGGAATTTAACTATGACGAAGCTACAAAAGAGTATAAAAGAAATGTCGGCGGTGTTCCACATGTAGACGAGATCGACGGAGCCCAAGTAACTGCAAAAAATATTATAGTTCAGCTCGTTAATATGGGATACTACGCAAATGGAGTACACAGAACAGTTGACAATGTAGGCGAGGGAACAGGTTATTATATTACAAACGGCGTATCAACAGAAATTACTTGGAAAAAGGATTCGAGAGAAGCAAAGACACAATTTTTAGATGCTGATGGAAATCCTATTAAGCTAAATCCGGGTCATACCTGGGTTGAAGTTTTTAATCTAACTAAAGAACTAATCATTGAATAGCTAAAATTGACTAAATATTTTTAAAATGATATAATTTTTTATGCGATGAAGAGAAATAGTAATATAAACTAATATCATAGCGAGAAGGGGATGGTGGAAGCCCTTTGATAGTAAAGTATATGAACCTGTCTCGGAGCATTTGGGTTAAGCGCCTTATAGCTGTTAAAGGTGGAGCTTATTAGCTCTATTAGAGTGGTACCGCGTGAGTTATCTCCCGTCTCTTAGTAGACGGGAGTTATTTTTTTTGGAGGGATATAATGAGAATGTCAAAATTTTACATGCCAACGCTGAAGGAAAATCCTGTAGAGGCAGAGGTTGAAAGCCATAAACTACTTCTACGCGCCGGCATGATTAGAAGATCCGCTTCAGGGGTCTATTCCTACTTGCCTCTTGGTTATAGAGTGATTAGGAAAATTGAAGAAATTGTAAGACAGGGCATGGATGACTGTGGATCGCAAGAGATACTAATGTCTGCGATTCAGCCTAAAGAAATCTGGGAAGAGTCAGGTAGATGGGATGTATATGGTCCTGAAATGTTTAGATTATACGACAGAAATAATAGAGAGTTTTGCTTAGGACCAACTGCAGAAGAGTATTTTACTACACTTGTAAAAGGAGAAATTAGATCTTACAAGCAGCTTCCGCTAACCATTTATCAGATACAAACCAAGTATAGGGATGAAAAAAGACCTAGATTTGGTATAAATAGAGCCAGAGAATTCCTAATGAAAGATGCTTATAGCTTTGACGTAGATCATGAATCTTCCGATAAGTCTTATATGGTTCAGTGGAAGGCATATGAGAAAATATTTGATAAACTTGAGTTGGATTACAAGATAGTTCAAGGCGACTCAGGGGCTATGGGAGGAGATAAATCCCATGAATTTATTGCACTATCCGAAGTTGGAGAAGGAGAAATAGCTTATTGTGAATCATGTGATTATGCAGCTACTGATGAAAAAGCTGAGGTAGTTTTCACTCCGGTCAATACTGACGAAGAAATGGAAGAGATGAAAGTTGTACACACGCCGGATGCGACTACAATTATGGCCCTTGCTGACTTTATGGGAGTGAGCCGTAAAAAAACTTGTAAGGCCATAGATCTTGAAGTTAGTGGTGAACCTGTACTCGTTTTTATTCCCGGGGACAGGGATCTAAATATGACAAAAATAGCAAACTATCTTGAAGTACCTGAACATGAGATAGAGATGGCGAGTGATGAAACCATCAGAAGGATAACAGGAGCTGAACCCGGATTTACTGGACCTGTCGGTCTTTTAGAGAAGGTAAGAATTATTGTAGATAGGAGAATAGCAGAGTCTAGAAACCTGGTTGTGGGTGCAAATAAGACCGATCACCATATCTCAGGTGTAAACTTTGGTAGAGACTTTACAGGTGAAATTGCTGAGGATTTGGTTCAAGCGAGATCCGGGGATAAATGTCCAAGCTGTGGCTCTAAATTAAAATTTGCAAGAGGAATAGAAGTAGGCAACATATTCCAATTCGGTACAAAGTATTCCAAGCCGCTAGGAGCGACCTTCCTTGATGAAAACGGATCAGAGAAGTACTTTATGATGGGTTCGTATGGAATAGGAATCACTAGGTCTGTAACGGCAATCATTGAGCAAAATCATGACGATAAAGGTATAATTTGGCCACTGGTAGTTGCACCATATCATGCTATTGTGACTATTATTAATTCTAAGGATGAAGAGCAAGTTAAACTATCGGAAGAAATCTACGAAAGCTTAAAGTCATCAGGTGTTGAAGTGCTTCTAGACGATAGAAGAGATAGAGCCGGAGTTAAATTTGCAGATAGAGACCTAATCGGTATACCACTAAGAGTCACTGTAGGGAAAAAAGCTCAAGAGGGAATAGTTGAATTTTCAACTAGACGAGATGGAGAAAATACTGAAATTTCATCAGAAGATGCAGTGGAAAGAATAGTTGAATTAGTAAAAAGTATATAATAAAAAAAGCTGGGTGTTTTCTACCCAGCTTTAAATTTATCTTAAGAAACCTGATATAATTTCCTCTTCTGCTTCTTCTTCATTTAGACCAAGAGTCATTAATTTTTTTATTTGATCTCCCGCAATCTTTCCGATTGCAGCTTCATGTATAAGCATGGCATCAACATGGTTTGCTGTAACATCAGGAACTGCTTTTACTGTAGCTTCATCCATTATGATTGCATCACATTCAGAATGACCTATGCAGTCATTGTTACCGTTTATAATCGAGGTAAAGACCTGTGTTGAGTTTCCTTTAGCGACAGATCGTGAAGCTATGTTTGCACTAGATCCCTTACCATTTAATTCAATTTGAAAATCGGTGGTAGCAAGCTGATTTCCATCAGTCATGATGATTTCTTTCGTAATCAGTGATGCATTCTCTGCAAGGTCTGCCTTAGTAACCCTTTTAGTAGAATCGACTCCATTTATTTGAACGCTTTCCATTTCCATCCTGCTACCTTCATCAAGATGAATTACAGTTACCGGATTTAGGACGTTTTCACCTGAACCATTACCCTCGCCATAGTGTTTTTCTACATATTTAACCTTTGCATTTTTCTCAACATAAAAGCTGTGTATGCCGTCATGCTGGGTGAGATGTTTACCGTCATTATGAATTCCACAACCTGCAATTATAACGACATCACTATCTTCACCGATATAAAAATCATTGTATACCATCTCCTGTATGCCGCCAGTGTCGATTACCACCGGGATATGAACAAATTCACTTATTGTACCCGGTTTTACAATGATATCTATTCCTGAACCATTTTCTTTTGGCTTTATCTCGATATTTTTTGTGCTCTGTCTACTACTTGTCTGACCATTTAGTCTAATATTGTGAGCACCTTTAACTTCTCCTTTGATATCTGCTACGACCTCTAGTATATGTTCTGCTGTTTTCATTATAGTGCCACCTCTCTTGCGCAGCATTCACATTCATCCTCACATACGAGCAGTGTAGGATAAATCTCTTCATGGGTTCCAATTTTCTTTACCCTACCGTTTTCAATGAGTATGATTTGATCTGCAATATTTAATATTCTCTCTTGGTGAGAGATAATAATAATTGACCCTGAAGTACTATCTCTGAGCTGTTTAAACACATTTATTAAACTGTTAAAACTCCATAGATCAATACCTGCTTCCGGTTCGTCAAATACCGAGAGTTTGACTTTTCTTGCTAGGAGCATGGCGATCTCAACTCTCTTTAATTCTCCACCTGAAAGCGAGGAATTAAGCTCTCTATCGACATAATCAGCAGCACAAAGACCTACCTCTGATAAATACACACAAGCTTCATCTCTGGTTAAATCACTTCCATGAGCAATCTTTAAAAGATCTCTGACATTTAGTCCTTTAAATTTGACAGGAGCCTGAAAAGCAAAGCCTATTCCAAGTTTAGCTCTTTCATCTATCTCCATATCTGTGATATCAACTCCATCAAATATAATTCTTCCGCTTGTTGGTTTTTCAAGTCCCATAATAATTTTGGCTAAAGTTGATTTACCACTACCATTTGGTCCCGTTATTACTGCAAATTTATTGCTTCCGATTGAAAGGTTTATATCTTCAAGAATTTGTTTGTCTTTGCCTGTGTTTTCATCAACAATTTTAAAACCGATACCTTTTAACTCTAACATAATATCCTCCATTTATTATATAATACATCTACAATTTTCTTCGTAGTTACAATTAAATTCCGTCAGTGGATTTTTTAAAAGTATATCCAGAAAATCCATGATTAATTCTCTTTCGTCAGTGTTTAGATTCCTAATATAATTACATAAATTTTTGTTTGAGTCTTCATAATACTTATGATATTTTTTTAAGACCATTAATCCGACTTGGGTTAATTTAAAGTATTTTTCTTTTTTATTACCGTCTTTAGTGTATCTTTCGATAATTTTTTTATACTCGAGAGAGTTTGCCCATTGAGTAATGGCTACTCTGCTAACATCTAAAATTCTAGCTAACTGAGCTGCATTTGAACCGGGGTTTTCATAAATGGTATTTATAAATAGGAGCTCCGAATAACTAAGACCATGTTCAGAAAAGTCAGTTCTTATATTTTTTTTGCTTCTGTCCATTTCTTCCAATGTATAAATAATTTTATTCACTATTGTACATTTCATAAACTGCCTCCATGCTTAAAGTATACGCTAGTAAGTAAAGACTGTCAATATTGTTAAGTGACTTAACAAAAATTAATTTTACATAATTTTTCTTTAATACTACTTGACATTGTCGAGCTAAAGTATTAAAATAAGGCAAAGCAATGAAAAGGAAGAGTATAAATCAATAGGTTCTCAGAGAAGGAGATTCGTGGCTGAAAGATTTCCTGAACACTGGATTTAGAAAACCACCTTGGAGCTTACTTCATTTGAAAAGAAGAAACGATGGCTACGTTATAGCTACTACTGTAATATTAGGTGGAAACGATGCTTAGGCACTCGTCCTGTTGGACGAGTGCCTTTAAATATATGGAGGTAAATTATGAAAAAGGTTTTAAAATTTGGTGGAAGTTCTCTAGCAGATGCATCTCAATTTCAAAAGGTAAGATCAATTATTGAAGCAGACCCTGAAAGAGCATACATAGTTGTTTCAGCACCCGGTAAAAGGGACTCAGGAGATCATAAGATAACTGATTTGCTTTTGATGAGTCATCAGCTTTCGTCTCATGACTTGAACTTTGAAGAGGTATTTGCACTTATTGAGAAAAGATTCTTAGGTATTTGTAAGCAGCTGGAGTTAGACATTGATATTGCACCTATTTTAGCTGAAGTTAAAGACAATATTGCCAGAGGTGCATCGAGGGATTATGTCGCAAGTAGAGGAGAGTATATAAATGGACTGCTACTTGCAAATTATTTAAAAGTCCCTTTTGTAGATGCGAGTGAAATCATTAGATTTGATGATAATGGTGTTTATGATGATTTAAAATCAGAGGAGCTGGTATCAAGTAGATTATCTGAATACGACAGAGCTGTGATACCCGGATTCTACGGTGCTAACAAGCATGGACAAATTATTACATTCTCAAGAGGCGGTTCGGACGTTACCGGCTCAATAGTAGCAAATGGTGTAGAAGCATCGCTTTATGAAAACTGGACCGATGTATCAGGGTTCTTAATGGCAGATCCAAAGATTCAGGAGGATGCAAAGCCGATGGACCTGGTTACTTATAAAGAACTTAGAGAATTATCCTATATGGGTGCTCCTGTACTTCATGAAGAAGCTATTTTTCCGGTTAGAAAAAAAGGTATTTCAATACAGATAAAAAATACAAATGATCCGGATGCACCCGGTACTATGATAGTGCATGATGACTATGATCAGATTAAGCAAGGCAATATTACGGGAATTTCAGGCAAGAAAGGTTTTACTGTAATTTCCGTTGAAAAAACACTTATGAATGCTGAAAAAGGATTTATAAGGAAGTTAATTTCGATTTTTGAAGCAAACGACATTTCTATAGAGCATATACCTTCAAGTATTGATTCAATATCTATAATTGTAGCTGACTCACAGCTCAAGGACAAAGAAAAGAAAGTGATTGAAGAGATTAAAATTTACTGTAATCCTGATGTAGTAGCAGTATACCCCGGCATGGCACTTCTTACAGTAGTAGGTAGAGGTATGGTAAAGACAAAGGGTACAAGTGCTAAACTGTTTACTTCGCTTTATGAGGCAGGAGTAAATGTCAGGATGATTACTCAAGGTTCAAGTGAGTTAAATATAATTGTAGGTATAGAAAATAGAGATTTTGAAAAAGCTGTAAAGGCAATTTACGGAGCATTTAATAAATAAAAAGGAGTGATATGATGAAAAAGGTTAAATTAGGATTATTGGGGTTTGGAACTGTAGGTCAAGGTGTTGCTAAGATTATTGAAGAAAAATCTGACATCCTATTTAATTATCTTGGAGCTGAACTGGAGATTTCAAAAATACTGGTAAAAGATTTAAATAAGAGCAGGGAAGTAAAAGTATCAGATGAACTTTTAACTCTTAACTATGAAGAAGTAGTGAACAATCCGGGAATAGATATAATCATTGAGCTTACAGGATGCATAGAAGAAGCATATAAAATGATAGTCACTTCTTTAAATAATGGCAAACATGTAGTAACTGCGAATAAAGCAGTAGTTAGCGAATACTTTGAGGAATTTACAGCACTTGCTTATGAAAAAGGATTGAACTTTTTATACGAAGCAAGCGTTGGTGGTGGGATTCCAATTATAAAACCGCTTTATGACGTACTTAAACTAAATGACATAAAAAGAGTTAGAGGAATAATGAACGGTACTTGTAACTATATCCTTAGTAATATGACAGAGAAAGGTGCCGATTATAAAGATGTACTTACTGAAGCGCAAGATCTTGGATATGCTGAAGCAGATCCATCGAGCGATGTTGATGGTCCAGACACTCTAAGAAAGCTTAGGATATTATCAACTATTGCCTTCAAACAAAATATAAATGAGGATCAAATTCTACTGGATGGAATTTCCAAGCTCAGTTCACTTGATATAAAACTACTATCTGAGAGAAATAAAGTAATCAAGCTGATTGGTGATGCATGGGTTGAGGGGGAAACTTTAAAGGCAATAGTTCAGCCGGTTGCAGTTCATAAGGGAAGCTATTTTTCATCTGTAAACCAAGCTTATAATTCGATTACAGTTGAGGGGGATATGGTCGGCGAACTTAAATTCTATGGATCAGGAGCAGGCATGCTGCCAACTGCAAATGCAGTTTTAACAGATGTTATGGACATTATAAAATGCAATCAAAAACCCGAGATTTATGGAACCCGATTAAACAGAAGTATTGATTCAGAGAGTATAAATGGTGAGTTCTATGTAAGATATGATGGAGATTATGATCTAGGTGACAAGGTGGTAGAAGTTTTAAGTGAAGATCCTAAAGTGGTAATAACAAAAAGAATTTCACTGGTTGAACTTAAAAACGCAATCGGAGACAATGCATCTATAGTTAGACTTGAGGCAGAGGACTATTAAAATGAAATATAATAGCACAAGAAATAAAAAAGAAATTGTAAGTGCTAGTGAAGCCATTATAAGAGGAATAGCTACGGATGGAGGTCTTTATGTACCGGAATATATACCGAAGTTAAAGAACCTAGATGATCTGATTGATTTGGATTATACTGAACTTGCTTCATATGTGCTTAAATGTTACTTTGACGATCTTGGAGAAGAAAAAATATTAAATTCTGCAAAAAATGCATATGACAACAAGTTCCCTAGTGAAGTTGCACCTGTAATGACACTTGGAAAAATAAGTTTTATAGAACTTTATCATGGAAGAACATTAGCTTTCAAAGATATGGCATTATCAATTCTTCCTCATCTTCTTAAGGCATCACTTGAGCAAAATGATGATGATAAAAAGATTATCATATTAGTTGCTACATCCGGTGATACAGGCAAGGCTGCTCTTGAAGGATTTAATGATGTAGAGGGTATAAATGTCATAGTCTATTTCCCTGATGGAGGTGTTAGTGAAGTGCAGAGACTTCAGATGCTCACACATGCCGGGAGAAATACCGATGTAGTAGCAATAGATGGAAATTTTGATGATGCACAAACAGGCGTTAAAGAGATTTTCACCGATGAAGAATTTAAAGAACGAATATTAAAACGAGGCTATGAATTCTCCTCGGCCAATTCCATAAATATTGGAAGACTGGTACCGCAAATCATATACTATATAAATTCATATTTGAGACTGGTTCAAAAGGGTATAATAGTAAAAGGGAGTAGCATCAATGTGACTGTTCCTACAGGAAATTTTGGCAATCTATTGGCGGCATACTACGCCAAAGAAATGGGACTTCCCATTGATAAACTGATTGTAGCATCTAATGATAATAATGTGCTTACAGACTTTTTTAAAACAGGTGAGTATAATAGCAATAGAGATCTGTTACTCACTTCGTCTCCTTCGATGGACATATTAGTCTCAAGCAATTTAGAGAGGTTTTTATATCACATTTCCAATGGAGATTCCGTTAAAATTTCCGAGGCTATGGAATCTCTAAAGCAAAACAAATCCTACAATTGGGATGAGTTTAGTGATTTTGTATATGCAGGATACGCTAATGAAGATCATATTTCAAATGCAATTGCAAGTGTATTTAAGGAGTATGGATACACCATGGATCCACATACTGCAGTCGCTTACTATGTTGCAAATGAATATATTGAGTCTACTGGAGATAACACGCATATGTTAATTGCCTCAACCGCAAGTCCATTTAAATTTCCTGCAAAGGTCCTGGATTCTTTGGGAGAGGAAATCCCGGATGATGAGTTTGAATCATTAGAACTCTTGTCAGAAAAAACAGGTTTGGAAATACCGGAGTCATTATTTAAACTTAGGATGCTACCAGTGGTTCATAAAAGAAATTGTAAGCCGAACCAAATGCGAGATACAATACTAGAAATTACCGAGGAGAAATCAAAATGTTAAGAATTAGTGTACCGGCTACCAGTGCAAATGTTGGACCTGGATTTGACGTCTTTGGTCTGGCTATTGAAATGAGAAATGAATTTATTATAAGGGATGCTGAATCCTTCGATGACGATAATTTGATTTACTATGCTTATAAAAGAACTTATCAAAGACTAGGACTTGAACCGGAACCCATATCGGTTGAAAATGTAGCTGTAGTTCCAATGGCAAGAGGGCTTGGATCTTCATCAACTTGTATAGTTGCCGGCGTTGCCGCTGCACTATATAAGATAAAAGGTGAGATAAATAAGGACTTCTTATTAGAAATTGCCACGGATCTTGAAGGCCATCCTGACAATGTAGCACCTGCTATCTATGGCCATTTTGTAGTTTCGGTAATGGACGAAGGGCAGGTTTATTACACGGTTCATAAACTGCATGATGACTTAAGATTTATTGCTATCATGCCGGACTTTGAACTAGCAACAGAAAAAGCCAGGGAAATTTTACCCGGAACTATCTCAAGATCAGATGGAATCTTTAATGTAAGCAGGGCTTGTCTTTTAATTCCTGCACTTGAAAATATGGATGAAGAAAAGATAAGGATTGGATTAAATGACAGGTTCCACCAACCATACAGAAAAGGACTGATTCCCGGTTACGAAGAAGTTGTTAAAGTTGCAAAAAAACTGGGAGTCATAGGATGTTATTTGAGTGGTGCAGGTCCTACTATAATGGCGGTGGTTAATAAAAAAGATGAAGAAATAATAAATGATCTTACAGGTTATATAAAATCTACTTTCCCGAGCTGGAGAGCTGAAACTTTCAAAATAGATGAGAAAGGAATAATAATTGAAGAGGTAGATTAATGATAATAAATAAAATAAAGTGGGAAGATTTTAAAACCAGTGAATGGTCTGGCGGAACTACTACAGAGGTTCTAATTATTCCCGAAGATTCTGATGTAGGGCAGAGGAATTTCGATATTAGAGTCTCGACTGCCACATGCGAATTAAAAGAATCTGTGTTTTCAGATTACTCGGGCTATAAGAGATATATAGCCCCAGTTGATGGAGAATTAGAATTGAATGTAAATGGAAGGAAAGTATTACTTTCACCTTATGAAGTGCTTGAGTTTAGTGGAAGCGATGATGTAACCGGCTATTCAGTTGTGAGGGATTATAACTTAATTATAAGGGAAGGTGTCGCGGCAGAGATGATATCGCAAGAATTAAGTGATGTCATGAGCATTACCCTTGATGGAAACTACCTACTCCAGTGCTTTGACTCAGATTTAAGATATGAAACAAATAATGATTCAGGAATTTTAAAAAAAGGAGATGCGCTTTCTATACTGGATGGTGTAGGTATTCTTAGGCTTTACTCTGATGAATCTAGATTTGTATTCATAATAAAGTATTAAAAAAATCCGATTTCATATGTGAAATCGGATTTTTTTATTAATCTTGTTTTTTATAGTAATCATCTTCAGGCATGTCTTTTCTTATCAAATAATCATAAAGCGTCTTAACCGGGATACCTGTTGATCCTTTAGGATTATATCCCCAGCCGGTCTTAGAGTATGAAGGACCGGCAATGTCTAAGTGTACCCATGGTTTATCTTCGGTGAAGTGCTCCAAGAAAAGTCCCGCTGTTATAGCGCCACCAAATCTTCCTGTTGAGTTTTTCAAATCGGCAAAGTCACCCTTAAGCTGCTCTCTCATCAAGTCAAATGAAGGGAATAACCACAGATATTCACCTGAACGCTCAGCCGCTAGTTTTAATTCGTCATATAACTCCTGATTATTCGTTACTGCTCCAATAGTGTGTTCGCCAAGTGCTACTACACATGCACCGGTTAGAGTTGCTACATCGATTATAGC
This sequence comes from Bacillota bacterium, assembly GCA_023443025.1. Taxonomy (GTDB): domain Bacteria; phylum Bacillota; class Clostridia; order Tissierellales; family Peptoniphilaceae; genus Microaceticoccus. The sequence goes on from JAEZWM010000064.1 coordinate 30,154, forward strand.
TGAGCTATTTACCTTTGTTGCAGCATAATAGATTGCATCAGCTAGAGTCAGTCTACCTTCAGCATCCGTATTAACTACATCGATGCTAGTGCCTTTCATTGAGCCGATAATATCTCCGTTCTTATAAGCTCCACCGGATATCATGTTTTCACAGGAAGCTACTATTCCGACTACATTATTAGCGGATTTATTTTTAGCTAGAGCATATATAGCTCCAATTACTGAAGCCGAACCTGCCATATCGGTTTTCATTGTATACATTCCTTCAGCAGGCTTTAGTGCATATCCACCTGAGTCATAAGTCAATCCTTTACCCACAAGAGCGACTGCTGGCTTGTCCTCGCCTTCTGGAAGATACTTCATTATAATAAACTTCGGTTCTTTTTCCGATCCTTCAGCTACTGCTAGAAAGGCTTTCATACCTAACTCTTCGATTTCGCTTTTACCCAGAATTTCAACTTCAACGCCGACTTTTGAAAGTTCTTCGCTGGCAATATTAGCTAAAACTTCTGGATACATATCCATAGAAGGAGTGTTAACAAGTCTTCTGGTTAGGTTAACACCTTCCATAAGTCCTACAGTTTCATCTATTGCAAGCTCCGCAGACTCTTCCTTACCCTCAATAGGAATAATTCCGACTGTCTCAAGAGAGAATTCATTTTTCTTGGTTAGATATTCATCAAAGCAGTATTCAGCTTGTAGGAATCCTTCGATGATTGATTTAGTCATTTTTCTTGTGCAGTAACCTTCGTATTTTACAAGCTCAACACTGCACTCTTTTACTTTGTTTTTATTAAGTGCTTTTGCTGCCTCATTAGCCGCATATCTAAACCTATCATGACTAAGTTCGCTATCCTTACCAAGTCCTACGATTACTACATTATCTGATCCGGGTCCAAGATCCGTGAATACTGATTTATACTCACCTTTAAAACCTAAATCTCCCTTTGCGTAGTCTTTTTTTGGGCCACTGAGCATGATTAGTTCATCATCTTCTAATACGAAGTGAACCATAACTTCAAAGTCTTTTGATAATAGAATCTTCAAAACAAACCTCCTAATAAAATTTTATTGTGTAATAAAAAAGAGTCGTGTATTTAACGACTCTTTTAATTTTTTATTCTTCGTCTTCGCTTTCAGCTTCTTCGCCTTCGCTTTCAGTTTCACCAACTGTTGGTACATCTGCAGCGTCGATTTCACCATCAATTTCTTCTTCAATCTCTTCTTCTTCTCTTGGCTCAGATAGAGTAGCAACTAATTCTTCAGCATCTGTCCAGAAAGTAAGCTTGTCATTTCCAAAGATATCAAGATCTTTAACAAGAATTTGATCGCCGTATTGCATGTCAACAACATTGGCAACTGCTGACTGTGGAATATCAACAGGTAGACATTCGATATCAACTTCATTTAATTGTTGTGTAAGTACAGAAGGTTGTAGTACTATATCATCTCTACCTTCAAGTACGATTGGGATTTGAATTCTAAGTGATTGCTTCATGTCTATCATATAGAAATCAACATGTGTATATCTATTTTTGTAAGGATGTTTTTGAACATCTTTGAATAGAACCGGAATAGTTTCAGAACCAATAACTAAATCAATAATAGTACTACTTCCGGCACTTAAGTATACTTTGTGTAAATCTTTTTCTACGATTGCAATTGTTCTAGGCTCTTCACCTTTTCCATAAACAACTCCCGGAACAACATTGTCTGCCCTTAATTTATTAACTTTATTTTTACCTATACCATCACGTAATTCTACGTTCAGTTTAATATCTGCCATAGGAATTCCCCCTTCAATTATCTTTAATTAGGCTCATACCAAATATTATACCAAAGATGATTTATCATGTCTAGCTACAAGTAAAAGTATGCATAATTATCTTTGGAACAGTAATAATAAAATTATTCCCGGCACTCCTAAAAAGCCGGCTACAAGTGCATTTATAAAATTAAATGCAATGCTTATGTTAAATAGTCCGGCAAATAAATTAAAAACGAATAATAATCCTACACCGACTAAACTGTTAATTAATAATCTAAAAATAATTTTAACAGAAAACGCAAGTAGTTTTGCCAATAATACCATCAGAAATATTCCGATTACCGCAGCTAATATTTCCATAATTTCCTCCTTTTCTTACAATATCGGTAATTCTCTAAATATATACCCGATAAATCAAACCAATAACTATTCTTACGAAACTGTTTGATATAAACTTGAAAAACATGATTTGTTGATATAAAATACAAGTTAGATATAAATATGAAAAAGTAGGGATATTATGAGTAGAAGAAATAAAAGATTAAGACAAAATAGATTAAATAGAATCGCTAAGCAAAAAAATCGTTTAGAAGCAAAAAAATTCAAACATAGAAATAAACGCAGGAGAAAAAGTTTGATATGGGGGCTATCTCTTTTAGCTATTTTGTTTGTTCTTTCTATTATTGTTTTCTTTGGTAGTGAATTTATTGTTGATAGACTGGCTACTGCTGAGGAAAATGAGGTTGAAGCACATACCACTTTAGAGACTGAAGAATCTAGTGTAGATGAGGATAAGGACTTAGAAAAAGACATACAAGCTGAAGTAAAAACAAGTACAAAAAATGAGCGTGAAAATAAAAAAGATAGAGCCATAAAGAATTCGGGTCTACTGGAAAGTGAGATAAAAACATATCTGAGAAAAAATGGTATTAATTTATATGATTTCGGTTTCGTTTACAAGAACTTAGAAACCGGAGTAGAGCTAGAGATTAATGGAGATGAAGTTTTTCTTGCTGCATCTGTAATGAAGGTTCCCATAAATGTATTAGCTTATGATTTGACCGTAGATGGCTTAGACCTTGATGAGAAGCTTACTTACTATGAAAATGATTATGAAGGTGGAACAGGGATTCTGCAAGGAGAAAAGATTGGATCGAGCTACCCAATATCCGAACTACTTACGCTAATGATTACAGAAAGTGATAATGTTGCTACCAATATTATGTACAGGTATTTAGGAAACTACAATCAGGAATACCTATTAACAACACTTGCAAGGGTTTATGATATAAGTTCTTATAACGGGAACTATATAACACCAAATGAAAGTGTCAACATACTTGAGAGAATATATTATAACGAAGATAACAATCCCCATTACGACACACTTCTGGATGATATGAAGAACACTTCATATAACGACTACTTTACCAGGGAGTTAAAAGGGATAGAAATAGCTCATAAGACCGGAGATTACGATGGTTATTACAATGATTTTGGAATTGTTTACGACGACGAGCCATTTATATTTGCAATATTCACAGACAACTTATCGCACGCAACCAATGTACTTGCAGATATAGGTAAGATAGTATATGACGGGCATATAGAATAATTAAAAAAGAAGGCATACGCCTTCTTTTTATAATTAGAAATTAATTATTTAATTTATTTAGCTTGTTCTAGAGCTGCTTTAACAGCTGCTTTAAATCCGTCAGTTGTTACCGTAGCGCCAGCTATAGTATCAACGTCAGCACTGTTTTTCTCAACTACAGCTTTGCTTAGTGTTTCTAAAGCTGTTCCACCGATTTCGTCAGTTTCAGCATGGTCTACAACTTTTACTTCGCTTATTTTGCCGTCAGCATCAACTGCTACATTTACCTTTATGTTTTTATCAGGGCTATATCCCTTTGCTTCGCCCTCATAGCTGCCTTCCTTGTATTTACTGCCTCCGCAAGCTGTAAAAGTAAGTACCATTACTAGAACAGTAAATATAGCTAAAAACTTTTTCATTACTACACCCCCTTTTTTGAAATAAAGATTTCATAATTTATTATAATAGAATCGTTTTCTAGGGTCAAGCATATACTATTTTGCTTTATAACTTATGAATGAAACGTAACAATTGGATATAGCATTATAAAATATATAAATAAATAATACTATAATATGGTATCAAACTAAATAATAAAATGAGAAAAGTAATATTTAATTTAGCTATTTCCATAAAATAAGATATAATAGGAATAGCATATTTGAAATGAGGGATGGACATAAAAACGCCTATCTATAATAAACTAAAAACTATTTCGCAAAAGAAAATATATGATTTTCAATTTCCCGGTCATAAGAAAAGAATAGATCTGGGACTTGATTTTAATACGATACCTTTTTTGGATACAACTGAAACATATGAAACAGATAATCTTCATGATCCTAATGGTATAATATATGACTCCATGCGTGAAGTAAGTAGAGTATATGGAACAAAAGAGTCCGTTTATATGGTAAATGGGTCAACCGCGGGTATTCATATCGCAATGCTTAGCTGTACTAAACCCGGTGACACTATACTGATGCAGAGAAATTCACATATAGCATCATATAATGGAAGCATAATAGGAAGAATAAAAACTGAATACATAATGCCTAAGTATGATTCTATAAATCAGATTGTGGGTGGAATTGATGTAGATGAATTTAAAGATATTGTTGAAAATAAAGCAATTGAGGCCTGTGTACTGCTTCATCCATCGTTTCACGGACTTTGTTCGGACTTAGCTGAATTAATAAAGATTGCGCACGATAATGATGTAATAGTAATTGTCGATGAAGCACATGGTCCACATCTGTCATTTACGGATAAACTTCCCAAATCCGCAATAGAACTTGGTGCGGATATAGTTATTCATTCAGCACACAAGACTCTGCCATCAATTACACAAACGGCAATTCTCCACATTTGTTCGGATAGAGTTGATATAAACAGAGTATATAAATTTTCGAGATTGCTACAGACTACATCTCCATCATATGTATTTATGACTGCAATTGAAAAAGCAGTTGCGTTTATGGATTCTCCTATAGGAAAACAACGAATGGATGAACTTATAAACTCGGCAAATGAATTTTATACTAGTATATCAAAGATAGATAGGGTAAAATTATTGGAAGATAATGATTTGTATTTTAATAGAGATTTCACTAAAATATTCGTACAGTTAAAAGGAATTAGAGGAGTTGACCTTAGAGATACTCTTCACTATGAATACGGAGTTGACATGGAATATGCTGATTATAAACATGTTGTAGGCTCTGCTTCTGTTATGAATGAGAGTGATGATTTCAAAATGTTGGCAAAATTTATTGGTGAAATTAGTAAAAATAAGCCATATGAACAAATTGATGAAGCAAAAATTGGGATAATTAAGCCAATTGTCGGGATTCCAATCTACGAAGCTTTCAATCTAGAGTCAAGGCGAATAAACCTAAAGGATTCTGTAGGGAATATATCCGGATCGTATATAGTCCCATATCCTCCCGGGATACCACAATTAACTCCAGGTGAGATTATTCAGAGAGAACATGTGGAATTAGTAGAGGAATTAAAAAGAAAAGGCATATCAATTGTAGGATTCAATGAAGATAGTATGATTGATATTATAGAGGTGTAGGATGAAGGGTAAATTTATAGTTATTGAAGGACCGGATGGTTGCGGCAAAAGCACTATAGCAAAAAATGTTTATGAACTTCTTAAAAAAGAGGGCGAAATGGTAATTCTAACTCGTGAGCCCGGTGGTACAGGAATAGGAGAAAGTGTCCGCTCCATATTACTCGATATAAATGAACCTATGAGCCCTAGAACAGAAGCACTTCTCATGGCTGCTTCAAGGGCACAAATAGTAGATGAGGTTATAAAACCGTCTTTAGAAAAAGGCACTCATGTTATCTGCGATAGATATGTATATTCATCTCTTGTATATCAAGGTATAGGCAGAAAACTGGGTATAAATACTATAATGGAGATAAATCAATTTGCTATGGATTCAGTGATGCCCGATTTAACACTATATCTGGAATTATCATTCGAAGAGGCGTTGATAAGGCGTGGAATTAGAGATGTGAGTGATAGAATGGAAGCACAAAGCGATGAATTTCATACAAGTATTCATAATGGTTACGATGAGATTTATCAAATGTATAAGGAATCTCATAATATAGTAAGAATTGATGCCTCTCGAACAGAAAGAGAAGTAACTGAAGAAGCATATCAAATTGCTAAAAAAATATTGGAGGTATAAAGTGAAACTAATAATAGCTATTGTTCAAGATGAAGATGTTCACATGCTCATGGATGATTTAATGGAAAACGAATTTAGAGTTACTAAGCTTGCTTCCACAGGTGGATTTTTAAAAGCAGGAAACACTACTCTACTACTAGGTGTAGAAGAAGAGAAAATAGATAGAGTACTTGAGTTAATCGAAACAAACTGTAGCTCAAGAAGAACAACGACTACATTATTAAATGTTTCAATGCCCGGTGATGCATATGTTCCGCTTCCAATGGAAGTTCAAATTGGTGGAGCGACTGTATTTATCATGGATATTGAAGATTATATAAGAGTTTAATAAAAGAGGGATAATATGAAACTTATTCTAGCAATTATTAGTGACGAACTTATAGCAGAGGTATCTAAAGCACTATCTACTAGTGAGTTTACAACGACGAAACTCAGCTCAACCGGAGGATTTAGAAAAAAAGGCAATACTACAATATTGGTAGGGGTACGTGCTGATGAGGTAAATAAATGTGTAAATCTGATAAAACAGACCATTGAAAAAAGTGACAAGCGAAATCCGGACGACAATGTGGCAGATGCAAATATTTTTGTTATGCCTATGATGGATATGAGAAAGATGTAATGATCGATAATAAAAGCTTAGAGATTTTAAAAGTCCAAATTGATTCACAATCCGTATCACATGCTTATATATTTGAATCAATGGATGTTCAAACAGGACTTGATGCTGCTCTGGAATTCGCATCCATGTATAATGGAATAGAAGATAAAAAAGAACAGAGATTTACAAAAAATGCACGAGATCTTTCCGTAATAGAAGCAGAAGGTAAAACTATTACAATAGATAAAATAAGAGAATTGATAAAATTCTTCCAAACAAGACCATTTGAACTAAGATACAAAACTGCAATAATTCTTGAAGCGGATAGGCTAAGAGTGGAATCTTCAAATGCTATGCTAAAGTTACTTGAAGATATGCCCAGCTATGGTAAAATAATACTTGTAGCAAAATCATCAAAAAGACTTCTGCCAACCATTACATCCAGATGTCAGTTGATTCGTCTGATGGATGATGAAGTGCAGACCGGTAATATAGATAGAGAATTTGTTTATAATCTAATAGATGCATTTATAAATGGACGATTCACAAAGGTACAAGACGAGAGAAAAAAAATAGAGGAACTAAAAGATCATAGTATGGAATTTTTTTCTATTGCTATTGAATACCTCGGGATGATAAGATTTAAAGAATATGACAATTCAATAGACAATGATATAATAAATAGAATAAAAGCAAATTATGATAGAGTTAATATAAATTATTCTGCATTAAATGATGTAATTATAGAGTCTATGCAGATACAAAAGAATCTATATAATAATGTTAACTTTTTATTGTCTGTTGAAACATTCGCCCTTAAGTTAAGCAATATTGGTTATAAATAGTAATTTGTTGGAGGAAAATTTGAATAAGGTAATAGGTGTAAGATTTAAAGAATCCGGGAAGATATATTATTTCGACCCTCTAGATATAAAAGTAGAAGTTGGACAAAATATAATAGTTGAGACAGCGAGAGGAGTTGAGTTTGGAACCTGTGTAGTTGGTGAAAAACTAATAGATCAATCCGATCTGGTTGCTCCACTAAAACCCGTTATCAGAGTGGCTGATGATGTGGATAAAAAAATACATGAAGAAAATAAAATACGGGCAAAAGATGCGATAGATATCTGCCAAGTAAAGGTCGATGAACACAATCTTGATATGAAACTTGTAGACTGTGAGTATACATTTGATAACAATAAGGTCATTTTTTACTTTACTTCAGATGGTAGAGTCGATTTTAGAGAGCTCGTAAAAGATCTTGCGTCCATATTTAGAACTCGAATTGAACTTAGACAGATCGGGGTTAGAGATCAAGCGAAGATAACGGGAGGTCTTGGACCATGCGGTCGAGTTGTATGTTGCAAAAAGTTTTTAGGAGAATTTTCACCGGTATCAATTAAGATGGCAAAGGAGCAATCCCTTTCGTTAAACCCATCCAAGATATCGGGACTTTGTGGTAGACTTATGTGCTGTTTAAAATACGAACAGGACTCATATGAAGAGTCGCTTAAAAAGGTGCCGCCTGTTGGATATATAGTTGAAACGGAAGATGGAAGAGGAACAGTAATAGATACTTATATTCTTCAAGAGATTGTGAAGGTTAAATTTGAAAATGCAGAAGGAATAGAGGAAGTTAAAAATTATTCCATAACCGATATAAAAGTTACAAAAGATAAAGATATGAAATACTTCAGAGAATCAGATGAGATCCAATTCATCTATGATGAAGACTAGTTGAAAATTTAAGTGATATAGGTTATAATGTAATCATAAAAAATAATAAGGAGGTACTTACAATGGCTCATGTTATTGATGAAACTTGCATCGCTTGTGGATCATGTCAACCAGAGTGTCCAGTAGACTGCATTTCTGAAGGCGATATCTACGTAATCGATGCTGAAGAATGTACTGATTGTGGTGCTTGTGTAGCAGTTTGTCCTACAGATTCTATTCACGCTGAATAATCAAGTACATAGTGAACTTAAGAACTAAAAAGCTCTCGATGAGAGCTTTTTTTGTGGTAAAAATAAATGATCACAATATATCAATAAATTTGAATATTATAAGAACTTGGTGATAATGATTTACAAAGTAGTAATTAAAATGATATAATTCGTATAAATCTTGAAAGACGAAAGGAGAAATCTATGTCAAGTATTATAAGTCCCGACAACACTTGGGCATTATGGTCGGTGTTAGCTGTAGCATCGGCACTTGCAATTTATTTAGAACAAAGATATGAGTGGGCAAATAAGATAACAGGATGCATTATAGCACTTTTGATTGCATTGGCATTATCCAATTTAAATATCATTCCGGCAGATTCGCCCGTGTATGATAATGTATGGGGTTATGTAGTTCCACTTGCTGTACCGATGCTACTCTATAGAGCGAATATCAAGAGGATATGGAAAGAATCAGGTAGGATTCTAATCATATATCTTATAAGTGGTATTGGAACTGTAATAGGTGGTTTAGTTGCATTTTTTGCATTAAGAGGTGCGATTCCGAACCTATCGAGTATAGCTCCGATGTTCGTTGGAACCTATACCGGAGGATCGGTTAACTTTGTAGCTATGTCAGAGAGCTTTGCAGTAGATGGTGCAACGGTATCGGCAGCACTTGTAGCGGATAATCTACTTATGGCATTATACTTCTTTGCACTGGTAGCTATGCCGGCAATCTCAATATTCCGTAAATCGTTTAAGACGCCAATAATAGATAAATTGGAAAATTCTAAAGATAATGGATTATCTGAGAACAAAACTCTTGCATCAAAATACTGGGGAGCAAAGGAAATATCTCTACTGGATATCGCTGTAAATATAGCATTGGCATTTACCATTGTTACCGTGTCTACTATGATAGCAGATGCATTATCAGGTGCGATTGGTAGCTCAACAAAGATTAGAGAAGCAATGAGTCTATTCTTCGGAAATAAATACCTAATCATAACAACACTAACCATGATACTTGCAACGATATTCTCATCAAAATTCGAAAAGCTAAGAGGAAGCCAAGAGATAGGGACCTTTTTAATATACCTTTTCTTTGCAGTTATAGGAGCACCTGCATCACTAAAACTAATATTTAGAGAATCTCCACTATTACTGGTTTTTGCATTTATAATTGTCTTGATAAATATGCTGATCAGTCTAGTGCTTGGAAAGGTATTTAAGTTTAGTCTTGAAGAAGTAATAATTGCATCAAACGCAAATATTGGTGGACCGACAACAGCTGCAGCAATGGCAGTTTCAAAAGGATGGACAGCTCTTATAGTACCTGCACTTCTTGTAGGAACTCTTGGTTATGTCATCGGAAACTATTATGGGCTTTTGATAGGTGCGATATTAAAATAATATAATTTGATTTAAAAAGAAGCTTCGGCTTCTTTTTTTGTGAGTAGATCTAAGTATATCTGATATAATGAGATATGAGTAAAGATAAAAAGGAGAAGAAATGAGGACAGTAGATATCATCCCAGGAACTAATTACAGGATAATTCAATCTGAAAGTTCGTTTAAGTATGGAATAGACTCTATACTATTGAGTTCTTTTTGTAATATGAAAAAGGGTTCGACACTTATTGATATAGGAACAGGAGTGGGAATACTTGCACTAAGATGTCATGCTCTTTATTCTCTTGGAAGGGTATATGCATATGAGATTCAGGAAGAACTCGCTATACTTGCCAGTGAGTCTGTAAGTATCAATGGTGTAGATGATGAGATTTTTGTAATAAACAAGAATATAATGGAATCTGAACTTGAAGAGAAGGTAGACTATATAATTACAAATCCTCCATATGTGGAAGCCGGTAGAGGGATTGAAAATAAATCTGAAGCAAAACTCATAGCCTTTCATGAAGTTACTCTAAATTTGGTGGATATTTTTAAATATGCCAGAGATCATCTTGTGCAGCATGGAAAATTAATCATGATAAATAGAAGTAATAGACTCGTAGATATCATGTCTATTGCGAGATTGTATAAATTAGAGCCTGTACGTATGAGGTCAGTTCATTCTAAAATAAATTCTAAATCAAAACTTGTGATGTGCGAATTTGTATTAGGAGGAGGTAAAAATTTTACTTACGAAAGCCCTTTAATTATATATGATGAAAGTGGAAATTATACCGAAGAGATTAAGGAGATATACTATGGAAAAAGGTAGTTTATATTTAATACCCACACCAATAGGAAATTTAGATGATATTTCAAAAAGAGCGATTGAAACACTAAAAATGGTGGATATTATTCTTTGTGAAGACACAAGGCATAGCTCAAAACTGTTAAATCATCTTGGGATTAATAAAAGACTCTATTCGTACTATGAACATAATGAAAAGATGAGAGCTGAGGAAGCCATAGAATGGCTTAAACAAGGGGTTAATATTGGGCTTATAACCGACGCTGGCATGCCGGCGGTATCCGATCCCGGCTATATCATTGTAGACTTAGTACATAAAAATGAACTAAAAGTGTACGCAATTCCGGGGGCAAATGCTGCACTTACAGCTCTAGTGTTATCAGGCTTTGATAGTTGGAGGTTTCAGTTTATAGGGTTTTTACCTAGGCAAAACAGCAAGAAACGGGAAGAATTATTAGAAACGATAAACTATAACGGGTTAACAATAATATATGAATCACCCAATAGACTTATGCACACTCTTAAAATGATGGAAGAGATTTTTCCGGATAGAAGAATATTTATAGCTAGAGAAATTACAAAACTTTATGAAGAACACTTTAGAGGAAGGGTTGTAGATGCTGCATTACATTTTGGGTCGAAGGAAATAAAGGGAGAGATAGTAATCGTCTTGGATTCTTTTGAAGCTGAAACTGAAGAAGTAGACATTGCAGCAGAGTTTCAGAAACTATTAGACAACGGAATTAAAAAATCACAAGCAGTAAAAGAAGTATCCGCAAAATATGGTATAAACAAAAATGAAGTATATAAAGTTAGTTTAGAACTCTAATCAAATGCCAGTAGACTTGATCTATTGGCATTTTTAAACAAAAAAACAGATGTCATAAAGACATCTGCAAAAAAGGGGGAGTAGTATCTAGTTTAATATATAAACCCTAACGGATCTTCTTCCAAAATCTATAGCTGTTTGATGTGAATCCATGAAAAGATCTATAATATTACCAACTATAGCTGAGCCTGTATCTTCTGCTACAGCATAACCATAGCTTGGCCATCCGTCTAAAGATTCAATATATACATGAGTACCAAGTGGTATAACACTTGGGTCAACTGCTATAACTCCAGGTCTTGCAATAGTTCCTGATGCAGTATAAGGTATACCGTCCGCTACAGATGCATCATATGCTGTAGCTTGTACGTCTATATAATAAGAATAACTAAAGCCCATATCTGAATTTGATGTTTGATTATCGTTATTTGGGTTTTCAGTTGTATGTTCTTCGACTATTTCTTCTTGTACTTCCATAGTACCGACCAGTATTTCTCCGTCCACAGCCGGTGTTATTACTTCTTCAGAAATTACCTTCTCAAGAGTCATCTCTTCATTTCTGTAAACCTTTAGTATTGTTTCTTTAGCAACTCCTGCGCTACCTTCTCTGTTTACGATTCTTTCACCGATTGGTAAAGTAGGATCTTCGGTTTCGACGGTTTTAAACTCTATAGTTTTTTCTTTTGTTTCCAGTACTTGTTCATAATTCGTAATAAATAAGTAGTCTGCATTTTTTAAGTCTAGATTCTCAGATGGAAAAATTAAATCGTTAGATTTTAATACGATTCCGTGTTTTTGTAATGCATTTTTTAGATCTGTATCTGTATCAATTAGATACTCTCTACCCTTGTAGTATACGGGGATTTGTTTTGAACTTGCTCCAAATGTTGAAGTTTTGAGAAGCATCTCATTCATTAATTCTAGATCTAAAGTATATTCTTCCGTATTCGCATTAGACGAATTATCAAACGAAATAAAACCGGATATTATTGCTAGAGATGCAATAATTAAAATAATAGCTGTTAATTTATAATATTTTCTAAAATTCAAATATATCATCCTCTCATTTCTAAAATAAATTTTATATTTAAATAGAAATTAAGTCAATAAAGAAGCAAAAAACATGGAATAAAATGCTTAAAAACAGTTGAAAACATAGGCTTTTAAAGACTTGTAAAAAGATTTGTTACACTTTTGTAACTATTATCTTTGTATGATTCGACTAAAAATAAAGGTTACAAATTAGTTACAAGTAATAAATAGGATAACAGGGGGATTTTACTATATACTATTACAAAAATGTAATATTATTTTACTATAGGCTAAATTAAATATATTTTATGTTATATATTTATTGATAAGAAATAATGTATATAATTAATATAAAAGTTTATAAAACAAGGCTAATCTTATAAAATTATGATATAATAGTAAACGTGATTATTTAAACGAAATTTTCTATCAGCGGAGGTTAATGGTGAAGAACAGAGTACTTATATTTTTGGTTGCATTAATGCTTATATTAAATCCGGTATTGGCGTTGGCAAACAATACTGATAATATATTAAATGTTGAACTTAGTGCTAATGGCATAAAGGATGTAATCGTATACTTAAAAGATGACATCCATCTTTCAGGGGAAATTGCTAAAGAATCTTCTAATGATGAGCATCGAGATATTAACTACATTGAAGGTTTGAAGGATGCAGCTCAAAACTCTCAATCAAGGGTAATTGAAATATTAAAAGAAAATCTGGAAAGTGGAAAGGTCATCGAGTACACTCCTTTTTATATTACAAATGCTGTTCATGTTAAAGCGGATTTAGATGTGCTGAAAGAAATAAATGCACTTCCTGAAGTTTCGAAGATTTACTTTAACGATAATGTTGAAATGGAGCTTTCAACTATTTCAAGTTTATCTACTCCGAATGAAGTTAAAAAGTGGAACCATGATGAACTCAACTTACCGAGGGTAAGAGATGAACTGGGTCTAGATGGCAGTGGAGTTACGATTGGCTTTATAGATTCAGGAGTTGACTGGACACATCCTTCAATTAAGACAAAATGGCGTGGATACAATGTGGAAACCGGAGAAACCGAAGCGAAATACAGCTGGCTTGATTTAGTAGGCGACTCTGAGTTGCCGACAGATGAGTATTCACATGGGACTGCAATAGTTAGCATAGCGGTTGCAGGATCAGGAGAAAATCCTAATTTGATGGGAATAGCGCCAGGTGCAAAATGGATTGCAGCTAGAGCCTTTGTTGAAAAAAACACTACAAATGTAAATATTATTAAAGCAGCTGAATGGATGCTAGCACCCGGTGGGGACCCAAGTATGGCTCCGGACATAATAAATAATTCTTGGGGTGGAGAATCTTCTGCCAATCCATGGTTTAGAGATATTATAGTGGCATGGAAGTCGGTAGGTATACTACCTGTATTTGCCGCTGGAAATTCAATTGATGTTGAGGCAAAACCGGGGTCAATAGAAAACCCGGCAAATCTTTTAAACACCCTATCAGTTGGGGCTGTAGATGTAGATTTAAAACTTGCTAAGTTCTCAAAGAGGGGACCTTCGGCATTTGATAATACCGGTACAATAATAAAACCTGAACTCGTTGCTCCGGGCAATAATGTCAGGGCTGCAATTATAAACGGTGGCTATGCAAAGATGTACGGTACTTCAATAGCAACTCCACATATTTCAGGACTTGCAGCACTTATGAAAGAGCAAAATCCAAATGCCACACCAAGCATAATTGAAAAGGCGCTTATTAATTCTGCAACACCACTTGTAGATGAGGAATATCCTGAATCCCCAAATATGGGTTATGGATACGGATTGCCCGATGCTTACAAAGCAGTAAAAGCTATGAAAGTTGCAGACAATTACACCAGAATCAGTGGATTAAATAGATTTGAAACAGCTATAAAAATAAGTAATAATTACTATCCTCAAGGTGCAGATGTTGTATATCTAACAGGAGGTTATGCATACACGGATGCACTTGTGATGTCACCTCTTACAAATATCGAAGACGGACCGGTGCTACTTGCTGAAAAAGATGAAGTAAATAAAAGTACAATAGAAGAGATAAAAAGACTTAATCCGTCCAAGATTTATGTAATTGGTGGACGAAATACTATTAGCGAAAATGCCGTAGATGCATTATCAAAAGAGGTAAATGCTGAGGTTGAGAGAATTCAAGGTAAAGACCGATATGAAACCTCACTTGTGATTGCCAAAAGAGTAAATGAACATAAAGAAGTGTCAGAAGCATTTATGGTCAATGGATACAGTGAAGTGGATGCAATAAGCATTTCCGGTATAGCCAAAGATAGGAATATACCAATAATTCTGACAGATGGAAAATCGCTCAGTGACGATCATTATGAACTATTTAATGGGTTAAATATTGAATCATCAACTGTAATAGGTGGCCCTACAACCGTTTCAGATAAACTAATAGAAAATCTCTCTGAAATAGGCTACTCTACTGAGAGGATAGGCGGGGACGATAGATTTGAAACCTCCCTTATGATAAATAAAAAGTATATCAGCGAAGCAGATAGCGTTATGATAGCAAATGGACTGAAACCTGTAGATGCGCTGACTGCCGGAGCAATAGCAGGTTCTTACAGAATGCCAACCATTCTAATTGTAAGCAACAGCATACCGGCAGGAGTCAAAGAATATATTGACAGTATAGGTGTAAAGTCATATATCATACTGGGTGGGTTAAATTCAATTACGGATGAAACTGTCCATGAGTTAATAAAATAAGTTTCTAAGAGGTAAATCAATTTGATTTACCTCTTTTTATATTTATTATAAATTAATAATAATCCAATCTAAAAATCGATATTTTTAATTTTTAATGAATAGTAAATTTAAAAATATTCATAATAATAAATCCATTTTAAAAGTTAAAATATAGACGAAGTACATATTTATTATCGTATAAATTAATTAAATATCACAAAGAACTATTCAAATAGTGATGTAACACATATGGTAGCTAAAGTGAATATGTATAAAAATACTTACAAATCCAAGCTATGAAAAGCTTTGCATATAATGCAAGTATTGAAAAAAAGAGGATAATATGATTTTACATATAATTAATAAATAATAAATATATAAATTAAGAGTATAATTTGACATTTTCTTGAATCTTAAGTATCATTATAAAAAGTACTTGCACTAAGGTAAAGTGATAATGAAATAAAAACTATCCTGTGTAAGAATTTTAATGAAATAATTTGGAGGTAATGATGAAGAAAACAAGAATCTTGAGCTTGCTATTAGTTCTCATAATACTTTTTACAGCATGTAGTAGTCCTGCTCAAAAAGATACTACTTCAAGTGAAAAGCCTGAGACAGAAAGCACGGATACTGCTGAAAAGGCTGAAGAAAAAGAAAATGCATCCGGCGAAGGTGAACCGGTTCCATCACTTACGATTTACTGTTCACTACCGGAGGACAACATGGTTAACTACGAGATGGCAAATGAAGTCGTAGAAGAGCTTACAAAACTAGGTGTGGATATTGATGCACAACCGGTTGACTTTGCAGTACTTATGGACAAGCTATATGGTGATGATATGGACTATGATGCATACACCATAGGTTGGTCAGGAAGGGTAGAGAGACTTGACCCTGATATGTTCATTCACTCGATAAACCATACAGACAACGCTAAAGCGGGCGGAAACAATACCGACAGATACAGCAATGAAGAATTTGACAAACTGGCTGATGCTCAAAGAAGAGAAATGGATCCTGAAAAGAGAAAAGAATTGGTATTTGAAGCTCAAAAAATATTAGCTGAAGACGTACCAAGGGTAACCCTTTATTCAAGAGCAAATGTACAAGTTTATAACAATAAAAAGTTCGAAGGTGTAGAGAATATCCCTGGAGAAGGATTATTTAATGAGTGGACACCTATAAGAGTTAGACCTCTTACTGATGATAAAGTTCTTAAAGTTGCATCAAATGTAAACTTGGATACGCTAAATCCTATGGGTGCAAAATCAGTTTATGAATGGAGAAACCTAAGACTAATCTACGATAAACTTGTTAGACTTAGTCCGGATATCGAGCCAACCGGTTCGGCTGCAGAGTCATGGGAAGTAGTGGATGATCAAACAGTAGATGTTGTGCTTAGACAAGGTATGACATTCCACGACGGACAACCAGTAACAGTTGAGGACGTTAAATACACTTATGATGCATTTATTGAAAATAGTGTTGAATACTTTATGTCATTCTTAGAGCCGATTGAGTCTGTTGAGATTGTTGACGAGAACACTGTTAGATTTAAATTAAAATATCCATATGCACCATTTGTAACGACAACTATGACGCAAATTCCAATTCTTCCAAAACATATTTGGGAAGCTAAAGAAGATCCAAAGAATGATCCGAATTCTGAGCCAATCGGCAGTGGACCATTTGTATTTGTTAACTTTAGACCGGGTGAAGAACTTGTTGCGAACAGATTTGACGATTACCATACAGCTGCAAACGTGGATGGATATATCTTTAAGATATTCGGTGCTCCGGAAGGTGTTTTAACTGCACTTGAAAGACACGAGATAGATATGGTATCCTACGACCTTGTTCCTGCACACATAGAAATGGTAGAGAAAAACGAAGGTGGAAAGTTTGATGATTACGAACTTACATCAGTAAATGATATTGGTTTCTTCTATCTAGGATTCAACAACGATAGAGCACCATTTAACAATAAGCAGTTTAGAATTGCTGTTGCACATCTTGTAGATTATGATTTAGCTCTTGATGTACATCTAAATGGACATGGTAGTAGAGGTGGAGGAGGACTTGTACTAAATGCAGCAAATGCATTCTGGCATAATCCTGAGGTTCCTATATATGATAAGTACGATCCTGAAAAAGCTAAGGAGATCTTAGAAGAAGCAGGATTTACATGGGATAGTAATGGAAAACTCCACATGCCAGCTGGAGAATAAGAGGTAGAAGTTTTAATAATCTGATACCGGATTCCGGTATCAGATTATTTTTATAAAGAGTATTTGCAGTTATGCATAAAGACAAGGAGTTTATATGATTAAGTATATTTCAAAAAGAGTGGCAATAATGCTTTTGATGATATTATTAATATCAACTATGATATTCTTTTTATTCAGAGCAATGCCCGGAGATCCAACTGCATACATAATAGACCCTTCCATCCCCGCTGAAGCAAGAGCTCAGCTTATGGAAAAGTATGGCTTAGATAAAGGAAAGTTTACTCAGTATAAAATCTTTTTAAAGGACTTTATTAAACTCGACTTTGGTGATTCATACTTTTATGGGGAACCTGTTATCAAGATTATTAGAGACAGGATGCCGGCGACCTTGATTCTTATGTTTGCAGCGATGATATTTGCCTACACTATTGGAATTATATTGGGCACTTGGATGGCTTGGAGAAGGGGTGGAAAACTTGAATCCTTCTCGGTAATATTTGCATTATTTTTTAGATCAGCACCGACCTTCTGGGTTGGACTTATGATGATAATTATATTTTCGACTATACTTAAGTGGTTCCCGGCTCAGGGTATGAGAACTGCAGGATATGTTGGAGATAGTTTTAGAGAAGTGTTTTTAAATTTAGACTTTTTAAAACACCTTATTCTTCCTACAGTAGTTGCAGGACTTTATTTTTTAGCCACACCATTATTAATCATGAGAAATAGTATGCTTGAAGTTATGAACGAAGATTATATAGAAATGGCCGAAGCAAAAGGCTTAAAAGACAAGCAGATTAGATATCGCCATGCAGCGAGAAATGCACTTCTTCCTGTTATTACATCCGGAGCATTATTTATCGGTTCAGCAATAGGAGGACAGGTTCTGATTGAAGTTGTATTCTCTTGGCCGGGTTTAGGTAGGGAAATCGTACAAGCTGTTTCCAGGCACGACTATCCACTGGCACAAGGCATATTTATCATAATTTCTGCACTAATGATGTTTATGAATCTGGTAGCAGATATATTATACGCAGCACTGGATCCAAGGATTACTTATCATTAGGAGGTGAGTTCAATATGACAACAGAAAAGAAAAAACCATCATTTTTCAAAAGGGGTAACACTGAATCAGTAGGTAGACTATTTTTTGATAACTTAAAAAGAGATAAACTTGCACTTATTGGAGCACTACTGTTAATATTTTTTATTTTCGTTGGAATCTTTTCAGAAAACTTAGCACCATATGAACCAAGAGAAAGGCATTATAATGCTGAGAGAAAAATAAAAAGACTTGAACCACCTTCAAAAGAGCATCCATTCGGAACGACAGATGTAGGTAGAGATATTTTCAGCCAGGTAATACTTGGTACAAAAACAGCACTAATGGTAGGAGTGCTTGCGGCCTTTTTAGTAACCGTTCTCGGTGCATCAATTGGAATTATATCCGGATATTATGGAGGACATGTAGATGCTGTGCTTATGCGGGTAGTAGACTTTTTCTATGCCATACCATTTATACCATTTGTAATCGTGCTATCAGCGGTTATGAAGCCGAGTATATGGAATATCATACTTGCTGTATCGTTCCTATCTTGGAGGACGGTCGCAAGACTCGTTAGGTCACAAGTACTTTCAGTGGCTAAGAGGCCATTTACAAAAGCCGCTAAGGTTTCCGGAGCAGGAGATTTGAGAATCATGGCAAAGTATATCCTGCCCAATGTGGTTCCACTAATTCTGCTAGAGATGACTTTTACGGTCAACTTTGCAATTATGGCTGAAGCAAGTATTGCCTTTTTAGGGTTTGGAGATCCGAATGTTCCAAGCTGGGGTCAAATCCTACATACCAGTTTTGCTACCGGTAACTCTAGAAATGCATGGTGGTGGACGCTCACTCCGGGTATGGCAATAGTATTATTACTTCTATCCATCTTCTTTATCTCAAGAGCTATGGAAGAAGTTGTAAATCCAAGATTGAGAGGTAGATAAAGATGACTCTACTAGAAATAAAAAATTTATCTATAGACTATAATACCAAGGCTGGAGCAGTACATGCAGTAGAAGATATAACTTTTAACCTTAAGAAAGGAGAAAGTATTGGTCTTGTAGGTGAATCAGGCTGCGGGAAGACCACCTTAGCAAAATCATTTATGAGATTACTGCCGGAAAACGGAGTTATATCAGGTGGAGAGATAATATATAAAGGCAATGACATCGTAAAAATGTCAAAAGAAGAAATAAGAAGGCTTAGACTAAACGAGATTGCAATGATATCTCAGTCAGCTATGAATGCATTAAATCCCGTCTATACGGTTGGTGACCAAATAATTGAAGGTATCATGGCTCACAGTGATATGAACAGGGAACAAGCTAGAAAAAGGACTGAAGAAGTATTTGGAATAATAGGATTAAAACCCGACAGAATGAATGCTTATCCGCATCAAATGTCAGGTGGGATGAAACAAAGAGCAATAATTGCAATGGCTCTGAGTTTAAATCCATCCCTTATCATTGCTGATGAACCGACAACCGCACTAGATGTAGTTGTCCAAGACAGAATATTAAAACAAATAGGAAATGTCCTCAAAGAATTTGGAAGCTCAATGGTTTTTATTACACATGATATTGCAGTTGTAAGTGAAATCTGTGAAACCATAATCGTAATGTATGGCGGTAAGATAATGGAAAAAGCTTCTACAAAAGTATTTTTCAAAGAGCCTTTCCATCCATACTCATTGGGGTTACAGAATGCATCACCTAGTATTATGGATATTGGAAAAGAGTTAATCTCGATTCCGGGAACACCTCCAAATCTACTTTTAGAGCAGCCCGGGTGCAGGTTTAAGGATAGATGTCCTTTTAGAGAAGAAAGATGCATGACAGAAGATCCTGAGCTCGTATCAGTGGACGGAGGAGAACATCTAATAGCTTGTCACTTCCCTGAAAGAGTAGATGAATTTAGACAAAAAACAAAACTAAAAGAAACATGGGATTTTGTAAGAGATAGAATCGATAGAGAAGGTGAACTAAATGGATAGAGAAAGTTTGATAAGTGTAACCAATCTTAAAAAAGAGTATATTGTCAATAAATCATTTAGAGATATCTTTTCAAAGGAACACCAAAGCGTAAAGGCTATCGATGATATAAGCTTTGAAATCTATAAAAATGAAATCTTGGGACTTGTAGGAGAGTCCGGTTCAGGCAAGACGACGACAGGTGAAATACTGGTAAAGCTTCAGGATATGACTTCAGGCGACATCGTAATCGATGGCCATGATTATAATATGAAGTCTAAATCAGAGATTAAGAGATTCAGAA
>JAEZWM010000079.1 GCA_023443025.1 Bacillota bacterium
AATTTAAGTAGAAATTGTATTACACGATCTCTACAAAAGCACTAGGATACAATTTTAAATTAACATAAAAAATGTATCGACTATCTTAATCAGGATAAGCCGATACACAAAATATTTTACACTACCCAGAAAGATAAAAATCGGCAGTCTTCAGACTGCCTTTATTTTTTTACTCATTTTTAAATCTAATTTATTTAGGTCATATATGCATATCCACTTAAACTCATATAAAAACATGGCTTGTAAAAAAATAATTTTAATCACAATAATCGCATTTTAACTTGTGATGTTTGCAAGCTAAATTACGAACCTCACTAGGAAGTTTTCCCTTATATCTTTTGTAATAAATGGAAAATTTGCTATGGATGTGTATCCAACAGATTCAGCTATTTCCTTTATAGGTAGTTCAGTGTTTAAGAGAAGAGTCTCAGCCATATTCATTCTTTTTCTTTGGGTGTATTCTGTAATGCTTTGACCATATTTTTCTTTGAATAAATTTTTTAATTTTGTTCCGCTCATTTTAGAAATTTTTTCAAGAGTATCCTGCTTTACATTCATAGAGAAATGATAATCTAAGAATCTTGCTACATCTTCAAGTGCTTCATTATCATCAGATTCAATTTTATATTTTTTCCTATTTAAGTAGGTGTCGATTACAATACTTACCCATTCATTTGCTTTGGCTTTAAAGAAAAAATCAGCGGCAGGAGCGTCCATCTTACAATTTAATATTTCCATCGCCACTTTTTCTAAGGATTTTGTAAGAATTATTTGATTTGTTTGAAGTAAAGCTCCATAAAATGATTCTGAATCAATATTAATAGATGATAGGTGGTTTTCTAAAAGTTCTCTTTTAAAGCCTATAGAAACAGAAAGATAATATGAATTCTCGTGTAATAAAAAAACAAAATCGTCTTTTATATTGTCAAAGTCAAAAGTACATAAAGAGTTTGCGGTAAGAGTTTGATATGGATTAAATTTTTCTCCGTTTGCGCTGATTATGTAGCTTGAATAAATTGAAATATAATCTGCCATACTATAAGTGCTATTTTGAATTACTTCTTCTCTGATATAAAAATCGTGGATATCAACAATAAATCCATCTCCTTCATAAAACCAATATAGACCATCTGCATAAGTTGAGTCCTCTTTATTCCAACAAAAAGTGTGCCCTGCACTTGAGTACTTCTTATTGTTTTTACATTCATCTACTTTCATATAATCTTTTACAAAATCACAATATGTCATAATACACCTATCCCTTTTAGACAATATTCCAATTAGCCTTATTAATCCAAAACTATTGTATTAGTAATTATAACAGATGTATAATGGAAAAGCAATGATACTCATTATCGAAAAAGCAAATTTATATCTAAAAGGGATATCAAAGAAAGGAGATATGATTATGAAGATTTACAAAAAACTATTTGCTTATGTACAGGATAAAAAATATCTTGGGGTTTTAGCTATAGTTTTTTCTGCTATATCTGCTGTGCTTACGGTATATGGATATTACTTAATCTACAAATTTTTAGATAGGTTAATAATTAATTCAAATTTATCTGGTGCAGAGAGCTTAGCATTAAAATCTGTTATTACACTAACAATTGGAGCTGTATTTTATTTTGTTTCAGGAATGTTTTCACACATCTTGGGATTTAGGCTTGAAACAAATTTAAGAAAAAGAGGGATCGATGGTTTAGAGAAAGCAAGTTTTAGGTTTTTTGACTTGAATCCTTCTGGTCAAATTAGAAAAATCATAGATGACAATGCAGCACAAACTCATCAGGTTGTAGCTCACATGATTCCAGATAGCTCTCAGGCAATAGTTACACCCGTACTTGTCCTTGCACTAGGCTTTATAGTAAGTATAAGAGTTGGCATAACCTTGCTTGCTCTTACAATAATTGGTGGCTTAATTTTAGGGGCAATGATGGGCGAGCAAGAATTTATGAAGATATACCAGGAAGCTCTATCTAAACTAAGTGCTGAAACTGTTGAGTACGTTAGAGGGATGCAAGTTGTAAAAATATTTAAAGCAAATGTTGAGTCCTTTAAAAGTTTTTACAAGGCGATAAAAGATTACTCAAAGTATGCTTATAATTATTCACTATCTTGTAAAAAACCCTATGTTTGGTATCAGTGGTTATTTTTTGGGCTGATTACAATTTTAATTATTCCTATTCTTTATTTTATGACTACCTTAGGCAGCACCAAGGTGATCTTACTAGAGCTTATTATGATTTTGTTTTTATCAGGAGTTCTCTTTGTTTCATTTATGAGGATGATGTGGTACTCCATGTACATTTCTCAAGGCAATTATGCCGTAGATACTTTAGAGACGCTTTACGAAGATATGCAAAAAGACAAATTGGTGCATGGCAATGTCAATAATTTTAAAAATTATAATATAGAATTTGAGAATGTTAGCTTTGCTTACAATGATAAGGCTGTAATTGAAAATTTATCCTTTAAATTAGAAGAAGGAAAGTCCTATGCACTAGTCGGTTCATCTGGATCAGGCAAATCAACAGTGGCAAAACTTATATCAGGTTTTTACAATGTTAATGAAGGCAGTATAAAGATTGGTGGGGTACCAATAAGTGAATATTCTGACGAAGCCTTAATTAAAGCCATTTCCTTTGTCTTTCAAGATTCAAAATTATTCAAGAAAAGCATTTATGAAAATGTAGCTTTAGCCAATAAAGAAGCGACAAGAGATGACGTTATGAGAGCCTTAAAATTAGCAGGATGTGATTTGATATTAGAAAAATTCCCAGAAAGAGAAAATACAATTATAGGCTCAAAAGGAGTTTATTTATCTGGTGGAGAAAAACAAAGAATTGCAATTGCAAGAGCAATTTTAAAGGATTCAAAAATTATTATTATGGATGAAGCATCAGCATCAATTGACCCAGATAACGAGTATGAACTACAAAAAGCTTTCAAAAATCTTATGAAAGATAAAACAGTTATCATGATTGCACACAGACTATCTACAATTAAAGAACTTGATGAAATTATTGTGATGGATAGTGGAAAAATTATAGAAAGAGGCTCCGACAAAAAATTAATGTCAAGAGATACAAGCTATAAGAGACTGCAAGAGATGTTTAACAGTGCAAATGAATGGAGGGTTTCAAATGAAGGCGTTTTATAAAAAAAGATTTGCTCTTACAGATAAAGGAGCAAGAAATTTAAGTAAAGCAACATTGTCTTCATTTTTCGTCTACTGTATAAACATGCTTCCTGCCATATTGCTAATGATTTTTGCTCAGGAAGTTTTAGAAAATATCAATAAAAGCAATGGATTTTATACAGTATTCTCAGCCTTGACTTTGCTAGCAATGTATATTTTGCTTTCTATCGAATACGATAAATTATATAGCACAACCTATCAAGAAAGTGCAGATTTAAGAATAAGGACAGCGGAGAATTTATCAAAGCTACCTCTATCCTACTTTTCTAAGCATGATATTTCCGACCTTTCACAAACAATCATGTCTGATATTGAAGGTATAGAGCATGCAATGAGTCACTCAATACCAAAGGTGGGCGGCATGGCACTGTTTTTTCCATTAATATCCGTCATGATGCTAATAGGTAATGTCAAGATGGGGTTAGCTGTAATTATTCCATCACTTTTAAGCTTTATATTTATACCTTTATCTAAAAAATATCAGGTTAAGGGACATAATAGATATTATGATGTCTTAAGAAAAAACTCAGAAAGCTTTCAAGAAAATATCGAAATGCAAATGGAGATTAAAGCATATAATTTATCGAAGGATATTAAAGATGACTTATATAAAAAGATGGAAGAGAGTGAGAGAGTACACTTAAAGGCGGAAATAACTACAATTTTAACTATGTCTATATCTTCAATATTTAGCTTTATATCTCTTGCCGTTGTGATATTTGTCGGTGTAAATCTAATTATTAATAAAGAGATAAGTTCTCTCTACCTTATAGGATATTTGCTAGCTGCTATGAAGATAAAAGACTCTCTAGATGCATCTAAAGAGGGTTTGATGGAAATATTTTATTTATCGCCAAAAATTGAAAGATTAAAAGAAATTCAAAATCAAGATTTACAAGAAGGCGATGACTATGAACTAAAAAAATTTGATATTGATCTAAAAGATGTTGAGTTTGCCTACAACAAAGACACAAAAGTTTTAAATGGTGTAAGCTTTAAAGCTAAGCAGGGAGAGGTTACTGCTTTGGTAGGAGCAAGCGGATGCGGTAAAACAACTATCTTGAAACTTATATCAAGACTTTATGATTATGATGAGGGAGAAATCCTAATCGACGACAAAGATATAAAAGAAATATCAACAGAATCACTTTTTGACAAGGTATCAATAGTTTTCCAAGACGTGGTTCTCTTTAATCAAAGCGTCATGGAAAATATTAGAATCGGAAAGCAAAATGCAAGTGACGAAGAAGTTAAAAGAGCAGCAAAACTTGCAAACTGCACAGATTTTATAGAAAAAATGGATAAAGGCTTCGATACAGTTATTGGTGAGAACGGTGCTGAGCTATCAGGTGGAGAAAGGCAGAGATTATCAATAGCCAGAGCCTTCTTAAAAGATGCACCGATATTGATCTTGGATGAGATAGCAGCAAGCCTTGATGTTGACAACGAGAAAAAAATTCAAGAGTCTTTAAATAATTTAATTAAAGATAAAACAGTTGTTATCATTTCACACAGAATGAAATCCATAGAAAATGCGGATAAGATAGTAGTTTTTGAAAACGGAAGAGTAGAAAGTGAAGGCAAGCATGAAGAGCTTTTACAAAAATCAAAAGTTTACAAGAATTTAATAGAAAAGACAAAAATGGCAGAAGAATTTATTTATTGAGGGGATTAAAAATGAAACAAAACATGAAAGAACAGCTGTTAACCAAGAAGCCATTGTCTTTAATGTTTCAATTATCTATACCAGCAGTAATTGGGATGGTAGTTATAGGCCTATATCCACTTATGGATGGAATATTTGCTGGACAAATAATTGGTGAGAATGCTATGGCGGCTTGCTCAATAGCTATGCCACTTACATTTTTTAATAATGGGATTGCAACGCTTATAGGGATAGGTTCGGCATCCATTTTATCAAGAGCCATGGGAAAAGGTGATAATGATACTATAGATAAACTTATGGGAAATCTTATCTATTGGGTTATCTTTTTTTCAACGATTATAACAATAGGAGGAATACTTCTAGGACCATATTTTTTAGATTTAATTGGAGCAACAGGAGAAATAAAGGCATTAGGCATAAGGTATTTAAGAATAATATTTCTAGCCTCAATTTTTGTAAACTTTACCCAGTCAGCCAATATGGTTATGCGTGGTGAAGGGCTTATGAAAAGAGCAATGAGTATCATGGGGCTTGGTACCTTTATCAATATAGCTCTTGATCCAATACTAATGAAATTAATGGGTGATTATGCTATTGAGGGAGCAGCTATAGCTACCGTAACAGCACAAATAATTCAAGCTGTCATTACTCTTTATTATTTTAAGAATAAAAGTGAAAATTTAAAAATAGGGAAAACAAAAAAAGAAAAAGATATATCAAAGGAAATGTTTGGAGTAGGTTTCTCAGCTATGATCATGCAAGTATTTTTCATGATTCAGCAAACATTGCTTTATAGACAAGCTTTTAAATATGGAGGAGATTCAAATGCAATATTAATGTCAGCGACTTTGAGATTTTATGGGTTTTCATTTATACCAATCTGGGGAATGAGTCAGGGGTTACAGCCGATTATTGGCACAAACTTTGGAGCAAAACAATACAATAGAGTAAAGGAAACTATGAAGATATTTTCTATAGGAGGAACAGTACTTGCAGCAATTTTTTGGTTACCAGCACAAGTATTTTCAAAACAGTTACTCGGTTTATTTAAAGTAAGTCAGGATATAATTTCAAGCGGAGTTAATAATTTCAGAATATTCTATTCAGTATTTATTCTTTATGGAATTATGATTATGACAATAACTTTTTTTCAAGCGATTGGGGATGGAAAAAAAGCTGGAATGATTGTAATGCTAAGACAGTTAATACTACTTGTTCCAGCCTTACTTATATTGCCAAGAATATTTGGAGCAGGGGCTGTTTGGTGGGCAGAACCAGTTGTAGATTTTACTATGATAATGGTAGGTTTAGCAATGCAAGCCAAGGCTCTTTCAAGTATGAATGTAAAAAATTAAAAATAAAATAAAGAGAAAAAACAAAAATGGCAGAAGAATTTATTTATTAGGAGGAGTAAAATGGATAATAAAAAATTAAAAGTGAAAGATTTAGTAAGTATCGGTGTTTTTGGCGTAATTTATTTTGCCTTGATGTTTGGTGTTGGTATGATGGGAATGATTCCGATATTGTTTTTAATATACCCGACAGCATTAGCCATAGTTGCAGGAACTGTAGTTATGTTATTTATGACTAAGGTTCAAAAACCATGGGCATTATTTATTTTCGGTATGATATCACCACTTGTGATGTTTGCAGGTGGTCATACTTATGTAGTGCCAGTGATTTCATTGATAGTAATGGTAATAGCTGAGTTGATTAGAAAGATTGGCAATTATAATTCATTTAAATACAATATGCTTTCTTATGCAGTATTTAGCACATGGATTTGTAGTTCTATGATGCAAATGCTTTTAGCAAAAGAAAAATATATGGAAATGTCTATGACAATGATGGGAAAAGATTATGTTGATGTATTAGAAAAGTTGATAACCTATCCTCACATGGCTTTAGTAGCCTTAGGTGCTTTCCTAGGAGGAATTCTTGGAGCATATATAGGCAAGGCTCTATTGAAGAAACACTTTGAAAAAGCAGGCATTGTATAATGCCTACCTTTTCCTCAAATGCTCCCTTTAATCCAAATCCCATAAGTAAGATATTAGCCGTATTCATCACAGGCTTAACAGTTGTGCATGGTATAAACATCCGTTTTGAGCTAGCGATTGTTTGTCTTATTGGTATTTTGCTTTATTTGAATGGGTACAAAAAAACACTTTTCAAATGGATTATTTTATGTGGGATACTTTACTCCTTGCCTAATTTTATGGTGTTATCTGAATTAAACCCTATAGTTAAGATTTTTTTGAGTATACCTATTGTAATTAGAATGTTTATTTTACCATTTATGGCTGCTAGCTTTATGATAAAGACCTCGGATGTAGGTACAATAATTTCATCTATGGATAAGCTTAAGATCTCAAAGAATGTATCTATACCTATTGCGGTTATGTTTAGATTTTTTCCATCATTTAAAGAAGAGAAGAAAAATATCAAAATGGCTATGAGAGTAAGAGGAATAAATTTTAAAAACCCAGTCAAATATCTTGAATATGTTTCTGTTCCACTACTCATTATATCTTCGAACATAGCAGATGACATTGCAAAAGCGGCGGAAACAAAGGCAATAGAAAATCCAATTGCTAAGTCTAGATATATCCGTGTAAAGATACAGCTAATTGATTTTGTTTATGTTTTAGTTATTGCTGGACTAGTTGTAGGAGGCTTAATATGGTTGAAATAAAAAATTTAAGTCTTAATTATGGTGAAGAGAATATATTAGATGGTATATCGCTATCCATAGCCGAGGGAGAGTGCGTACTATTTACAGGAAAAAGCGGAAGTGGTAAGTCATCTTTAATAAACTCTATCAACGGACTAGCTGTAAGGTATGATAACGCAAAGACAAAGGGCGAAATAAGTATTGATGGTAAGAATATAAAAGATTTAGAACTTTATCAAATCTCAATGCTTGTCTCAACTGTTTTTCAAAACCCTAAGACATATTTCTTTAATGTTAATACGACATTAGAATTATTATTTTATTTGGAAAATATTGGTCTTGCAAGAGAAGAGATGGACAGGCGTTTGAAAGATATGCTTGAGATATTCCCGATAAAAAATCTTTTGAATAGAAATATATTTAATCTATCTGGCGGTGAAAAACAAATACTTTGCATTGCCGCTTCTTATATAGCAGGCACAAAGATAATAGTTATGGATGAACCTTCATCAAATTTGGATATTAAAAGCATAAGTGTTTTGACAAAGATGCTTAAGATACTAAAAGAAAAGGGAATAAGCATAATTGTAGCTGAGCATAGAATCTATTATTTAATGGACATAGTTGATCGTGTATTTTTGATAGATAAAGGTAAACTTAAAAAAAATTATAGGAGGAGTGAATTTTCAAAGCTAGATAAAAATGAATTGAACGCTTTAAGTTTAAGAGATAAAGAATTAAGTAAATTAGAAGTTTCTTATTTAAAAGAAGGCGGAGAGTATCAGATAAAAAATCTTAGCTATAAATTTGATGATAGTGAATGTTTAAGCTTAAAAGACATTTCTTTTAAACTTGGTAAAATTTATGGCATAATAGGATCTAACGGACGAGGAAAATCAACGCTTTTAAGATGTTTAATTGGTCTTGAAAAAAAATCAAAAGAAGAAATTTATTTTAAAGGTGAGAAACTATCTAAAAAAGAAAGACTCAAAAAATCTTCACTTGTTATGCAAGACGTAAATCATCAATTATTTACAGATGAAGTATTCAAAGAGCTTAGCCTAGGTGTAAAGAATTTTGATGAAGAAGAGGCAAAAATCATATTAAAAGATTTATGCCTGGACGAATTTATAGAAAGACACCCAATGAGCTTATCAGGAGGACAAAAGCAAAGACTTGCAATAGCGTCCATAATGTGTAAAGACTCTACTTTTGTTTACTATGATGAGCCAACTAGCGGCATGGATTATTCCAATATGATAAAAATATCTGAACTGATTAAAAAATATAGAAATAAAGATAAAATAATTTTTATTGTTTCCCATGACATTGAGTTTTTGAACGAAGTTGCAGATGAGATTTTCGAATTGTAAAATAGAGTTTGTTAAACATGTATATAGGACTGTAAGATTATTTAAATTAAAAGATATTCAGAAACATTGGTATTCATTACAGATTTATCTTAAGGATTTTTCGTATGGTATTTATACATTTCACGATGCTTATTACAGTATTTATATTTTCCATATCTTAGGGAAATTCTTTATTTACTTTCTATAATTAAAGAGATGAGAGATAAGTATCGGCAGTCTTCGGACTGCCTTTATTTTTTTGTATTTGTGTTTTAGAAAAGTGAATAATATTATGAAAAAAGTGAAGATTTATGCTATAATATAATTGATACAGAATTCATGAATGGAGAGATAGTCATGTTAAAAATCAGCTATAAAAAGCTATTTAAAAAAATGATTGACCTAGATTTAAATAACACAGAATTAATGGAAAAAACAAATATTAGTAGAAGTACATTTTATAAAATGAAAAATGGGGAGAATATTACAACTGACGTATTGTTAAGAATATGTGAAGGATTAAATTGTAATCTTTGCGAAATTATGGAGTTAGTTAAAGATGAAAATGATTGATTATGTTTTAGATAAGACAAATGAATATATTAAGATCGCATCTAAAGAAACTCGAAAAAGAATAGGACAGTTTTTTACGAGTAAAGAAACAGCAAAATTTATGGCATCTTTAATTGACTTAAATATTAAAAGAGATGAAATATCTATTCTTGATCCAGGAGCTGGCTCTGGAATCCTTTCTGCGGCACTAATTCAGAGAATTATTGATAGTAAACTTATAAAAAAGATAAATTTAACATGTTATGAAACAGATGAAGATATTGTAAATTTGCTGGAAGCTAATTTATATTGGATAAAGGAAAATTCAAATGAATGAAGATAAGTTTTTAGGACCGAGAAAATAAGGGGAGGTGTTTATTATTAAAGGTGAAGTATCTAAAAAAGATTTGATTAGAGAAATTGAAAAAGCCATTAAAAGTGATGAATTGGGAGCATTCATTGGAGCGGGACTATCAATTCCTGCTGGATTTTGTAGTTGGAAAGAACTTCTAAGAGAGCCTGCAAAAGAAATTGGGTTAAATGTTGAAAAAGAAAATGATTTGGTTAGCTTAGCTCAGTATTATGCTAATTCAAAGAAGAGAACATCAATAGATGACTTGATCAAAGTGCAATTTTCTCAATTACTAAAACCTACTGATAATCATAAACTATTATCACAGTTACCGATTTCCACTTTTTGGACGACTAATTATGATAAGTTAATTGAAAAAGCTTTAGAAGATAATATGAAAAAGCCTTATGTAAAAACAACAGATGAGCAATTAAGAGGCACAAATCATGATTTTGATGCAATCGTTTATAAACTACACGGAGATGTAGAAACTCCTGAAGATGCAGTACTTACAAGAAGTGATTATGAAGAATTTGGATATAACAAAAGAAAGTTATTCAGAGAAGTTTTAGAGGGAGATTTGCTTACCAAGACATTTCTATTTTTAGGATTTAGTTTTGAAGATCCAAACTTTAACTATGTAATTGGAAGATTGAGGGTATTGCTAGATGAAAAGAATACAAGAAAACATTACTGTATTATGAAAAGGATCCAAGATACCAATGAGGATTATGAATACAAAAAAGCAAGACAGGAGCTACAAATTGAAGATCTAAATAGATATGGTATTTTTACATATTTAGTAAATAAATATGATGAAATCACTGAAATATTAAGTACTCTTGTTGATAGATTTAGAAGGAAAACAATATTTATATCGGGTAGTGCGTACTCCTATTCGACTTATTCTCAGGAAACTGGAGAAAATTTTATTCATAAACTATCTTTTGAACTATCAAAAAATGGTTATCATATTGTGAATGGATATGGTAAAGGTGTCGGTGATTTTGTATTAAATGGAGTTGCAGATTATTGTTTGACTCATAAGTCCAAAATAAATGATTTTCTAACGCTTATGCCTTTTCCTCAAAATAGTTCATTAGGTATTGATTTAGATAAGCTATATAAAGAAAATAGAGAGCAGATGATTGAAAATTGTGGCATCGCTATATTCATTTTTGGAAACAAAAAAACAGAAGATATTGCACATGGAGTGATGGATGAATTTGAGTTATGTAAAAAACATGGATTAGTATGTTTGCCTATTGAATATACTGGCGGGGCAGCCAAAGAAATATTTAAACAAACAACTCAAGAAATTTTAGACAAACATATAATAAGTGCAATTGAACAGGCAAATAAACAAAGCAATGGCGATATAGATATGTCTATTAAAAACATAGTACAAGCAGTTAAAATATTAAATAAGGAGGAGTTTTAAATGGCAAAAAGACAGGTGTTTTTTAGCTTTCATTACGACAATGATAATTGGAGGGCAGGACAGGTTCGCAACATGGGGAAAGTAGACAGTAGCTCTACCTTTTCAGATAATGACTGGGAGGAAGTAAAAGAAAAAACTGAAAGTAAAATTAAAGAATGGATTGATGAACAGCTAAACAAGCGTTCATGTTTAGTTGTTTTGATTGGAGAAAAAACAGCAAATAGAAAATGGATAAATTATGAAATAAAAAAAGCATACGAGTTAAACAAAGGTATTGTTGGAATTTATATCCACAAGTTGGAGAATGCATTGGGAGAGCAAGATGATAAGGGCAACAATCCTTTTGATTATTTAACATTAGAAGGTGAAAAACTGTCAAAGTATGTTAAATGTTTTGATTCTGTATACTTATCAAGCAAAAATGTTTATAGCGATATTAAAGATAATATTGAAGATTTAATTGAGTATGGAATAGAACATAAACCATCAACTTGGTAATAAATGATGATGGAGGGTAGTGTAAAATATTTTGTGTATCGGCTTATCCTGATTAAGATAGTCGATACATTTTTTATGTTAATTTAAAATTGTATCCTAGTGCTTTTGTAGAGATCGTGTAATACAATTTCTACTTAAATT
>JAEZWM010000110.1 GCA_023443025.1 Bacillota bacterium
GAGTGTATAATTCGATAGTTACATAACCCCAGCCCAAGCAGATATTAGGGTGGTGACCTTCATCTTCAGCTATCTCTCCTACTGAATTTGTAAACTTAAGAGCGGATATAAAATCTTTAAATTTAAATGTCTTTTTAATCTTGGTATCATCCAGGTTTTCCCATCCGTCTTTCAGTGATTTTATATAGTTTTCAATTTCAAGATTGTTTAATGGTTCAGCACCTACGCTGCAAGGTTCACATTTTTGTTCATTTAGTTTAGTCATGTTGCCTCCTTTATATTTCTTTATAATTATCGATTTTCACGCCAATAGTCTTTGATAGTAGGTAATAAGTTATAAATAATAAACCTACACAAATAAATGCAATTACCAGACTATCAAACAGTCCTGCTAGAAGATAACCAATTATCGATATAATTCCGCAAATAAGTGCATAGGGGAGTTGTGTTTTCATATGATCGATAAGTGTACAATTTGCCGCAGTCGCACTCAATATGGTGGTGTCGGATACAGGTGAACAGTGATCACCAAAAAGTCCACCGGAAAGTACTGCAGCTATCGTTACATAGAGTGGTGCACCAAGTGAGATTGCCATTGGAATCGCAATAGGAAACATAATTGCAAAAGATCCCCATGAAGTTCCTGTTGCAAATGACATAATAGCTCCCAATAAAAAGATTATTGCAGGAACTGCAAAAGCCGGGATATTTCCTCTTGCAAAAGCTATTATGTATTCAGATGTTCCAATTTGCTTACCAACCGAACTCAGAGACCAAGCGAGGACTAGCATAACTATACAGCTGAAGAGTTTAGAACAGCCGGATAGATATGTATGAATGCCATCCCATATGTTTTTTACCTTGTAGTAAGCCATGAGTATAATCATGGCAATAGCTGCGTATAGATAACCCGTAATTAATGCTATACGAAACTGACTTCCGGGTACTTGTTTAATCGGAAACCCAAGAGGTGCAAGAAGTCCGAAAAGAGTTCCAAACAATACTAACAATGGGATAATTACGACTAGTGGCGAAACATCAGTGTTGGTGATCATGTCATTATAATGCGTTTTAACTCCTTCTTCGGCAGTACTAAAGACACCTTTAGAAGCATTTTGTTCTGCGACTGCCATTTGGCCAAATTCTCTCTTTGATATTGCTACAATAGGAACAAAGAAAAGACAGAGGATCGCATAAAACTGAAAAGGGATTGCCCTAATAAATGCCGTCCAGTCCGTTATATTTTGAATTCCAAGAGCGTCAAACTCAGTTTGGATAAGACCCATTGAGTAAACTCCCCAACCTATAAATGGTATGAGGATACACACTGGAGAAGAAGTTGTGTCTAAAATCCATGCGAGCTTTTCTTTGGAAATCTTCATTCTATTGAACAGTGGTGAAAAAATCGGTCCAACTATAAGTGGAGTACCAAGTTCTGAAAAGAACACTAAGATACCGGCAAGCCAAGCTGCAAGTTGAGTTTTGCTTTGTGAATTTACGAACCTGGAAACCGACCTAGCGAATGCTTCAGCTCCTCCGGACTGCTCTAGTAGTGTTACAAATCCACCAATAAATACCAAAAGTATGATTATACCGACATTGTACGAATCAAGCATCTGTTCTAGAAGGAATGATTCAATCAGAGTTTTTGTTGCGACTATTGGATTACCACCTACAAGAATAAGTACACCGGTAAAAAGGCCGACAAACAATGAAAATAAAACATTTCTAGTCCATATTGCCAGTGCCAAAGTGATGATAATCGGCAGTAGCGATATAATTCCATAGTTTACTGTTTGTTCCATAATCAACCTCCATCATTCAATTATAGTTATTATACCCAATTAACTGCATAAATAATTGAGTATTATGCTATATTGCAACCGGGGATATAAGAAGTGGATACAACATATCATCTAGCATAATTTTTAAATGAGAAAGATTATTATTGTACTTTTATAACGAATAATATATAATAAACATATTAACAAAGAACTAGAATAACTAAAGAAATTGGGAAACCGGATATGCCGGTGCAGCCCCCGCTACTGTAGATGCTTTTCGTGTTCATATGCCACTTAAAGGGAAGGCGAACATGATTAAACGCATAAGCCAGGATACCAAATAACTAAACTGCCTCGGTGGGAGAACAGCTTCTACTTTCCCATGCAATGGGATTTTTTTATGGAGAGTTTTATGGAATTACATAATGTTTACAAATCGTTTATAAGAAAAAAAGTATTATTGATTCTAGGCCTAGTTTCATTACTTGTAATACTTATAACTATTTCAATAAATATTGGATCATCTGAGATGACTGTTAAACAGAGTCTTTTGACTTTAATTGGTCGTGGTAATGAGATGAGCAATCATATAGTATTTAAAATTAGAATGCCCAGGGTAATAGGGGGTATATTAGTAGGGATGAGCATTGCATTATCCGGTATGCTCGTACAAACAGTGCTTAACAATTCACTAGCATCACCATCTACTCTTGGGATTACAAATGCATCTGCCTTTGGAGCGAATGTGGCTCTACTTTTCATCGCAAATCTAGGCGTTCAGGTTTCACCTGTGTTTGTAAGTATTTGTTCCTTTATTACAGCCATGCTTTGTATGTTTATGATACTTGCTGTAGCAAATATTAGGCAGTTCTCGAAATCTTCGATTATTCTTGCTGGAGTGGCTTTTGGTTCGCTTTTCTCTGCAGCAACTATTATGCTTCAGTACTTTGCAGATGATACTCAGCTCGCTTCGGCAGTTTTTTGGACTTTTGGAGATCTAGGAAGGATAAAGTATACTCAAATCCGGGTGCTTGGAATAATTACCACTGCATCTGCTGTTTTATTCTATAAGTTAAGATGGGATTTAAATGCTATGGATATGGGTGAAAGTACCGCACATTCACTTGGTATCAATGTTAAAAATATGAGAAATCTGTCAATTTTTATATCTGCCCTTAACACTGCCGTTTCGGTCGCTTTTGTAGGAATAATTGGATTTGTAGGACTCTTATCTCCACAGATTACAAAAAGGTTGATAGGAGAAGATAAAAGGTATATGATTCCGGCAACACTTCTTATGGGAGCGACTATAATGCTGCTTAGTGATACTCTGGCTAGGACTATTATAGCTCCGGTGGTATTGCCTGTTGGAACAATAACCTCTTTTCTAGGGGCACCATTATTCATATATATATTATTAAAGGAGAGAATGTAATGTCGCTAATAGAGGTAAAAAAGCTCTCATTTGAATATGACCGTATTATTCTAAATAAAATATCATTTGATGTAGATGAAGGACTTTTTATATCGCTGCTTGGAATTAATGGAGCCGGGAAATCAACACTACTGAAGAACTTAAATAGACTGCTTAGACCCACAGAAGGCAAGATACTCATAGATGGAGAGGATTTATTTACAATAAAGAAAAAAGAACTCGCTCAAAAGATGGCTTATGTCAATCAGTACAATACGGCAGGAGTAAATACCGTTTTCGATAATATCCTGGTAGGAAGATGTCCGCATATCAGAAGTGATGCATGTGAAGCTGATTACAGTATTGTCGAAGAAATTATTAAAGCTATGAAACTTGAGAAGTATGCACTTAGAAATACGGACACGCTTAGTGGTGGTGAGTTTCAAAAGGTAGTTCTGGCTAGAGCACTGGCACAGGAACCGAAAATTCTACTCCTAGATGAACCAACGAGTAACCTCGATATAAAAAACCAGCTTGATGTATTGGAACTAGTGAAAGAATACTGTACAAACAAAAAAATCTCTGTAATCATGAGCATACATGATATAAATCTGGCTTTAAAATTCTCGGATAGATATTTACTTTTAAAGGATGGAATTATTAAAGACTATGGAGATAGTGAGATCATTAATACTGAAAATATAAAGTCAGTATATGATATAGATG
>JAEZWM010000019.1 GCA_023443025.1 Bacillota bacterium
AGCGTACTGTAGAAGGGGACTTAGGTATGAGATATTCAATCTCTTCAGTTGCAGAAGTTGCAGGTAAGAGGATGCTAAAATCATATCTGGGAGAAGAGTTCGAGTACGATATAGCTGAGGAGATAAATAAAAGAACCAGTTCTCCAAGTTTTATAGCTCAGGACGAAAGAGATCTGAACTTTGATTATGCAATAGCTAAAATATGTACCAGAATATCAATGCTAAGACATGCCGGTGAAGTTGAGCAGATTTATTCTCCAACCGGAGCAATGTACCAACAAACAGGAAAGGACTTAATGGATCTACCTGTTGTTATTGGTACGGGTGGAATCTTGGTCTACACTGAACATCCCGAGGAAATCCTAAGTGCTTCAACGTTTACGATGGAAGAGCCTCAATCACTTAAACCAAGGAATCCTAAGTTTTACTTAGATGCTGATTATATACTTAGTAGCATGGGACTACTTGCTACATTGGACGAGGATATGGCTGTTAGAGTTATGAAAAAATATATAAAGAAAGTGGGTAGTACGAATGAGATGGAAAAATAAGAAAATTCCTGAAGGCGAATTTATGGATGTAAGAAAAGAAGTTCTTGCAACATGGCCAACCGGAAAAGACGTTGATTTACAAGATGCTATAGATTATTTAAAAAAGATACCGGATGAGAGAAACTTTGCTAAGAAATTAGAGGTTGCTAAAAAAGAAGGTAGAACACTTGCCCAACCTAGAGCAGGCGTTCCTCTACTTGATGAGCACATCGAATTACTTCAATACCTACAAGACGAAGGTGGATGTGACCTACTTCCAAGTACTATCGATGCGTATACCAGACAGAATAGATACGAGGAAGGCGAAGACGGAATAAGAGAATCGCAAAAGGCAGGAAGATCACTAATGAACGGCTTCCCAGCAGTAAACCATGGTGTTGCAAATGTTAGGCATGTTGTTGAATCGCTTAATTTACCACTCCAAGCTAGACATGGTACACCTGACGGTAGACTGCTTGCTGAAATAATCCATGCCGGCGGATACACTTCAAACGAAGGTGGTGGAATCAGCTATAATATTCCATATGCAAAAGCTGTTTCTATTGAAAAAACTCTTGAATATTGGCAATATTGTGATAGACTTGTTGGATTTTATGAAGATAACGGAATTAGCATAAATAGAGAACCGTTTGGACCACTTACGGGTACACTCGTACCACCTTCAACTTCTAACGCAGTAGCAATTATTGAAGCATTACTTGCAGCTGAGCAAGGTGTTAAGAGTATTACAGTTGGATATGGTCAATGTGGTAACTTAGTTCAAGACGTTGCAGCAATTAGAGCACTTGAAGAACAAACTGAAGCATATATCAAAGAGTATGGTTATGAAGACGTGGTTATAACTACTGTTTTCCACCAATGGATGGGTGGGTTCCCTGCTGATGAAGCTAGAGCATTTGGAGTTATTTCACTAGGTTCAACTGCAGCTGCACTTGCAGGAGCAACTAAAGTTATAGTTAAAACTCCTCATGAAGCATTTGGTATACCAACAAAAGAAGCAAATGCAGACGGAATTAAAGCTACAAAGATGGTTCTTAACCTACTTGAAGGACAGAGAATGCCTGCAAGCAAGAGCTTAAACGAAGAGATTGAAATTATAAAAGCTGAAACAAAATGTATGATAGATAAGATATTTGAACTAGGTTCAGGAGATTTAATAGCAGGTACAATTAAGGGATTTGAAGCAGGTATAATTGATATACCTTTCGGACCATCAAAATACAATGCAGGAAAGATGATGCCAGCTAGAGACAACGATGGTTCAATAAGATACCTAATGACAGGTAATATTCCGTTTACAAAGGATTTATTAGATTTCAATAGATCGAGATTAGAAGAAAGAGCTGCATACGAAAATAGACCTGTTGATTTCCAAATGACAGTTGATGATGTATTTGCAGTTGGAAAAGGAAGACTTATAGGAAGAGTGGAGGGTAAATAATATGAAAATTGTTGATTTAATTTGTACACCTGGAACTACAGGATTTTATTTTGATGACCAAAAAGCGATTAAACTAGGTGCGGGACATGACGG
The DNA here is from genome assembly GCA_023443025.1 of Bacillota bacterium. Lineage (GTDB taxonomy): Bacteria > Bacillota > Clostridia > Tissierellales > Peptoniphilaceae > Microaceticoccus. The sequence continues at coordinate 2,086 of JAEZWM010000019.1, forward strand.
TATGTTCTATGTTGGTGAGCCTGTAACACCTGGATTTACTTCAATAAGACAAGCCGGAGAGTGTATATCTGTAATGCTAATCCTTGATGATGGACAAGTTGCATTTGGAGATTGTGCAGCGGTTCAGTACTCAGGAGCAGGCGGAAGAGATCCATTATTCCTAGCAGAAGATTTTATTCCGGTAATAGAAGGACCAATTAAAGAACATTTAGTTGGAAAAGAGTTAAATAACTTTAAAGAACTTGCAGAGGAGATGGATCATCTACAAGTTGACGGCGACAGACTTCATACAGCAATCAGATACGGAGTTACTCAAGCACTTCTTGACGCTGTTGCGAAAGCTAAAAAGAAAACTATGGCTGAAGTTATAGTTGAAGAATACAATACAGGTGTAGAAATTAAGAGAATCCCAATTTTTGCTCAAACAGGTGATGATAGATACTTAAACGCTGATAAAATGATTATCAAGCATGTTCCTGTTCTTCCACACGGACTATTCAACAATGTTGAAGAAAAAACAGGAGTAAAAGGCGAAAAACTACTTGAGTATGTTGAGTGGCTAAGAGATAGAGTATTATCAAAGAGAGCTGATGACAACTATAACCCAATATTCCATATAGACGTATACGGAACTATAGGTGATTTCACTGGTAACGATGTTGAATGGATGACAAGATATCTTAAGACTCTTGAAGAAGCAGCTAAACCTTTCCAATTAAGAATTGAAGGACCTATGGATATGGGAAGTAAAGATGAACAAATAAGAGTTCTTTCAGAGCTTACTGCAAGCTTAGACAAAGAAGAAATTAATGTTGAGCTTGTAGCTGATGAATGGTGTAATACTCTTGAAGATGTAGTAGATTTTGCAAAAGCAAAAGCCGGACATATGATTCAAATAAAAACACCTGACCTTGGTGGAATCAATAACACTATCGAAGCAGTTCTAAAATGCAAAGAGTACGGAGTCCTATCTTACTGTGGTGGAACTTGTAATGAAACTACAAGATCTGCTGAGATTCTTGTAAACTGCTCACTTGCAACAGGTGCAGATCAGCAGCTAGCTAAACCTGGAATGGGCGTAGATGAAGGATTCATGATAGTTAACAACGAAATGAACAGAGTAGTTGCTCTAGCAAATAGAAATAAATAGAGAGATATAAATGAGACAAATAAGCACTAAAAGAATTGAGGAAGAGGTAAGGAGGCTAGTGATTGAAGCTAGCCACTTCCTTCCTGAAGATGTAAGGAAAAGACTCGAAGAATTAAGGAGTCAAGAGGACTGGGAATTAGCTAAAACAACCCTTGACCAAATCATTGAAAATGCAGATATAGCTAAAAACAATCTGGTTCCTATGTGCCAAGACACTGGTATGGCGGTTGTTTTTGTAAAAATCGGTCAGGAAGTTGAAATTGTAGATGGATTTATCGGTGATGCTATTAATGAAGGAATCCGAAGAGGATATACAGAAGGTTTATTAAGGAAATCCGTAGTAGAAGATCCGCTTTATGACAGAATTAACACAAATGATAATACGCCTGCAGTAATCCACTATGAAATAGTGCCCGGAGATAAGCTTAACATCATGATGGCTGCAAAAGGTTTTGGATCTGAAAATATGTCTAGACTAGCAATGCTTAAGCCTTCAGATGGAGTTGAAGGTGTTAAGAATTTTGTTATGGAAACAGTTGAACTTGCAGGACCAAACCCTTGTCCACCTATCGTTGTCGGAGTTGGACTTGGTGGTACCATGGATAAAGCTACACTACTTGCTAAAAAAGCTTTGATGCGTGATATGGACTCATATAATCCAAAACCGGAATATAAGGCTTTGGAAGAAGAGTTACTAGAGATGATTAATGACTCAGGTATCGGGCCTCAAGGTTATGGTGGAAGAAGTACTTGCTTAAGAGTATTGATCGAGAGTTTCCCAACTCATATAGCAGGACTTCCAATAGCTGTCAATATCAACTGTCATGCAACAAGACATAAAGAAGTAGAACTTTAGGAGGAGGCATATGATTAAATTACAAACACCATTCTCCAGAGAGGATCTAAAAGACTTAAAAGCAGGAGATGTAGTTTACATTACCGGTACAATCTACACCGGAAGAGACGCGGCTCATAAAAGACTAGTGGAACTTCTGGAAAAAGGTGAAGACTTACCATTTGACATAAAGGGACAAGTCATTTACTATGTAGGACCTACACCTGCAAGAGAAGGCGAACCAATCGGTTCAGCCGGACCGACAACATCTTATAGGATGGATGCATACACTCCTCAGCTGCTTGATGTCGGCCTAATGGGCATGATTGGTAAGGGAAAGAGAAGTCCTGAAGTTATCGACAAAATAGTAGAGCATGGAGCTGTATACTTTACAGCGATAGGAGGAGCAGCAGCGCTAATCAAAAGCACCATCAAATCTGCAGAGGTTATCTGTTATGAAGACCTTGGTGCAGAAGCTGTTAGAAAACTTCATGTTGAAGACTTCCCTGTAACTGTAACGATCGACTCAAAAGGAGAAAATCTTTACGAAATAGGAAGAAGTGCATATTTAAATTCAAAATAATAATAAAGTGCAGGTAATACTGCACTTTTTATTTACTCATGGAGGATATATGGATAAACTAAGCAAACTGGAAAAAAGGCTTAAAGAACTTGCGAGTGAAGGAATAGTTTTGGCTTTTTCTGGAGGAATTGACTCTACACTTTTACTTTATTTGGTATCCAAAATTAAAACAGAGAAAATAGTTGCCCTTACATTTGAAAACCCACTAATGAAAGCAAAAGACATAGTAGAATCCAGCGAGTTAGCAAAAGAATATGGTATAAAACATTTAATAATCTCAGAAGATAAAATCCCGGTAGAGATTGAAAACAACCCTGTGGATAGATGCTATCTATGTAAAAGACATATATTCACTACGATAATAAATGAATCAAAAAAGTTAGGATTTAATCATATTATAGACGGAACAAATGCAGATGATATTAAAGTATATAGACCCGGCATCAAAGCTTTGGATGAACTTGGTATAATAAGCCCACTTTTAGAACTGGGTATAAGTAAGGTTGAAGTAAGAGAGTTTGCAAACCGGTTTAATATAAGAGTATCAAATAAACCTTCATCTCCTTGCATGGCTACAAGACTGCCCTATGATACGAATCTCAATGAAGATGACTTTAAAAAGCTTGAAAATATCGAGAATGAGATTATAGATCTGGGCTTTAAAAATATTAGAGCCAGGCTGTATGACAATCTAATAAGACTTGAAGTGGATTCTGATGATTTAAATATAGCTATCGAAAAAAGACAGAGTATAATAGAAATTGTGAAGAAAAATGGATACAGCTATACGACACTTGATTTGGAAGGGTTCAGGTCAGGTAGCATGGATATAAATTTATAAAATACAATAAATATATAAGATTACAAACCTCGATACTTGGGTAAATACTTAAGGAAAAGTATGTAACCAACAATAAAGAAAAAAGAGGTGTGATATGGGATTAATAAAAGCTGCATCTGATGCAATTGGCGGAGGTCTAGCGGATCAGTGGCTAGAAGTTATTGAAGCGGACGATATGGGAGCTCAAACGGTATTTACATCAGGAGTTCCGGTAAGAAGAGACTCGAAAAGAGGAGCAAATGTTAAAGGCACATCTAACTTAGTATCTGATGGGTCTGTTATTCATGTAAATCAAAACCAATTTATGATACTCGTAGATGGTGGGAAAATTATCGATTATACTGCAGAACCCGGATACTTTAAAGTAGACAATAAGTCTGCACCTTCTATGTTTAATGGAGATTTTGGAGCAGCGATTAGAGAGTCATTCAACAGGATTAAATTTGGTGGAGTTCCTCCAACAAAACAAGAAGTGTTCTATATTAATACTCAAGAGATCAAGGGTATTAAATTTGGTACTAGAAATGCAATCAACTATTTTGACAATTTCTATAATTCAGAGCTGTTCTTAAGAGCTCACGGTAATTACTCTATAAGAATTACAGATCCTATACTATTCTTTAGAGAAGTAATTCCTAGAAATGCTAAAAAGGTTGATATTGACGAAGTCAATGAGCAATACCTATCTGAATTCCTAGAAGCTCTACAAACTGCTATCAATATGCTAAGTGTTGACGGGGAAAGAATCTCTCATGTAACTTCCAAAAGTATGGAATTAAGTAAAAAGATGAGAGATGTACTTGATGATGAATGGAAAGAGCAAAGAGGAATGGAAGTTCAAAGTGTTGGTCTAGCAAGTATCTCCTATGACGAAGAATCGCAAAAACTCATAAACATGAGAAACCAAGGAGCCATGCTTGGCGATGCCAGAGTTAGAGAGGGCTATGTTCAAGGCTCGATTGCTAGAGGACTTGAAGCAGCCGGATCAAACGAAGGCGGAGCAGGACAAACCTATATGGGTATGGGCTTTGGTATGGGTGCAGCAGGAAATGTTATGGGGAACTTTTCAACCTCAAATACTGAACAAATGAAAATGGATGAAGCCAGAAGAGCGGAAGAAGCACAAAAGGCTGCAGGATCAGATGTTGAGTCACAAAAACAGGCTAATGTTAAGCCGGAAGGCGGATGGTTCTGTCCGGAATGCGGCACCGGAAATCAAGGGAATTTCTGTACTAATTGTGGGCATAAAAAACCTGAAATCGTAACAAATTCTTGTAGAAATTGCGGCTACACTCCTCCGGATGGAACACCTGAACCAAAATTCTGTCCGGAATGTGGAAATCCATTTAAATAAATTAGATTTAAAAAACAACATAAAGTAGAAAAACGTAGGTGATAAAAATATTAATACATGAAATGTTTGGTGAACTTACGACTTATGCGGCGATGATAATAGAATTTTTAGGAGTAGTTATTGTTATAATTGCAGTCGCTAAAGGATTTTACCAAATAGCTGTGGTCAGAAAATTTGATTTTAAACAAGCCGGACAAGATGTGCTCGTAAGTTCTGGATTATCCACTGCGCTCGAGATACTCCTTGCAGCGGAGATATTAAAGACGTTAATAGTTAGGTCCACTTCTCAAATAATAGAGGTTGGAGCATTGATAATTATTAGAATATTTTTAACTTTAATAATCCATTGGGAGTTAATTCAAAAAGAGAGACATATAGATGTCAAACAAAAAGAACTAGATCAAGAGAAAGTAAAGCAGTGTGTGGATAATTTGGAAATAGAAAATAAATAAACAAAAGGCATTCAGTTTTTTGAATGCCTTATTTCATTCTTTTAAGTTTGTTAAAAAAGGAAGACGGTCTTACCGGTTCTCTGTTTCTTTCTTTAAGACTCAAGAGAGTTAAATTCTTTTTTGCTCTAGTCATAGCAACATAAAAAAGCCTTCTTTCTTCTTCCAAACTCAGATCTATCCCTCTTGGGTCTATGTCTATTGACTTATCTGAAGGAAACTCCCCTTCTACCAGATCAACAATATATACTGAATCATATTCTAGCCCCTTTGAAGAGTGGATAGTGGATAGATTTACTGAACCCGGAATATTAAAGGTTCTTAAATCTTTTATCTCTTGTAATTTGTTTTCTAAATCATAAGCATCATCAAGACCTGAAGCAAGCATCTTCAAAGCTTCTAATACCAGATCCGGAGCAAAGCCGGCTGTTCCTGATTTCTTTATCTTCTCCTTTAAATATATTGAATAACCTATAGTAGTTTCTACATATTCAATAGCTCTGGGTAAATTAAGCTCAGGAATTCTAGCAAAAGCATGCTTTAACTGAAGAATTCTATCGATTTGATAGTCTTTAAGGTATGGAATCTCTAACAGTGAATCAAAAACCGTCATAGAGGAATCCATATAGTTTAAATGACCGAGATAATCCTTCCTCAGATATGCATTTAATTTATAATAAATTTGTTCATACAAACTTGTGTCCGTAGTATCAAGTGCAAATTTAAGTATATTTAGGATGTCCTCTATTACATAGTGATCTAGGAAATTTCTTTTATCTCTAATGTTAAACCGAATTCCTGCTTTAGTAAATGTATCTATAAGACTTAAACTTGAAATATTATTTCTAAAAAGCACCGCAATACTGTTACTAGGCTCGGACTCTTGTTCTTCTTTGATGCTTTTAATTAAGTATCTGTGTTCAGTTTCTAAATCCTTGCAAGTAACCAGTTTAATAGGCTTATGTTTTTCTTTGTTTGTAGTTATAGTCTTTTTATATCTATTTACATTGTCTTGAATAAATCTATTGGAAACAGAAACTATATCTCTATAAGATCTATGGTTTTCTTCCATAAAGAATAATCTTCCCTCAGGATAGGTGTTTTTAAAAGCAAGTAATTCATCTGGAGCAGACCCCCTAAAACCATAGATTGACTGGTCGTCATCTGCCACCATAAAGAGGTTATTATCGGGACTTGCGAGCAGTTTAATCATCTCTAGCTGAATTCTTGAAGTATCTTGTGCTTCATCTACTTGTATAAATTTATACCTGTTTCTTATCCTTCGAAGAAGACTTCTATCTGAAAGTAAAATCTCATAAGAGAGGGTAAGCATATCGTCAAAATCTATCATATTATTCTCATTTTTTGTACTTTCATAAAGCCTATAGAGGGACTCAAAATTTTTTATCTGAGGTTTATGACTTGAAATAAATGTTTTTTCATCGATCATGGAATTCTTAATAAAAGTAACAGCAGTGAAAAACTCCTCCAGAGTATCATCTGCAATAAATGATTTGTTTATCTGATAATAAAGTCTTCTTATAAGTGCGTATTTATTATAGTCAGAATTCCCTTCAATTAAATTTATATTTTTATTATGCTCTTTATTGTAAGCTCTTAGTATGCTGTATGAAAAAGCATGAATAGTAGAAAAATGAGGGCTGGTCTGATGAGGACTATTCTCATAGATAGCATTGTATCTTTTTTCCATATCAACTGCTTGCGATTTGCTAAACGTTATAGATAGGATATTATGAGGCTTGACACCAAATATATTTATTAAATTTTCGATTCTCTTTAATAGTACTGTAGTTTTACCGGCTCCGGGCACTGCAAGAACCAATGCGGGTCCTTCGAAGTGCATGGATGCATCGATTTGAGCTTTGGTTAATTTCATTTTATACCTCCATGAAGTATTCTACCACATCTGGAGTAAATATATCTAAAAACATATGAGCCGTTGAGATTAAAATATAATTGTAATACCGGGTTATTATATAATTCAAGTTCAAAGATCAATTCGAAAGATTGTTAACTTTAGAGATTAAATCAAAATTTTTAACAGTATTTTGTGCTTTAAAATGATTTTTTTATTGTTTACTAATTATTAAATGTGGGTATTATTTTTGACTAAGGAGGGCTTTATGAATAATGATATTAGCAGTAGAGGATTATTATCTAGAGTAGTATCGACACTTGTTTCTATCACTTTAATATTGACCGGTATTTTTTTAATTACATTTGCATATACTAATTTGTTTAAAAGTGGTCCGGAATTAAGTATGTATGATTATACTCAGCCAAACAGGTATTTGAATATTAAAATAGAAAAAATATCTGAACCGATGGGAACATCCAATCAAGGTAAATATCACTACTTCCTTATTTGGGATGAACAAAATAATCTTCACTTGTATGAAGTCAATTCACAAGAAGCAAGTAATTTAATTAAGGAAGATGCTTTAAGTGGAAACAAGAAAAATAGAATCGTTAAAACTGTTGCCATGCCGGACGATTATAAAACAAGGCTGAACAGTATGATGATTAATGAGGATTATAAAACTCTTAACACCGAAACTATACTATCTAATCATGAATATTTAACAGAAAGAACAAAACTCACAATTTCAGGAATCGTGCCAATTATAATAGGGGCTGTAATTTGGGTTTATACAAGTAGAACAAGAAAAAATCAAGCAGAAGTTTTAGCAGCTTTCCAAGAACAATACCCTGATATTTATGAAATAGATACCATAGAAAGGGACGCGGATATGTCCATACCTTCGATTGGTATATATATTCTGGGTGATTTTATTATAAGTACCCACAGAGGACTTCATATGGCAGATTTAAAAGATGCGTTGTGGGTATATCAGCATATTCAAAGATACTATTTCTTTGTAGTGAATAGGTCACTTTATATTAGAGAGTTTAATAGACTTAGAAATCTCCCGATAAAGGGAAATAAGAATGTCGTTAATGAAGGTGTTAGCGAATTATTTGACTATCTATACAACAACTATCCAAATATAATTTTAGGATATACTTTCGATAATAATAGAAAATACAAAGAAATTGTAAAAGAGATTAAGAACAATCGCAGGTACTAAAGTAAACTTCACATATGCCGGGTTTAGAACCCGGCATATGTGATTTATAGCTATTACGAGGATATATTAGTTGAATCAAAACACAAAGCTGAATCTGAATACCGGCTCTAAACTTGTATTTGTTACTTTTATCCTATATGGCAAAAACCTCATACATTGTTTAAATTCTCTAGATGTAGTAAAATAGAGATGACTGATTTTTTATAATTTAATTTATGGAGGCGATAATATGTTAATGTCTGATTTTTTACTAACTAGAAAATCTATAAGAACTTTTAAAAACAAAAAGTTAAATAGTGGCTCTATTACACAAGTAAGTGATATTATCTCAAGTATCAATGATTCGACTGAAAATGTTCAGTACAAATTATTCTTAAATGGTGATGAGATTGCTAAAAGACTTGATGGTAAGGCCGGATATGCCGGAGTTATGATTAAAGCACCTGCATATATTGGAATGCACATACTTAAAGAAGAGCCAAATGCTTATATTTATGGAGCATATTATTTAGAAAAGCTGATCAGCCAACTTAAGGCAATCGGCCTTGGTTCTTGTTGGGTTACATTACTTGATGTTGATGACAATGAATTAAAAGACATATTCGAATACACGGATGGAAGCATCAGATATGTACTTGCTGTTGGTTATCCGCCAAGAGAATTAAACATAGGACAATCTACCTACTCTAGCAGACTGGGTGTCGAAGACTATGTTTTCAGCGGTGATTTAGGCAATAAGATGACCATTGCAGAGCTTGAAAAATTAGGGCTTGACGATCTTTTCTATTACTTAAGAATGGCTCCATCATCATATAATAATCAACCTTGGAGATTCGTTATAGATGATAATAAAGTCAAACTTTATGTAGCTGATCCAAAGAATGTGAATGACTTTGTAGATGTAGGAATTATCATTTTCTATTACAACGAACTAGCTAAAACAATTGGAATGAATCCAAAATGGGAACTAAATGTTACTAAAGTAGATGGTGATTTCGACTATATCGGAGAGACCACAATTTAGTTTAAGGAGAACTTAATGATAATAATTAAAACTCCTGAAGAAATTCAGAAGATGAAGGATGCCGGTGAAATAGTGGCCGGGGTCCATAAAACGCTTAAAGAAATAATAAAACCGGGGATATCAACAAAGCATATCGATGAAGTTGCTGAAGAAATAATCCTAAGTGCAGGGGGAACTCCGAAGCAAAAAGGATACAAGGGATATCCCTTTGCGACCTGTACATCTGTCAACGATGAAATCTGCCATGGATTTCCTCTAGACAATATAATATTGAAAGACGGCGACCTAGTAACCGTGGACATGGTTGTTAACCTTAACGGTTATCTTGCTGACTCTGCATGGTCCTATATAGTCGGAGAAGCAAGCGCTGATGTTATAAAGCTATATGATACTACCAAAGAATGCCTATATAAAGGGATAGAGCAGTCCATTATAGGCAATAGGATAGGTGATATCGGTAGAGCAATTGAAGAAGTTGCACACGCTGCCGGTTTTTCCGTTGTTAAAGACTTTGTGGGTCATGGAATTGGCACTAGTATACACGAGGATCCGCAAGTACTTCACTACGCGACACCTGTTAGAGGACCCAGAATCACTGAAGGGATGGTATTTACAATAGAACCTATGATTAACGCAGGCGATTGGAGATCTAAACTTGATGCCAATGGATGGACTGCTAGAACAAAAGATGGATCATTATCATGCCAATTTGAACACACAATTGCAATTACTAAAGATGGTCCAATGATTTTAACTGATCAAGACTAAATAATCGGAGATGTCATGAGAAAAAAACTGATAATAATGTCGCTTGATGCACTAGGCGACATAGACTCAAAAATTTTTGAACAATTACCAGGTTTTAGATATTTAATAGAAAATGGATCTTATATCAGGAGAGTAAAATCAGTTTACCCTTCATTAACTTATGCATGCCATTCAAGCATTATCACCGGTAGATATCCCAGGGATCATGGAGTAGTAAATAACCTTTTATTACAGCCATCCAAAGACAAAATGGATTGGTATTGGTATGAAAAAAACATAGAAGGAGATACCCTATACAAGGCCGCAAAACGTAAAGGTCTAAAAACGGGTGCTGTGCTATGGCCTGTTTCCGCAAAGGCAAATATAGATTATAATATTGCGGAAATCATACCGCATAGACCATGGCATAACCAGGTTTTGGTATCTCTATTAAACAGTAATCCTTTGCTCATTTATAAATTAGATAAAAAGTATGGTCATTTACGAAAGGGATTATCTCAACCGGAATTAGATAACTTTATTGAAGCATGCTTTCATGACATAATAAAAAGCTATAGTCCTGATATGATGACTGCTCATTTTATTGCAGTAGACGAATTCAAGCATAATTATGGTATTCATTCAGAAAAAATAGAAGAAGCTATTAAAACATACGATCAGAGAATCATAAATATAATAGAGTTATTAAAATCAAAAAATGAATTGGTAAATACTAATTTAATTGTACTAAGTGATCATTCTCATATCGACTTGAAAACCGGTTTAAGACTCAACAAGTTTTTACTTGAAAAGGGGTACTTGAAATTAAAAGGTGGTAAGATTAACAAATACGATGCCATCATGCATGAAGCCGGAGGATCTTGTTATATCTATTCAAAGAACAAAGACCGTAAGACTCTCCTAAAACTTAGGGAAGATATTGATGAATTTATCGAAACTTATGGTGGAGTTGAAAGAGTATACACTGCTAACGAAGCGGAAAGCCTTGGAGCTGATCCTGAATGTGCCTTTATGCTCGAAGCATTGAGCGGATACTATTTTATACAAGATATACATGGGGAAATTGTAGATAATTCCCTTCCACATCACAAAGCAACACATGGGTACAGTCCTGACAAACCTGACTATTCAGCAGTGTTTTTTGCCGTGGGTCCGGATTTTAAAAATATTTGTATAGATGATGCAAATCTTGTGGATATAGCACCTACAATCTCTAAAGCAATGGATCTTGGACTAAAGGGAGCAACAGGAAGAAGACTTGATGAAATACTATTATAAAAGCATTACTTAAAAGTAGTGCTTTTTCTATATCTAAATAGAATTTGGGTATATATTATAAGTAAGACTTTTTAAAAAAATAATCACCCGAGAGGAGATAAAACATGACTTTAGATCAATTGAGACAACCTAAATCAGGGGACTTAGTAGCAACAATAAAAACAGGGATGGGAGATATTAAACTTAGATTATTCCCTAATGCTGCACCACTTACGGTGGATAATTTTGTTAAACTTAGTGAGGAAGGATACTATAACGGAGTGATTTTCCATCGAGTAATTCCAAACTTTATGATACAAGGAGGAGATCCAACGGGTACCGGTAGAGGTGGACAGTCTATCTATGGTAGACCGTTTGACGATGAGTTCGATGTTGATTACAGAAATTTTAGAGGGGCACTTTCAATGGCAAACTCCGGACCGGATACAAATGGTAGTCAATTTTTTATAGTGCAAATGGATTCGGTACCTGAAGAAGGCTTAGCTCAAATGAGAGAGGTAGGCGCTGATGGCGGATATCATGATGATATCATAGATACCTATGAAAAGCTTGGCGGAGCTTATTGGCTAGACTTTAGACATACGGTATTTGGTCAGGTATATGAGGGCATGGATGTAGTAGATTCAATATCTGCTGTAGAAAGAGATCCAATGGATAAACCACTCGATGATGTAGTTATTAATGAGATAATAATAGAAAAGTTATAAATAGAGGATAACCATGTATAATTTTAGAAATGATTATAGCCAAGGAGCACATGAAAAAGTAATAGAAGCATTGAATAGTCATAATTATGACATAAATCCGGGTTATGGTATCGATCTACACTGCATGAATGCTGCTCGGCTTATTGAAAAGGAAATGAGCCTAAGCAGTGCCGATATACACTTCATATCAGGTGGAACGCAGACAAATCTACTTGCATCTACTGCATTTCTAAAACCGTATCAATCGATTATTGCTGTTGAGACAGCACATATACTTGATAACGAAACTGGTGCAATAGAAGCAACAGGACACAAGATTGTAGAAGTGAAGGGTGTTAATGGTAAACTACTTCCATCACGTATCGACGATGTAATGAAGGTATACCGATCAGAGGCAAAAACTCAGCCGAAGATGGTCTATATTACAAATGCAACTGAGACCGGAACTATTTATACTTTAGGCGAGCTTCAAAGTCTTAGCGATAAATGTAAAGAGTATGGACTTTATCTATATATGGATGGTGCTCGTCTTGCGATGGCGCTTACTGCTGATAGAAATGATATTAAACTATCTGATATTGCTAAGTACTGCGATGCGTTTTTTATTGGGGGAACAAAAAACGGACTGTTAATGGGAGAGGCATTAGTTATTGTAAATGATGAACTCAAACCTGGTTTCAGATATATGTATAAACAAAGAGGAGCGATGCTAGCTAAAGGCTTTGTAATGGGTATACAGTTCGAAGAGCTATTTAAAGATGGTCTATTCTATAAACTTGGAAAACATGCAAATTCAATGGCGAATAAGCTGGCAGATGGAATAGTAAAAACAGGGGTTGAGCTGTATGAAGAGCAGTATACTAACCAAATATTTGTTAAAGTATCCGATCAAACAATAGAAGAATTAAAGAAAAACTATCTATTTGAAATCATCATGCTTCCTAATGGTGATAAAGTAGTAAGATTTGTCACTTCGTGGGGGACCAAGGACGAAGATGTTGAAGCTTTGATAAGATTTTTTGAAGAAGTGAAAAATTAGCAATGATTAGAGCCGGTAAACGCATTGCACTAATAAGTGATATTCACAGCAATTACATTGCTCTGGAAGTGCTTTATGAAGAATTAAAAAAAGAATTCGTTCATGGGATAATTTTTTTAGGTGATTATCTAACGGATTGTCCTTATCCCATGAAGACAATTGAGATTTTAGATGCTATGCAGCGTGAGTATGATTGTTACTTTATTAGGGGTAATAGAGAAGACTATCTTTTAGATTATTATTTTAATAAACCTGATTGGTCTTCTCCTTCCGGAAGAGGTTCAATAAAATATACCTATGACAATATAAATGAAGATATATTAAAATGGTTCAACAATATGCCGCTTACGTTAGACGGTATAGAAGCCTTATATTGTCATGGTTCACCCGGCAGTAATATAGAATTACTTCACTTTCATAAGCCTGAGACCCCTGAGTGGCTTAAAGAGGTAAAGAATAATATTGTTTGCGGACATACTCATGTCCAAGGGATTTTTAAAGCACATGGATATAGTATTATTAACCCCGGATCAGTAGGGGTGGCTTTAGGAGAGGGGAAATCCGGTAACTATGCAATACTGGAAATAAATGGCGTGGATATAACTGCTGATTTTAAATCTTTTAAATATGATTATAAAAAGTTATACGACATATTTTTAGAAACAAATCTTTTTGAGATTGGCGGATATTTTACAAGGGCGATTTATAGAAATATTGTAACAGGTAAACCCGTTACAATGTATTTACTAAAAGCTGCTTTTAGTCTCGCAAGAGCCGATGGTTACGAAACTGAGATTATTCCAGAAATTTACTGGGAAAAAGCAGCAGAAAAATATGGATTGATTGGTGATTTAAATGATTAATATAAGGCTTATAGGTCATCATTATGAACATGATGTATTTGAACTCGTAAGAGTATTTTTTCCGGATAGGCCTATCAATATTATTAGAGAGCAAAGAGGAAGTTTTCATGGCTTGGTTATAGACTCTATATACGATGAAAAATCACGTATAGCATCTGCCAAACTATATGAAAATAGGGATGAAATCTCATCCGTTGAGCTAAGTATTGCTGAATTTAAATGCTTGAAACATTTAACAAATCCTGAGGTAAAGATTATAAAATCAGCCATTTACGAAGCATTATCCTCTTATACAAATAAGCATATGCCTTGGGGGATTATGACGGGTATAAGGCCTGTTAAGGTTGCCCATAATATATTAAAAAGTGGACTGGAACCTCAAGAACAGCTAAACTGTTTTACTAAACTCTTTAGAGTTAGTGAGAAAAATGCAAATTTGATGTTTGATATTGCACAAAGGCAAAGTGAATACTTGGATTTTGATCCTGACAGCTTTTCACTCTATGTTAATATTCCTTTTTGTCCGACAAGATGTGTGTACTGTTCGTTTCCTACGGTGCTATTTGAAAGGTACAGAGAATATGTACCTGAGTATGTTGACAAAGTAATAGAAGAAATCCAAATGACTAAATTCTTAGTTAAGGCTAGAAGGTTGAGCACAGTTTACATTGGTGGGGGAACCCCATCATCCATACCCGTCAAGGAACTTCAAAGAATAATTCAGACTATTAAACAGACCTTTGGAGAGCCTATAAGTGGAGAGTTTACAGTTGAATGTGGAAGAGCGGATACTATTACTACTCCTCTGATTAGGATGCTAGCATCTAATGGAGTAAACAGAATCAGTATAAATCCTCAATCGCTAGTAGATGAGACGCTTAAACGAATTGGTAGAGAGCATACTGAAAATGACGTTTTAGAAGCATACAATTTAGCAAATCGCTTAGGTATTCAAATTATAAACATGGATTTAATAATAGGACTTCCCGGTGAAGATGAAGAGGATTTAAAAACTACACTTCAGAAGATAGGCAAACTTGACCCTGAAAATTTAACTATTCATACATTGTCACTTAAAAAAGGATCAGAATTAGCACGTAAAGGTGAACTTGAACTTAAAGAACAAGAAACTATAAGGAATATGCTGGATATTGCAGAGGAGTTTGCTAAGAATAATGGTTATGAACCATACTATCTTTATAGACAAAAAAACATACTAGGAAATTATGAAAACATAGGATATTCAAAACCTGGTCTTGAATGCATTTATAATATTATTAGCATGGAAGAAGCTCAAACCATAATTGGAATCGGAATGGGAGCTGTTTCAAAGATGTACTTCCCCGAAGATGATAGGCTTGAAAGGATTGCTAATTTTAAAAGTATAGAAGAATATATAAATAGGTTCCATGAACAGATAAGAAGGAAAGAATCGGCATACAACGAATAAATTCCGTAATGAAACTACTAGTTGACAAATGATTCAGAAGTTGATACAATCTAGTTATGAAAACTAGATGAAAGGACAATTAAAAACAGATGACATTTGAAATATCTATGCAAGACTGGGATCAAATTCCTGATTTTGGAGTATACAGTGATCAGCTTTTAACTATTATAAATGAGTCCGAATTTATTAAAAATGAAGATCAGATTATGACTTCAAGTATGGTAAATAATTATGTAAAGCAAGGAATTGTAGAAAAACCAAGGAAGAAAAAATATGATCGTGAACAAATAGCCTGCTTAATGATGATTTCACTCATGAAGTCGGTTTTAACCATAAAAGAGATTCAGATTATTATGAAAAAATTAGAACAAAATATTGAAGTCGAATCTCTTTATGAAGTTTTTTCTAAGTCTATTGAAACAAAAGGGATGTTCAAAAGAAGTGGTTCTGTAAAAGAGGAAATTGTAACAGAAAGCTCCGTAGTACTTATCAATAGCGTAGTTAAAGCTATTTATGCAAAGCATGAACTGGATATTAACCTAAAGCTATTATGTAATGAGGTGGATTGATGAATAATGCATTATATACTATTAAAGAAGAAATAATGAATGCAATTACACATGGTTTAGGTGTTTTGTTAACTATAGGATTCACTATACCAATCCTGATAAATGCAGCTAAAGCAGGAAATTCACTGAAGATAATAGCATTTTCAGTTTACATGGTTTGTCTTACTGCAATGTTTTTGTCATCGACATTATACCATTCGATAACCAACTTAAAAGCAAAGAAGCATTTAAGGCTCGTTGACCACTGCGCTATTTTTATATGCATAGCCGGAACTTACACGCCAATCCTATTATTGGGTTTAAATGGACTGTTAAGTTCGATAATGCTTGGAGTTGTTTGGACTATAGCAATTCTTGGAATAATAATAAAAATAGTTTCTTTTAAAAAGACTAATTTAAAAGGGGCGGAAAAGTTTTCAATTTTTCTATACTTGGCGATGGGATGGATGTCTTTAATTATTGCCGGCAGTATTGTAAAACAGCTGGGATGGAGCTTTTTCTTATATATTTGCTTAGGAGGAATCCTGTATTCAGTAGGAGTTTATTTTTACAGAAATAGAAAAATTAAATTTAATCATGCAATCTGGCATCTTTTTATACTTGCCGCATCAGCTAGTATGTTTATAGGAATTGCATATTATTTAGGATGAAAAAATGGAGCGATTTGCTCCATTTTTATTTTTTTCCCGTATTCATTTGTCTTACAATATTTTCTACTATATCCACTCTATTAAAAGGTGTTATTATATAGTATCCATCTACTAGGCTTGAGATTTTGTCTATAAAATCAAGAGATAGATCTACTGCCATCTTGGATGCGACTTCATCGCTTACACTTTCATACTTACCTATAATCGAATTGTCAACAATTATTCCGGAAATCTCCTCATTCATAAAGACTGCGTTCTTATGGCTAACGATGGGTATGATTCCTCCCATTATATGCGCATTCAAAGTCTCCCTTGCGAGTATTAGATTGTCAATTGCTGGTTGAGAGGCGACAGGCTGGGTAAAAAATACTTTCGTTCCCATTTCTTCTTTATTTTGAGCTTTTCTTAATTCATGTTCAAAGTTTATTGCATTTATATTTAATGCTCCGGAAGTTATCATTTTATTTGTAAAGATATCTTCATTGAGTTCGTTTATATATTTAGTTAGAAGAGCTGAATTAAAATTAAAAACAGATTTAATTTCATCTCTTTGTGCACTTGGAATGGGGTCTCCTGTAACTAAGATTAAATTTAAAATGTTCTCAACATTTAAACCTAGTAGAAGAGCTTTAGTTGCGTTTAGATTTCTGTCTCTACAAGTCAAATGGACTATGGGGTCTATATCCATTTCATTTTTGATCTTAAAAGCCATTAGAGAACTATCAATCCTAGCTCTGCCAACAGGACAATCTGCAATGGTTATAGCGTCAACACCTACCGATTTTAGCTTTTTTACATTTGCCATATAATTTTTTATATCGCATGATGCAGGTGGATCATATTCAACTGCAATCACTTTTTGACCGGAAGTAAGTTTTTTATAAAATAAATTTTCGCTTGGTTCAGTTTGAAGTCTGATTGTTTTTCTGGGACGTGCAGTACTTACACTTTCTTTTCTGTTTTTAGTCGCTTCTACTAGTTTTTCAATATGCTCTGGAGTTGTTCCGCAGCAGCCTCCAAGTATAGAAAAACCAATATCGATAAATTCTGATGTGGCATTTGCGAAATAGGATGAGTTATCGGCATAGTATGTCCTATTACCAACTACTGTAGGATAGCCGGCATTCGGCATTATCGAGAGGAATTTATCCGGAAGTTTTATTGTTTTTACATATTCTAACAGATGGTATGGACCGGAAATACAGTTAAAACCGACAGCATCGATATCTGCACTTGCCATCTCAGTAATCAGAGCCTCTCCATTATAACTTGATCTTGTATAACCATCGGGGCCTATTGCGAATGAAGTAATTATAAATGCTTCACGATTTTTCGATTTAATATAATCCGATAATTCAACCAGATAATCAGGAGCGGAAAATGTTTCAAATAAAAAATTATATATTTTATTTTCTATAAAAATATCTATTATGGATTTGTATTCACTTAAAATATCTTCCGCATGTTCTCCTAATATGGGACCAATATCTGCAAATATCTTTATATCTCTCCCGTCAACCGCTTCGGTAGCCAGTTCACAAGCTGCTGTTATTACTTTTTCAATAACATCAGGCATTGCAGAAAGTGCAGCTGAGTTTGCGCCAAAAGTATTTGTTTTTATACAATTGGCGCCTGCGTCTATATATTCTCTATGGATTTTAAGTACTTTATCACGATCAAAAAGATTAGCCATTTCACATTCAGGAAGTGGGTTATTCGAAATGTTTCTATAATAAGTGCCCATTGCACCATCAAAAATTAATATATTTTTCATATTTCACCAACCTATTTAAAAACTGATCTTGCAATTTCAACGCTTGCTCTTGCATCTACGGCATAGAACTCCGCTCCGATTTTTATTGCATATTCTTTGGTTAAAACAGCTCCTCCAACCATGACTTTAGTTTTTGGGGAGGCTTTTTTGACCATTGCTATAGTGTTTTTCATAGAGTCAAGAGAGGTGGTCATTAGAGCGCTAAGTCCGACCAGTTCAATTTTTTCTCTAAGTACCCCATCCACGATACTTTCAGGATCTACATCTCTTCCTAAATCGATTATATCGTATCCATAATTCTCGAGTATTACCTTCACGATATTTTTACCGATATCGTGTATGTCGCCCTTGACTGTTGCAATCAAAATTTTTCCTTTAGAAATTTTATCTTCCGAAGATTCAGCCAGTCTTTTTTTCAAAAGATCAAAAGCGACCTGAGAGGCATTGGCAGACCTTATAAGTTGGGGGAGATAAATTTTACCTGTTTCATATTCTTCGCCGACTTTATCCAGTGCAGGAATTAGAAAATTCTCTATAATTTCCATTTCAGTATGATCGTTTAAAAGCTCTAAAGTCAAAGATTCAGTTTCGCTCTTTAAACCTTTCGATATCGATGAAAAAATATCTTCATCGGTACTTATCTGAATTTTGGATTCAGCACTATATCCTGTGTGATTCTGTATATACTGCCTTGAATCAATATCTAGACCCCTTAAAACTCTAAAAGCGTCTATCGTATACATCATTTCTTTTTTTAAAGGATCTATTATAGGTAGATCAAGACCGTTTTCTAGAGCCATATTCATAAAGGTTCTGTTCAAGAGGTCTCTGTTTGGAAGTCCAAAAGAAATATTTGATACGCCCAGTATGAGTTTAACACCAAATCTTTCTTTTAGAACTCTCATTGCATCTAGAGTTTCTTTAACCGCACCTTGCTCTGCACTGGCTGTAAGGGTTAGGGCATCGATAAATAGCCTCTCAGCTCCTATTCCATATTCTGCAGCTCTATTTATTACCTTTTCAGCAATTTCAACTCTCTTTTCGCTTGTTTTAGGTATTCCTTCTTCATCCAATGTTAAAACCACCAGAGAGGCACCATACTTGACTGCAAGCGGTAACACAGCTGACATAGATTCTTCAGTACCATTTACAGAGTTTATGATGGGACATCCATTATATGCTCTTAAAGCGGCTTCTAATGCTTTATAATTGGATGAATCTATTTGGATAGGACAATCAGTAATGCTCTGGACCTCTTTTATTACCAGAGGAAGCATCTCAACTTCATCTACTTCCGGAAAGCCTGCGTTTATATCTAAAATCGCGGCTCCGCTTTCCACCTGAAGTGCAGCTTCTTTAAGTATATAGCTTAGATCTTTACTTATAAGTGAATTTTGAATCTCTTTTTTGCCGGTTGGATTAATTCTCTCACCAACAACATTTATATCGTCTAAAAGTAGAGATTTTGTTGCAGAGGAAACAAATGAAAAAGGTATATTGTTATTCGTGCTATAGTTTATTCCGTCTAGAGCATCTACTAATCCTACAATATAATCAGGATTGGTTCCGCAACATCCACCAAATACTTTTACTCCAAGAGTTGCAAGCTTTTTCATAGCACTTGCAAAAATATCTTTTGTCAAACTGTATTT
The DNA here is from genome assembly GCA_023443025.1 of Bacillota bacterium. Lineage (GTDB taxonomy): Bacteria > Bacillota > Clostridia > Tissierellales > Peptoniphilaceae > Microaceticoccus. The sequence continues at coordinate 22,182 of JAEZWM010000019.1, forward strand.
CCCGGTAACAGGGTCGGGTAGTCCTGCATTAGCTTTAACTACAAGTGGGATATTCGTATATTTTGAAATCTCTTCAACTATAGGATATAGCTCTATAGGGCCTAATGAGCAATTAACTCCCAAAGCATACACGCCTAATCTTTCTGCCAACACCGCAAAACATGCAGGTGATACTCCTGTAAAAGTTCTGCCATTAGGCTCAAAAGTCATTGTCGTAATAATAGGAATATTTGAGTTTTCTTTACATGCCAGTATTGCTGCCTTTAGCTCATAAAGATCGGTCATAGTTTCTATAACTATCAAATCCGCTCCACTCTTAGAACCACATAACACTATTTCTTTAAATGCTTCGTAAGCTTCTTCGAATTTAAGAGGACCGCTAGGTTCCATCATTTCTCCCAGTGGACCGATATCCAGTGCTACTAATGCACAAGTTCCATGGGCAGCAAGCTTTGCATTTTTAACTCCTGCACTTACAATATCCTCTGTCGTGTAGCCTGAACCCTCGAGTTTAAACCTATTGGCACCAAAAGTGTTTGTATAAACTATATCTGAACCTGCATTTATATATTTTTTATGAATCTCGATGATTTCATTGGAATTGATAATATTATGTACTTCAGGTCTTATGTCAGGATCTAAGTTTAAACCTTGAAGCATAGTTCCCATTGCCCCATCAAGTATGATAAATTTATTTTTTTCTAGCACAAAACTCACCACTTTCTCTAATCTTACAATCAAATCTAAGTTTACAATCCGAACATCTATCTATGGAATCTATTACAGGAGTATCACTTACGCCCCATATGGCGACAACTGATTTTCTAGGAATCATTAGACCGGAGCCGGCAACCTTTAATCCTATTCGTCTTTCAGCATTCAGTATATTTGAAAACTCTAAATTAAGAGATATCGGCACCTGTCCATATCCTGGAGAGAATCTTTCGGTAAAAAAATACCCTTCATTAAGATAAGTAGATTGAAGTTCATCATATATCTTCTGAGAAACCGCTTCAATATATGAACTAGCTACAGCATCTAAAACAACTTCCTTAGCCAAATCCATAATTCCGGTTTTCCTTAAGTAATTATCGATACTTACACCAAGGGTCTGTGCTGAAATTATACAGCTTTTGCATCCTCTGAGCAGTTTTACAAGATCCGGAGAGTCGATGCTTATATTAGTCTGACCGAGCTTCATATTATTTAAAGGTAGTACCTGATACACATATGAAACATTAGAAATCTTCATAACTTCATCATAGGCTGACTTAATTTCAGCTTCATAATCAGTGCTTGAACTCCCGAAATAGCCAAGAATCATAAGAACTTCTTCCATATTCAGTTTTAGATTGTTAAACTCAATTAAATTATTCATTTTTCCCTCAATAAAACACTTTAATACAGTTTTACTTTCAACCGCTATCATATGATTATAGCATACGTTTAGTACTTTCCAAAATATAGATTTAAGATAAGTTTTTAATGAATAAAGGTATATATTTCAAGTATTTAAACTTTATGTTAAAAAAAAGCTTGACTCATATGAAAAAATGTATATAATAATAATGTAACCTTTGGGTTGTGCCCAATCATACTTATGTTAGAGCTTATTATATTTTATGTAAAATCTATTTGACAGATATAAAAGATTTTGATATAATTTATAATCGCAGCACATAACTGCACGGTGGGTGTGGCCTAGTTGGTTAGGGCGCCAGATTGTGGCTCTGGAGGTCGTGGGTTCAAATCCCATCATCCACCCCATATATGCGGGAATGGCGGAATTGGCAGACGCGCTAGACTTAGGATCTAGTGTCATTGACGTGGGGGTTCAAGTCCTCTTTCCCGCACCATTATAAAAGCATCCTTGATATCGAGGGTGTTTTTTTATTGTCTTATATTACTTCTGGATTTTTCTATTTCTATCTCTTTCTATTCCTAATTCATATATTCCAAAATCCCTTGCTTTATTTATCTGATAATGGGTATCAAATCTCTAAAGATAAAATAAGGAGAAAGTTATGAGATACTTTGGAATAATTTTGATTGGTATAGCATTATATTTGTTTTTTGCATATCGTAAACCTAAAAATGTTAAACAAATCGGCGGTGATGAGGCAAAAGCTATGCAGGAGGCAGGTGCTACTATAGTTGATGTTAGAAGTAAAAGAGAGTTTGATGAAGGACATATTCCGGGAAGCATCAATATCCCTATTGGAAGTAGTGATTTTATTCCAATGCTGCCAAAGGATAGAAATAGCCCTATTATAGTTTATTGTAGAAGTGGAGCAAGAGCTTCTTCTTTTGAAAAGACTATTCTTCAAGAAGGTTATACTAATTTGTATCATCTAGGATCACTGAATAAGTGGACCGGACCGATTGAATAATTAAGAGTTAAAATCATTTTTCTCATCATTTTTTAAATTCGTTGATTGATTTATATATAAAAGCAATAAAAAGATTTGAAATTCTATTGACAAGCTTATATTTATATGGTAAATTACAATATATATTCAGAATTAAGGAGAAACTAAAATGACAACTCTAACCAGCGCAATGATTATTATAGTCGTCCTGATTAGCATTATCATTATTGATAGTGCTTATTGGCGTTGCGCTGGAATTGAGGGATAGGATTAGTATATCTAGACCTTACAGCTAACGCTGTAGGGTCTTTTTGTTTAGGAGGAGATTATGATATTAAAAGGAGCTAGGATTTTAGTTGAGGAGCTTATTAGACATGGCGCTACGACTGTCTTTGGGTTTCCGGGAGGAGCGGTTTTAGATATTTATGATGAGTTATATAAATGCTCTGACAGGATAGACCATGTAATTACTGCTCACGAACAAGGTGCCAGCCATGCTGCTGATGGGTATGCAAGGGTTACAGGCAAAACTGGAGTGGTAATTGCTACAAGTGGTCCCGGAGCTACGAATCTGGTAACCGGTATTGCTAACGCTTATCTGGACTCTGTTCCCATGGTTGCAATAACCGGAAACGTTGCAGAATCAATGCTGGGTAAAGACAGTTTTCAAGAGGTAGATATAGTTGGAATAACACTTCCCATTGTGAAACACAGCTATATTGCAAGAGATGTATGTGAGCTAGAAAATATAATTACTGAAGCGTTTGAGCTTGCAAACTCCGGAAGGAAAGGGCCTGTACTTATAGATATTCCAAAAAGCACTCAGCAAGCTATGTGTGAATATAAAGGTTCTTCTGAGTATAAGAAAAAGAAAAAACGTAACAATTATAATTTAGAAGAAGCGACTGAATTAATCAAAAACAGCAAAAGACCATATATTTACTGCGGTGGTGGTGCAATAGCTTCTGATATGGGAGACAATATTGTAAAACTCTCACAAAAACTCGATGCTCCTGTTGGTTTAAGTATGATGGGGCTCACTGCAGTACCCGGTTCCTATAAACTTAATATGGGAATGACCGGGATGCATGGCAGACTTGCTTCGATAATTGCTCAAGCTGAAGCAGACTTACTGATTGGAATCGGTGTAAGGTTTAGTGACAGAGCAACCGGCAATGTTGATGAGTATAGGAAAAACTGTAAGATCATTCACATAGATATAGACGAGGCTGAGTTTGGAAAGAATATTCCCGGAATTGTAGAATTATGTGGAGATGCTAATCAGATTGTTGAGGAACTGATAAACAAGCTTCCTAATTTCGAACATAAAAGCTGGGTAGAAAAATTAATAAAACAAAAAGAGATTGACGATACCCCTAGAAAAGTTGGAGGTTTTGTTCCTAGAAATATCATAAGAATGGTAAATAATTTTGTTAAACCGGAAACCGTTGTGGCAACCGATGTTGGACAACACCAAATGTGGACTATGCAGCACTATAGATTTAGAAAACCAAGAACACTTCTTACTTCCGGCGGGCTTGGTACTATGGGTTATGGAATGGGTGCGGCGATTGGTGGCTGTATAGCAAATGATAGAAAGAGGACTATACTTTTTACCGGTGATGGAAGTTTTGGTATGAACCTCAATGAACTTGCTACAGCTGTATCTCAGAAGCTTCCTATTATGATAGTTCTATTTAACAATAATACACTTGGAATGGTAAGGCAGTGGCAAAATATGTTTTATGAAAGCAGGTTTTCATCGACTACTCTTGATAGAGGAACGGATTTTGTTGCTCTTGCAAAAGCTTTTGGAGCCGGTGGTGCTAGAATCACAAGCATGGAAGAATTAACTGATCTATTAACGGATGGGATTCCAAAGGATGGACCATTTGTGATCGAGTGTATGATAGACATTGACGAGTTAGTATTGCCAATGATACCGGCAGGTGGATCTTTTAAAGACTTGGTAGTGGATTAAGGAGTGATATTATGTCAGAAAAATTTATTATTGGACTAATCGTAAACAACCATTATGGAGTACTTAATAGGATTGCCGGACTATACAACAAAAGAGGTTACAATATCGATTCGCTTACTGTTGGAGAAACTGAGGATCCTAGGTATTCAAGGATGACAATTGTTTCAAATGGTAATGAATATGTCAAAACTCAGGTTGTTAAACAATTAAATAAACTACATGATGTTAAAATGGCTACTATCATTGAAGAGGAGAATGCTGTATCAGTTGAACATCTACTTATTAAACTAAAGACAAGCGGTGAAGGAAACTCTGACATGGCAGCCCTATTAAATATTTATGGTGCAAAGGTCATGGATTTAGGCAAGGGTTTTATCATCGTTGATATGACTGGAAGTAGCGAAAAGATTAATGAATTTATACGAAAATGTATACCATTTGGTATACTAGAGTTATGTAGATCAGGTTCCCTATCCTTGTCTAAGGATGATCAGAACCAACTAAGTGCAAATTACGTAGATAAATTAGAGGAGGAGTTTTAAAATGGCAAAAATGTATTATGAGAAGGACTGTAACGAACTATTATTAGAAGGCAAGACCGTAGCGGTAATTGGATACGGCTCACAAGGGCATGCACATGCTTTAAATTTAAGGGATAGCGGGGTAAATGTTGTTATTGGACTTTACGAAGGGTCATCATCAGCAGAGAAGGCTAGGGAAGATGGGTTTGAAGTTCTAAACTCGGATGATGCAGTTAGAAAAGCTGACATTGTAATTATGCTGGTGAATGATGAAAAAATGGCAAAACTCTACAAAGAGAAAGTAGAACCAAATTTAAGAGAAGGAATGACTCTAGCATTTGCTCATGGATTTAATATCCATTTTAAACAAATAGTTCCTCCACAAAATGTAAATGTAATTATGATTGCACCAAAAGGTCCGGGACATACAGTAAGAAGTCAGTACTTAGAAGGAAAAGGGGTTCCATGCTTAGTAGCTGTTTATCAAGATGCTACTGAAAATGCAAAAGATATCGCACTTGCTTATGCAGCAGGAATCGGTGGAGCAAGAGCAGGTATACTTGAGACCACATTCAAAGAAGAAACGGAAACAGATTTATTTGGAGAACAAGCGGTACTTTGTGGTGGTGTAACTGCCCTTATGAAAGCTGGTTTTGATACCCTAGTAGAAGCGGGATATCAACCTGAATCTGCATATTTCGAATGCGTTCATGAAATGAAACTTATTATCGATTTAGTTGTAAAAGGCGGCTTATCTTATATGAGATATTCAATAAGTGATACAGCAGAATACGGTGACTACGCAGTTGGAGATAGAATCATAACTGAAGAAACTAAAAAAGAAATGAAAAAAGTTCTTAGTGAAATTCAAAGCGGAGAGTTTGCTAAAAACTGGATAGAAGAAAATGAGAAGGGAAGACCTACCTTTACCGACAGAAGAGAAAAAGAATCTCAACTTCTTGTAGAAAAAGTTGGTAAAGATTTAAGGGCAAAGATGAGCTGGCAAGATGAACAAAGATAATTTAGGAAAAGACGGATTAAAACTAAGGGATATCTCCAGTAGTCCAAAACGTGCTCTAATGAAGGCGATGGGCTATGATGATGAGCAGATGAGAAGACCCTTAATAGGTGTGGTAAACTCATTTAATGAGATAGTCCCCGGACATATACATTTAAAAACAATCGCGGCAGCAGTTAAAGAAGGAATTCTTATGGCAGGAGGCACACCTATGGAGTTTAATACCATTGGTGTATGTGATGGCCTAGCTATGGGACATGAGGGTATGAAGTACTCCCTACCATCAAGAGAACTCATCGCAGACACTACAGAATGCATGGTAAGGGCGCATGCACTTGATGCACTAGTCTTTATACCTAATTGTGATAAAGTCGTGCCGGGTATGCTTATGGCAGCTGCAAGACTGAACAAGCCTTCAATATTTATTTCAGGTGGACCGATGCTTTCGCTTGATGGATCTGATTTAAATACCGTTTTTGAAGGTGTAGGAGCTTTTCATGCAGGCAATATGACCGAAAATGAACTATATGAATTAGAAGAAAATGCCTGTCCAGGATGTGGATCTTGCTCCGGTATGTTTACTGCCAATTCTATGAACTGTTTAAGCGAAGCTCTGGGAATGGCACTTCCGGGAAATGGAACGGTCCCGGCTGTATATGCAAAAAGGCTAAGAATGGCTAAACTAGCGGGTAGAAAGATTCTTGAAGTGCTTGAGAAAGATATAAAACCATCTGATATACTAAATGAAAAATCATTAAGAAATGCGCTTACAGTTGATATGGCTCTAGGATGCTCAACAAATTCAGTACTTCATCTATTTGCGCTGGCACACGAGCTGGGTGTGGAGATTGACTTAAATACTATTAATGAAGTAAGTGAAAAAACGCCTAATCTATGTAAACTAGCACCTGCAGGATGCCATCATATGCAGGACCTAGAAAGAGCAGGCGG
>JAEZWM010000027.1 GCA_023443025.1 Bacillota bacterium
CAACCCTATATGCACAATATAGAGCAGATGATGACGTAATAGAAGGAACAGATCCTGATGCACCTGCATTAGATGGATACACAAGAGTAATCTTCGAAGCAGGAGACCACGGAACATTAACAAGTACACTAACCGGATCAGCATTAACAGGTCAAGCAGTACTAGTATATGACGTAAAAGAAGACTTAACATTTGCAGCAGTACCAGTACCTGAAGTGGTATCAGAAACCGGCTGGACATTTGCAGACTGGGCTCCGGAACTACAAGCTACAACTGAAACAGTAGAAGAAGCAACATACACTGCACAATATAGAGCAGATGATGACGTAATAGAAGGAACAGATCCTGATGCACCGGCATTAGACGGATACACAAGAGTAGTCTTCAAAGCCGGAGACCACGGAACATTAACAAGTACGCTTGCAGGATCAAAACTAACAGGTCAAAAAGTACTAGTGTATGACGTAAAAGAAGACTTAACATTTGCAGCAGTACCTGTGCCAAAAGTAGTATCAGAACGTGGCTGGACATTTGCAGATTGGTCACCGGAACTACAAGTTACAACTGAAACAGTAAAAGAAGAAACCTACACTGCACAGTACAAGCAAAATGTAATTCCAACAGATCCTGATAATCCTGAAACACCTGAAGGATACGTATTGGTTGTATTCAAAAAAGGTGCTCATGGAAGATTAGTAGGAAGAACAGCATTTAACGTACTGGAAGGAACACCATTTAGAGAGATACCTGTACCAAGAGTAGTACCTAATACAGGTTACAAACACAATGGTTGGAGTCCATCATTACCAGCAGGAACCACTCCTATAAAAGCTGATGCAACTTATACAGCACTTTATAAGAAAACTTCTCCTGGCGGAAATGGAGGAATTATCACTCCACCTAAACCACCGGTAAAACCTGATACAGAAATAGATCATGAAAGAATTTACGGCGATGATAGAATTGGTACATCAATCGAATTGTCAAAGAGATTCTATAACAGAGCAGACCATGTAATTGTTGTTAGACATGATTTATTCCCAGACTCATTAACAGCGTCTGTGTTAGCTAAAGCAATAGATGCTCCAATACTTCTAACTCCATCAGAAAAACTCGATCCAAGAGTTGCTGCGGAAATAGAAAGACTTGGCGCTACAAAAGCTTATATAGTAGGTGCAGAGATATCTATTACACCAAGCACAGCGGAGGAAATAAGAGCAATAACAGGTGAAACTGAAAGAATCGGTGGACCGGACAGATACGACACATCAGCACTAGTAGCTGAAAAAGTTGTAAGTATAGTTGGTCAAAGAGGAACAGCAGTAATAGCTTCAGGCGAAGTATATCCTGATGCATTAGCAATAAGTTCATTTGCTGCAGCAAACGGATATCCAATTCTACTAGTTACTAAGAACAGCGTACCTCCTGTAATTAGTAGTGCTATATCTGATTTGAACATAAACAAAACTTATATAGTGGGGGGAACAAACACTATCTCTGCAGCTGTAGAATCAGCTCTTCCGGGAGTAGAAATGAGGCTGGCAGGTGTTGACAGATATGAAACCGCAGTAGAAATCGCTAGAAAACTTCACATTGGCGCTAAACTAGGATTTGTAGCATCAGGTGAAGTGTTCGCGGATGCACTGGTAGTAGGACCAATAGCAGCAAAAACTAATTCACCAATCCTATTAACAGCAGGAAGAACTGCTCCTGAAGTAACAAATAAATATATCAAATCAGCAGGCTTTACAAAGCTAATCTTCGTAGGTGGACCAAATACCATCTCTGAAGAAGTGCTGAAGATATTAGTTACTAAGTAAGATACAAATAAAAAATGCCGATTAACCTCGGCATTTTTTATTTTTGAAATTATTATCAATATAAATAATAGAAAATGAACTTTTTTTTAAGCTTATATTACTTAAATACCAGCCATAACTCATAATAAACTATACATTGAATCTAAACAATACTACATCTCCGTCTTGAACGATATAATCCTTACCTTCTAACCTAACTGCGCCTTTTTCTTTAGCTTGTAGCATTGATCCATGTTTAACTAATTCTTCAAAACCGATAGTCTCCGCTCTAATGAAACCTCTTGAAATATCTGTATGGATTTTACCCGCTGCATCTACTGCTTTTGTTCCTTTTTTTATAGTCCAAGCTCTTGTTTCCTGTACTCCACTTGTAAGAAAACTAATCAAACCAAGTAGACTATAGCCTGATCTTATGAGGGTATTTAATCCTGATTCTTCAAGACCCATGGCTTCCAAGAATTCTTGTCTGTCGCTTTCAGGAAGTCCGGTTAATTGCTGCTCAATGTCAGCATTTATTACTACGACTTCAGATCCTTCTGTAGATGCAAATTCCTTAATTTGTTTAATATATGGATTAGAATCACCACCATCTGCTACATCATCTTCGGAAACATTGGCTACATATATAATTGGTTTTAAACTAAGTAAGTTAAAGTCTCTTAAAAGTTTTAATTCCTCATCATTTAAGTCTAAAACTCTTGCTGATTGACCCTCTTCCAACACAGCTTTTACTTTTTCCAGTAGTTCAACTTCAGGTCTGAGTTTTTTATCAGCTTTTGCAGCTTTTGAGGTTCTGTCAAATCTTCTTTCAATCATTTCTAAGTCAGAAAAGATTAATTCTAAATTTATAGTTTCAATATCACGTAGGGGATCAATACTACCGTCAACGTGAACTATGTCATCACTTTCAAAGCATCTTATAACTTCAACTATCGCATCAACTTCTCTAATATGTGCTAAAAATTTATTACCTAATCCTTCGCCCTTACTGGCACCTCTTACTAAACCTGCAATATCAAAAAATTCTATTACCGCCGGTACTATTTTTTTTGACCCGGTAATATCGGATAATACTTGTAATCTTGAATCAGGTACCTCAACAACTCCTACATTTGGATCTATAGTACAAAACGGATAGTTTGCTGCTTCTGCACCGGCTTCCGTAATTGCATTAAATAAAGTACTTTTCCCTACATTGGGAAGACCAACAATTCCTAACTTCATAATAACCCTCTCTCTAATTAAATTCATATCATATTATATAGATAATTACTGTAAATAGCAAGGGATAGGGGAGTTATACTTAAACTGTTATAATCAGTTTAAGTTAAGGGTTATATATTTATAAGTTACAAGATTCATGCTAACTAAAATATTCAAACTATATAATAATATTATATACAAATTCGAGTTTAAGTGTTTATGGTTTATATTAATTCAGCTGTGTACACCTTAAAATGTGGAATGGATTGTCTATAATATGAATTATTATTTTAATAAAAAACACAATGTAGACGAGGATATTACGCTTTTTAACACAGAAAAACTTAATTAATTATTTGAAATTAAAAGACATATACTCTAAAGATTCATAAAAACTTATTTTCTAAGAAAAAATTTCTTAAATATAATTGCTATTTTATAGAAATTTAATTATGAAAATAAACTCGCCGGATGTGATTATTTAATATATAAAAGGGGTATATAAGGTATGAGGAGGTATAATAAAGAATATTTATACCTTTAAAAGTAGAAAATATATCAAGATGCTTTAGTTATACATGATGAGTTATATAACCAATATAATATATTCGATAGAAATGCGGAAAATTTTTTTAATTAGAAACGTTAAAAGTAAGACAAAATACTATAGATATACATAGTGAGTTATATAACAAACATTATAATTAATAAACGAAAAATATAAGCATCATATTATATATAAACAAAATTATATTAATGAAATTCTTATCAACTCGTATAAATATATAGTATAGAACTTAGTATCATGGTAAAGACTGGAATGTCGTTTAAAATCTCTTTAATAAAAAATTCATTGTAATTAAAAGGGATCAAGACTTATGAATACTAATGTATCTTATACAATATTTTTATAAATTTATTATGGAGGAGCTGGTGAAGATGTAGAATTTAGTATTAAAAAAAATGATCTACAGGCTTAATACTGGAAAGTTAATTACTTTATATTATTAACTTTAATTATCGTAATTAATAACTAGATGTCTGAAACACTATTTCTCGAACAGCAAATAACAACAGACAATTCATTTTATCGAAGTTCTAGTTTAGGTTTATTGTTTGTTGCTTTTGTACTGAATACTATAAGTACAAAATCCTATTATAACTACCTGTCAGGGGGAAAAAAATGAAACAGATTAAGTTTAAATCGAGAATAGCTGTTTTTATAGCAATAATGATGCTTGTGCAGACCCTAGTACCTATTTTTGGTTATGCTGATTCTGGAGAGATCCAGGAACCGGAAGCCGGTGTTTATGAAGAGGTTTTGAACGAAAACATGCCGGCGCAAGAAGAAGTGGTAGGCGATGATGAAACAGTTGAAGTAAATCAAACAGGAGAAGAAACTTTTGAGAATGTTAATTACGATAATGTTGAAGAAGTTGAAAAAACAGATGAAAATAAGGAAATAGTTGAAGAAGAGATTATTGAACCGGATACTGAGAATTTAGATCCAGATCAAAGCAAAGAAGACTTAGAAAAACCAGACAATAATGAAGAGATTGTAGAAGATCTAGATAATAATACGGAAATCATCGATAATGAAGAAACGGATGAAAAGCAAGAGATGGAACCTAGAAGTATTATCGATCCAATCGTAACTACTAAGACATATAAGTTTTTTGTTGAAGATAATATAGCTGGTGGGCAGAACGCTGTCCAAATAATTAAAAATGGTGAGCAATTAAAGGAACCTCAAGCACCAACTATCGAAAACAAGAAGTTTCTAGGATGGTATATAGGTTCAGAATTAGTCATTTTTAATACTCCGATAACTTTTGCAGAAACGGATCCTCCGACAAATGAGGATATAACCGTTATTGCACGTTTTACTGAAGCGAAAGTAAGTGTAAACTTCATAAATGGTCCAACCATAGTAGCTGTTAAAGAAATCGAACCGGGTGCAACTGTTTCAGCTGATGGAGTTCCTGCTGTGGTTACAGAACCCGGCAAGGTATTTTCACACTGGTCAGCTTCTGTAAATGGCCCGGAATTTGATTTTACTACTCCAATTAATCATGATATTAATCTATATTTGGTTACTATAGCACAATACAAAGTAGTTTTCGTATCAAATGGTGGAAGCTATGTAAAAGAACAACATATTACTGAGGGAGAGACCGCTACTGTACCAAATCCTGTTCCTGAAAAACAAGGTTTTGATTTCAGTCACTGGTCTATAGAACCTGGTGGAGCAGCATATGATTTTAATACAGCGGTTAATGCAAATTTAGTTCTTTATGCAAACTGGACACCTAAAAACAATACCATATATACCGTAGTTCACTGGCAGCAAAATACTGACGATGATGATTATGTAATTTCTGATACAGAATCACTAGTAGGATTAACAGATTCTGAGGCAACATATACAACTAAGAATTACATCGGGTTTACATTTAGTAATGGTGAAACTAAACAAATATCAGCTGATGGAACCACAGTTGTAAATGTTTATTACAACAGAAATGAATATACATTTACAATAGTACGTCTGGAAGGTAGCAGATGGGTTGAAGTTGCTTCTAAGAAGTATAGATATGAGCAATCTACCGCTGACACATATAATGCAGCAGTAAATGATTATCCAAATCATAGGTGGCTTATAGCGAGTAATTCTAACACATCTTATTCAGAAGCGCCAAAGATGCCAAATAGAGATTTAAAAGTATGGGGGAAATATTCAGGAACAACTCAATATACTTTCTATTATAAAGAAATGATAGGCAGTATCAAAACTAATATTAATGTCAAAGATCCTTATAAATTTAAAGCCGTTTCAGGTTTAAATTTTACTCATGAAGACGGTATTGTTTTATCGGGTTTTACAGTTACTACAATTGGTCAATGGGATAGAATTCATAGGGTAGGCAACGAGTATCAGGGAACAATTTATTATATAAGAAATAACTATAATTTAAATTTCAATTATAATGACGGCTCCGGAGTGGTAACAGTGCCAAATATTTTATATGACGAGTCCATTAATGGTAAAGCACCAGATAATATGGTTGTGGGTGTAACCACCAGAGTGTTTAATGGGATAACTCATACATTTGATGGGTGGTACAATAATGCTGGCTTAGCAGGAAGTGCGTTTGATTTTAGCGGTAAAAAAATGCCTGCGAATCATTTAAACTTTTATGCTAAATGGACTCCTGCAAAACATATTGTTAGATTCCATGTGAACCAGAACATAGGAAGTCCTGTTCAGTCATCAGTAGAAGTGGCGGATGAACAATTGATTCCTATGGGTTCAATTCCACCTCATAGTGGCCCGAATTTCTTGGGTTGGTATACCTATGTAGGTACCGGTTTTGTAAAGTTTGATTTCAGTACTTCAGTACAAAGTGATTTAGACTTGTATCCGGCTTGGTCATCAGATAATTTCGTCGTAACATATAACTTAAACGGAGGTATTGGAACTGCACCTGTAGATGAAAACAGGTATTTAGCAAATACTGAAGCGACTGTCAAATCACCGCCTACTGATTCAGCACCGGCGAACAAAGTGTTCATAGGATGGATTATACAAGGTGATTCAATAGAAACACTGTATTATCCAAATGATAAAATTATAATCACTAAGAATACAACACTGGTTGCTCAATGGGGTAATAAAAATGAAAACACAAAGATAGTCTATCATGGTAATGGCGGTTTTACGGGTGAAAATCAATCTAGTTACGTATTAAATGTTCCTAATAATGTTAATCATACTATCGAAAGCAATAGATTTATTAGAGATGGATATGTATTTAATGGATGGAATACTGCATCGGATGGTACCGGAAAATCTTATAGGCCAGGCGATAATATAATGATAGATAGACTTAATGAAAATGAACAAAACATACTATATGCACAGTGGATAGCATGTAAAGTTGATGTAACAGCTACAAAAGTTTGGGATGGCGGACATGCTGTAAATCATGTAGCTGTAACTCTTAAATTATATAGGTCTACACAAGGTGGCGTTGAAGAATTAGTAAATGTTACGCCAAGTATAAATCCACCTAGTGGAACAAGTTCATCATTTATATACAAATGGGCTAATTTAGACAAATTTAACAGTATTGGACAAATATATATTTATAGAATTGAAGAAGAAGGCGTACCAAATAGTTACACTTCTGTTATAAGCGGAAGCGGATATAACTTCACTGTAACAAACACATACCATAATCTTAAAAACGTAGAAGCTAAGAAATATTGGTCAGGAGTAAGTGGAAGTAATGAAAAACCTGATATTTGGTTTACTCTTTATAGAACAACAGTTACAGGAACAGATGAAAGAGTTCCCGGACTAAATCCTGTAAGCGTTCCACGTGGAAATGATACTGTACACTGGCAGAATCTATTAGGTGAAGATCCTCAAGGTAATGAATACACTTTCTACGTTAAAGAAACAAATGCTGCAGGAGCTGATTATACACCTCCGGGATTTCAAAAAGTAGAAAATGGGTTATCTGTATACAACTATAAAGGAAGTAGCAATATATCCTTTATAGCAATCAAAGACTGGTCAAATGTACCTGATGCTTTTAAAACAAGTATTAGCGTTCAACTTAAGCGTGATGGAGTAAATGTTGGAGAACCTGTTGTATTAACTGCTCCTAATTGGTCTGCAACCTGGTACAACTTGGAAAAATATAAAAATCCAACAGAAATGTACGTATACACAGTAGAGGAAGACACTTCAGATCTTCATGAAAATGTAAGCTATGAAGGAACAAGCTACACTGAGTATACTACAGAAAGTACTTCAGTTACCGGAACCATTAGAAATAAGTTCACCATTCCAACAGATGGTACTGCAACAGCAACTAAGGAATGGGTTGACGGACCGGCGCTCAGACCAACCGTATGGTTCAAGCTATACAGAGAGGTTGAAGGCGGACAAGTTGAAGAAGTACCGGAAGCTCAAGCTCCAATAAAAGAATTGCCAAACGGAACAACTACAGTCACTTGGAGTAACCTAGAAAAAACAGATGGTGAAGGAAAAGCATATATCTTTAGCGTTAAAGAGGTAAACGCAGCAGGTATGGACTTCACTCCTGAAAACTACGAAAAAGTTGAAGATGCATTAACTGTAACTAACACTTATAAAATACCGGCAGATGGCAGCCTAAACTTTACAAAAATATGGGTAGGAGACTCATCAGTAACTAGACCAAAGATGGAACTACAACTATGGAGATTTACCGAAGATGTAAATGAAACAGTACCCGGCGCTGAAATAAAATATGTTGATGGCAATACAACCACAGCAAGCTGGGGAAACTTAGAAACAACAGATGCTGATGGAAACGAATACACCTTCTATGTAAAAGAAAGATTTGCAGAAAATGCAGAAAGCAATAACAACTGGATACTAGGTGAATACAACTTCGATGACAATTCAATAATAAATGTCGTAGACGAAGATGCAAATGGCAAACTACAAATTAAGAAAGTTCTAAACAACGAACTTGAAGAAGAATATAGGTATGGACTACGAGGCAATCCAATCGAATTTACTGTAGTAGTTACAGATGAATACGGAAACGAAACAAGTGTTCAAATAGTAGCCGGTCAAACAGTAACTATAAATGGACTATACTACGGAACCTACACCATTGAAGAGACAGTAACACATGGATATGTACCAAGCTACGACCCGGATACAGTAGTAGTTAGAAAAGGTGCAACCATCATTCCAATCTTCACAGTAACAAATAGTAGATCAGGTGGAGAAGAAGATCCAAACGAAATTGAGATAACAGTAGAAAAAGTTTGGGAAGGCGGAACTAAACCTGATACACTAATAGAACTATGGAAAACCGGAGTAGACGTAGATGGATCTGAAATTGATGAAAAAGTAGGAGAATTTACAGCAAATGCAGATGTAACTGAAAAGACATTTGATAAGCTTGCAAAACACGATCCAAGCGGACGTGAGTTCGAATACTATGTAGTAGAACCGGAAGTACCTGAAAACTACACCGCAGATATAGAAGGATTCGTAGTAACTAACAATTTTGAGATACCGACAAATGGTGAAGCTGAAGCTGAAAAGATCTGGATTGATGGATCTAAGCCAAGGCCAACTGTATGGTTCAAACTATACAGAAATGTAGAAGGCGAAGAACCGGAAGAAGTTCCGGGAGTAGAAAATAAAGAACTACGAGACGGAACAACTAGGGTAGTCTGGACAGATCTAGAAGAGACTGATATTCATGGTAATGAGTATATCTTCAGTGTAAAAGAAGTAGATCAAACAGGCGAAGACTTTACTCCTAGAAATTACACTAAAATTGAAAAGGGTTTAACTGTTACCAATAATTATAAAGAACCAGGAATAGTAGATCCTATAGAAAAAGAAGTAGTAGGAGTTAAAGAGTGGATAGGCGGTTCTAAACCAAGACCGACAATCTGGTTTAAACTATACAGACAAGCAAAAGATGGTGAACTCGAAGCAGTACCGGGAGCGGAGATTAAAGAATTAGCTGATGGAACAACATCAGTTAAGTGGAATAATGTAGAAATTAAAAATGCAGCGGGAGACGCATATAAGTTCTACGTTAAAGAGGTTAATGCAAATGGTGACGACTTCACACCTGAACACTATGTCAAATTGGAAGATGGACTGAGAGTAACAAATACTTTCAAAGATCCTAATAAACCAGAAGAACCCGTTGATCCAGAAGAACCGGTTGATCCAGAAGAACCGGAAAAACCTGAAGAACCGGAGAAACCGGTAGATCCCGTTAAACCAGTTCCAGAAAAACCAAAACCGGATAAACCACAGCCGGTAAAACCAAAACTGCCAAAGACAGGATCTGAAGCGTCAATAGCTCTATATGGTGGTATTGCTCTAGTAGCTCTTGGAGTAATAGTTTTAGTCTATAGAAGAAAAAGAAAGTAGAAAAGTTCTGAGTTAATAAAGAAGACCCGGATTTTATCCGGGTTCTTTTTTAATCAAAGATAAAGTATGATGATAAATATTTGAAAGTACTATAGGAATATGGACTATTTTAAAAAGAAAACATTAATCTATTTATTTAATACTTACTATAAAAAAATCATAAAAGCTTGGAGAATCAAGATTTAGCGTGTTTATTTATTTGATGAACTAACCCTATTAGTATATAATTAATACATAGAATTCATAATTGGAGGATAACGTGATTAATAAAAGGTTAAGTGAGATTAGAAAATTAATGGCTCAAAGAGGTATCAATGCATATGTTGTAACTACTTCCGATCCCCATCAGTCGGAATATTTGGCGGATTATTATAAAACTAGGGAATTTATCTCCGGTTTTACAGGTTCTGCAGGGACAGCCGTTATTACAAAGGATGAGGCGATTTTATGGACTGATGGTAGATACTTTATACAGGCAGCTTACGAGCTTTCGGGGACCGGATTTGAGCTTTATAAGATGGGAGTTCCGGGTTTTCCTACTATAAATGAATACCTTCTAGACAAGGTTTCACCTGGTGGGAAGGTTGGTCTGGATGGAAAGACTACTTCCTATGATATGTATAGAAATTTAATCAACTCTCTTGATGAGAGGATGATAATTACTAATCTTGACTTTATTAATGATATATGGAAAGACAGACCACAGCTACCTACCGGTGAGGTTTTTGTTCATGAACTTAAATATACCGGTACATCTGCTAAGCAGAGGATTAAGGAAGTTAGAGATAAAATGACTGAATACAACGCTGATTATTATTTAGTTGGTGCACTTGATGACATTGCGTATATTTACTGTATAAGAGGTAATGATATAAAATACAACCCTGTGGTTTTCTCATATGCTTTAATTACAAAGGACAGTGCATACCTTTATATCGACGAAAAAAAATTAACCGATGAAGTCAAATCTCACCTCGACGAAAATGGAATTGAGTATAAGCCTTATGAAGAAATAACAAATGATTTAGGTGAAATTCCCGGTAAATGTAGTTTGGTATTCGATCCAACAACATCGAATGTTGCTATAATCGACGCTTTGGGTTCCAATGTGACATTTATTAAGAAAGTTAGCATTATTGCCAAAATGAAAGCTATTAAGAATGAAACGGAACTCGAGCATACCAAGAATGCATTTATTAAAGATTGTACAGCACTTGTTAAGTTTTTCAATTGGGTAGAAACGGGAACTCCAATTGGAGTAATCAGTGAAACACTATCTGCAGATAAACTACTTAGCTTTAGACAGCAGCAAAATGATTTCATTGAACCAAGTTTCAGTACGATTCCCGCTTACGGTAAAAATGCTGCACTTCCACATTATAGTCCTAATCCACAAAACCCTGTACTACTTAAAAGCAAAGGAATGTTTTTAGTTGACAGCGGAGGACAGTACTTAGATGGAACAACTGATATTACAAGGACTATAGCTCTAGGAGAGCTTACAGAAGATGAGAAAGTACATTATACATTAACGCTAAAATCACATATTAGCCTTATAGATGCTTATTTTAAAGCCGATACCACAGGTTACTATTTGGATGCATTTGCAAGACTACCAATGCTTAAATATAAGGTGGACTTCTCACATGGTACTGGCCATGGTATTGGATATTTCCTAAATGTTCACGAAGGTCCACAAAGCATATCTCCCAGATATAAAGATGTAAAGATAGAAGAGGGGATGGTAGTTTCGATAGAACCCGGCGTTTATGTAGATGATTCTCATGGGATTAGGATTGAAAATATTGTTGCTGTTAAGAAAATCGAAAACAATGAATTTGGAGAGTTTTTAGGTTTTGAAATTCTTTCTTACTGTCCGATTGACACAAGACCGGTCGTAGTTGATATGTTAACAAATGATGAGTTAAAATGGTTAAATGATTACAATAAAAAGTGCTATGAATTACTTGCTGATAAACTTAGTGGTTCAGATCTTAATTATTTAGAAAAAGTTACGGAAGAAGTGAAGAGATAATTGAAATTTGATATAGAACAGGAGTTAAACAAACTTCCTGATAGACCAGGCGTTTACTTAATGAAGGATAAAGACGAAGAGGTAATTTATGTCGGAAAGGCAATTTCATTAAAAAAACGAGTAAAATCTTATTTTAATAATGATAAAAATAAACATCCTAAAGTTATTGCTATGGTTAAGAGGATAGTGTCGTTTGAGTATATTATTGTTGGGAATGAAGTTGAGGCTCTTGTTCTAGAATCTAATCTAATCAAGGAGAAAAAACCTAAGTATAATATACTTTTAAGGGACGATAAAACCTATCCATTTATAAAGGTTACAAATGAAAAGTTTCCTAGGATTCAAAAGACGCGTATTGTCAATAATGATGGTGCAACCTATTTCGGACCGTATCCAAATGCTTTTGCAGTTAATGAGATAATTGATATGCTTCATGAGATTTATCCTATAAGAAACTGTAATCTTGATTTTGATAAGGGTATGAGACTTGAAAGGCCTTGTTTAAATTATTTTATTGGTAGATGTCCTGCTCCTTGTATAGGGATTGCCGACGAAGAAAAGTATATGGAAAATATTAAGGAAATCATTAATTTCTTAAGAGGCAAGACAAATAAATTAATAAAGTTTTTGGAAGATAGTATGAAAAAAAATGCGGCAGAACTTAATTTTGAAGTAGCCGCAAAGTACAGGGATTATTTAGAAAAGATAGATGTTCTTATGCAAAAACAAAGAGTAACCAAGGCAGGGAATCAAGATATTGATTTAATCTCTCTTGCAAGAGGCGACAGATATGCATGTGTTCAAGTGTTCTTCATGCGTTCTGCCAAAGTAGTTGATAGTGAGCATTTTATACTAAAGGATGATTTTAGAGAGGACTCCAGTGAGATAGTTTCTTCTTTTATGAAGCAGTACTATCTTGATGCTTCTTATATTCCTAAGGAGATTTTGGTCGATCACATGCCGGATGATAATCAAACAATTTCTGATTTTCTTTCAGGTAAAAGAGGAACTAAAGTCAATATAAGCGAACCAAAAAGAGGCGAAAAAGTCGATTTACTTGAGATAGTTAGAAAAAATGCCAAAGAATCTCTTAACAAGTACGAGGAAAAACAAAGAAAAAGAGAAAGGGTTGTACCTTTAGGTTATGAGATGTTCCTACAGTTGCTTGAGTTAGAATCAGCTGAAAGGATTGAAGCTTATGATATTTCCAATATCTCAGGCGTTCAGTCGGTAGGTTCAATGGTCGTTTATACTATGGGTACAAAGGATTCTAAAGAATATAGGAAGTTTAAAATCAAAACAATAGAAGGCTCTGATGATTATGGTAGTTTAAGAGAAGTTCTACAGAGAAGACTGGCAAGAGGTCTAAAGGAAGCAGAAAAAAACACTTCTACGGGTTTTGGAAGATTGCCAAATTTAATCATTATGGACGGCGGTAAAGGTCAAGTCTCTACAGCGGAAGCAGTACTTAAAACTTTTGACTTGGATATCCCGGTAATTGGACTTGTAAAGGATGACAAACATAGAACTAGGGGTATATTTTATAAAGGAAGAGAGCATAATCTAAAGGTTAGCTCACCGGTATACAGATTTATTTATTCAATTCAGGAAGAGGCGCATAGGTTTGCTATTAACTACCATAGAAAATTAAGGGAGCAAGAACTTGTCAACTCAGTATTGGATGATATCCCAGGTGTTGGAAAAGCTAGAAGAACTGAGATTTTAAAGCATTTTAAATCTGTTGAAAATGTAAAAAAAGCAAGTATTGATGAATTAAGAGAAGTTCCGAAAATGACTGAGAAAGTAGCAAATAATATATTCAACTACTTTTCAAAGGGGTGATTAGATGAAGAGTATAAGCATTGCAAAGCTTGCTGAAGAGCTAGGACTGGAAATAATAATGAAGAGTACAGACTATGCGGATAGAAAAATTAGCAATGATGAAGTAAACAGACCCGGTCTACAGCTTGCCGGTTATTTGGAAGAATTCCCATACAAAAGACTTCAAATAATCGGTAAGGTTGAGCATGAGTACTATATGTCTCTTGATCCGGATGATAGGTATGAAAGATTTAGGGGGATTTTGTCTTACCCTATACCGGCCATTATCTTCTCACATGGCAAAGAAATTACCGACGATATCATGGAGCTCGGTAAGTATTACAATAAGACAATACTGCGATCACAGCTTGCAACTACAAAACTTATATCAAAAATAGCAAATGTACTCGATGAGCTTTTAGCTGAAGAGATTACGATACATGCAGACTTACTTGAGGTTTATGGTATGGGAGTTCTGATTACAGGAGATAGTTCAGTAGGTAAGTCAGAAACTGCCCTCGACTTAATAACTCGAGGTCATAGGCTCGTTGCTGATGATGTTGTTGATATAATAAAACTTGACATAGGTCTAAGGGGTTCTTGTCCTGAAAATATAAGACATTTCCTTGAGATTAGGGGTATAGGGATAATAGATATTCAAAGACTTTATGGGGTTGGATCTGTAAAAAGCTCTACAATTATAGACATGGTAATACACCTTGAACCTTGGGATGATAATAAAGAATACGACAGACTTGGTCTGGATGAGGAATACACCGAAATCCTCGGAGTTCAGCTTCCTATTATCAAAGTTCCTGTCAAGCCCGGTCGAAATGTAGCAATGATACTTGAAGTTGCAATTAGAAATACTAGACAAAAAGCTCTAGGTTATAATGCAGCGATAGCATTAAATAACAGATTAATTGAAGATATGAAGAGAAAGAATGAAGAAAATAATAAATAAATGCCTTTCATTTGTCTTGATGAAAGGCATTATATATATTAATAATTTTACAATCAATTATTAACATAAATTAAAAACTATTTTAGCATATTAATGAGATACTAATGAAGTATTAATCCGTATGTATGAATAATATCACAAAGTTAATGGGTTGAATGAATTACACATATTTGCAAAGATGTTAATTTAATTTAACAAACTATGACATATTATATACGAAAATGATTAATAATTATTGACATTAGATGGATAGTTTTATATACTATTTAATGACGAGGCTAATTACTTTTAATGGGGTACAAAAAGCTACATATCGAATGTAATTACCTTAAAAATCTTTACAGGAGGGTTATCACATGAGTAAGAATTTTAAGACTATGGATGGTAATATGGCTGCTGCTCACGTAGCATATGCTTTTAGTGATGTTGCTGCTATTTATCCTATTACTCCATCGTCAAACATGGCTGAGTACGTAGATGAGTGGTCAGCTAATGGTAGAAAGAATATATTCGGACAAACAGTACTTGTTTCAGAAATGCAATCAGAGGCCGGAGCAGCAGGTGCAGTGCATGGTTCACTTGTAGCAGGTGCACTTACATCTACATTTACAGCTTCTCAAGGTCTATTACTTATGATTCCAAATATGTATAAAATCGCTGGAGAATTGTTACCTGGAGTATTCCACGTATCAGCAAGAGCACTTGCTTCTCACGCTTTAAGTATCTTTGGAGATCACAAAGACGTTATGGCAACAAGACAAACCGGTTTTGCACTACTAGCATCCGGTTCAGTACAAGAGGCTATGGATTTAGCTGCTGTTGCTCACTTATCAGCAATCAAAGGAAGAATTCCTTTCTTACACTTCTTTGATGGTTTCAGAACAAGTCATGAAATCCAAAAAATAGAAGTTTTAGATTATGAAGATCTTTCAAAACTTGTAGATCACGACGCAATCAATGAGTTTAGAAATAGAGCATTAAATCCTGAAGATCCTAAGACTATGGGAACTGCTCAAAACCCTGATATTTACTTCCAAGCTGTTGAAGCTTCAAATCCATTCTATACTGACATAGTTGGAGTTACAGAAGATTACATTAAAAAAGTTAGCGAATTAACAGGTAGAACTTACAATCTGTTTGACTATTATGGAGCAGAAGATGCAGACAGAGTAATTGTTTGTATGGGTTCTATAACTGAAACTGCTGAAGAAGTTGTTGATTATTTAACTGAAAAAGGCGAAAAAGTTGGACTTCTAAAAGTTAGACTTTACAGACCTTTCTCAAGTGAACATTTCCTTGCAGCTATGCCAAAAACAGTTAAGAAAATTGCAGTTCTTGACAGAACTAAGGAAAAAGGGTCACTTGCTGAACCACTATACTTAGATGTTAAGAGTGTTTACTATAGAGCTGAGGAACAACCAATAATTGTTGGCGGTATTTACGGACTTGGTTCTAAAGACACTACTCCATCACAAGTAAACGCTGTTTATAAAAACTTAGCACAAGACGAGCCAAAAGACGACTTTACAATTGGTATCGTTGATGATGTTACAAATAAATCATTAGAAATAGACGAAGTTATCAATACTTCAGATAAAGGTACTATCAGATGTAAATTCTGGGGATACGGATCAGACG
>JAEZWM010000062.1 GCA_023443025.1 Bacillota bacterium
TAAAAAACAAAATATTACGGAATTTGGGTATAGAAAAAAGCAAGGCTTTTACCTTGCTTTTAATATCCCAGCCTGGGATTAGTCGGATTCTCATTATTGACATTGTGAGTCGAAGAGATCTTTGAAGAACTTTACTTGTCGGGATTTAAACTTTACATTTTCATCAAATACATGTGGTGCTACGCCGTTTGGATACTCTTCAATCATGGCAATATCCGCTCTGTCTTTCATGTAGATATATCTTATCTTTGTATTATCAAACACTCCGCTACCTCTATTGTTATAACCGATAGTTCCACTTGATATCGGTGCCCCACCTATGGTTACAAATCCTAATTCTCTAAATTTAATAACTAGTTGATTTACAAGGGAATTCATTGAAGCATCGGTAATTACAAATATCTTTTTGCCATTAAAAATATTTTCTCCTGCTACCTCCCCTACCAATTCGCTATTAGAAGCTGCCACAAAAAATGGTTTTTGCATATCATTAAACTTTGAATAAAAGAGTTTAACAGCCTCAGGTGAAGAAATGTTACAATGTCTCAAATCAATAACCAATACATCGGGGTTATCCCTTGCAAGTTTTTCTTGCATATCATCCATTACTAAATCAAAGTTAGAAAAAGCATCAAAAGTCTTTAGGACTATCCTACTAAAGCTGTACCCACTTTCATAACCATAAGTATAATCGAGCATAGAGTCTCGTAATCCCCAGCCCCAAAGTAGGGTTGTCATGGTTCTTTCTCCATATTTAATGCCTTTTGCATTTAACTCTTTGGTCTGTCCATCAGTTTTGACTTTTATTATAAAGTTTTCAGTAGAACCATATATCTCGTAGTAGTGAAGCTTAAATTCCTCTGTAACCAAGAACTCAAACCTTTGATTATTAGTAGCTACCACTACCTTTTTCATGGCATTGATTAAATCATCAGTTGGTATACCGTTGATTTCCAGAATCTCCTGCTCCTCTTCCGAATCAATATATAATACACCGTCTGAAAGAACAACATCATACGGAAAAACTAACTCATTTTTTGCAATATAGTTCTCCCTTTCAAAAGAAGGCGCTGTTTGAAACTCCAATTCCGGTACTGCTCTATGTACTTCATCCAGTAGTTTTTGAAACTCCTTTTCCGTCATCCCTTCTGTTATCTTTGCTCTTGTTTGTTCTAACTACTCATTCATATCTACATCACTGATGTCAGTATTTTTAAAAGCAGGAAAAATATCAGCAATAAACCGATCAAAGTCGTTATATAGTTCAGCTTGAGTGAAAGTTTTATTCACATCATAATCATCTAGTTTAGCCTGGATCATATTGATATCACTTGCCTCAAATATCTTAAATCCTTTGCTGAAATACTTTGTAAGCGCTTTAGGGAGCGTAACTTCTACAGTACAACCTACAAGTAGCAGCACACAAAGCATAATAATAAGTACCCTTTTCAAAACGTCCTTTTTTTCTACAATCAATACCCTGATTTATAGGTATATAATATATCATTACATATACCCTATAGAGTATAATATCTAACGATAATTTTTTAATGAATAGCATATACGATTTATCCATGTTGATAATTATATACTTCTACTGATATTTAAAAATTGCGCCGTATAAAATAATTTATTGAATTAATAATATATTTTAGTGCTACTCACCTATCTACAACTTGCTTTTCCAATAAATATAGAAGGCATTTTCAATTTATATAAAGTTTTAGTCATGCAAAATAAGGGTATAAACATACACATCATATAAATTAAAAGTTATTGTATTTTTAAAAAAAGACTTCATTAAAGAGTTATGATATTCCACTGAGATTAGTAAATTTATGTAGGCTTTTTTAAATTATTTAAGAAGAATCTTTCCACACCAAAAGATATATGTATACCCTTGAAAGGAGTGTTTATAAGATGTCGAGATATATAACAATCAGCCGAATTCTTACCGGGATTGCTACTGTACTTGCAGTCATTGCGGGAATTAGCTCTTTTCTTTCTCTTGGTTCTGCCGGGCAGGAAGTTTGGAGTGTCGAAATGTGGAGAGTGGTTGGTTATTTTACCTTTGCACTATTCTTCTTATTCCTGACAATACGACCGAATAGCGATCCGTGGATTTGGATTATTTTGATTCTCAATAAATCCGTTCTTGCCTTGATTGGTTGGTTTAGCAATCCAAGTACTCCCGGAATTTCTGACATCCGGATTTGGGATACTTTGCTTGCATTTATTCTGATTGCAGCTTTCGTTTTTATGCCGAGAAGGATAAAGTCACAAGAGCAAATAAGTAGTCCAAAGAGATGAACCCCTCACAAACAGCATCTTAAATAGGAGCATTCACTCTATAACCATCGAATATTTTATTGAAAAATAAACGAGGTCAACTTTCTATATCAAAAAAGGTAGCTGACCCCATTTTATGTATGTCCTATTTCTAACTTTATTTTAAACAAACAAATGCTCCCTACCTGGGAGCAATTTTTTCTATCAGACGCTGCAGAAAGACTTATATAAAAGTTCAATTACAGATGTCTTTCTTCCACTGAAAACTATGTCGGATTTGTATTCTGAAGGGATAACTCCTATTTCAAATAGTTCAACTTCACCTAGTACATTTAAAATAGATTTAGGATATTTGAATATTATTCCGGTATTCGGTAACTCAAGTTCTTCAAAATCATTATAGGAAATTGTAGCACTAGATGTATTAATGCCTGCTGATTTGTGAGCACTATTTCTACTAAGAGTCATCACTAGCTGGTTTACTTGAGAACTGGATCTATTGTCAAACATTACAGCATAGTCCTTAGCATATGTGATATCAGCTTTTTTTACCGGCTCCATCAGTTCTCCTTCACCAAATCCGTAGAAAATTGTATCTTCTTTTATGAATCTACCGAAGATACCTATTATAATTTCCGGATCAGTTGTCCTATTGTTTGAAAAGTCCAGAATAATCGCCAATGGATCATGCTCGTTTATAGCTTTAATAGCTTCGTCAAGCTGACCAAAGAAAACATCAGAATCCTCGGCTTGTACTGTACCAAGTTTTAAGTACGATACCTTATTATTAGAGTATTCTGTATTCTCATAAACTACATCCTTTGTTTCTGCCCCTCTATCTTTTGTTATTTCGCTCAAGGCGATTCCTTCAAAGTTCTTTGCAGAAATTTCGACTGTTCCATGCGATCCGTTTCTATCTATCTCAATCTTAAAATTATCATACTCGCCGTACTTTTCAAAGTAAAGTAGCTTGAATTCTCTGCTTAGAATATTATCCAATGCAAAAGAGTTTTTATTGTAACTTATGAGTTTGCCAAGTTCATCTGTTATCTGTTCAGCATCCACCGAGTTAATACTTAATACTCTATCCCCTACTTGTAATGATCCATCTTCAGAGTTTTCATTGATGTATACACCACCATTCATAAAGAAAATTTCAACAGGGAAAAGTTTTTTATTTTTTCCAATGTAGTATTCTTTTGAATTAGATGGCGCGAGTTTCGTATCATTGTTGTTCAGATTAGACATAAGTCCTCTTAAAACCAGTTGAAACTCCAAATCAGTCATACCATCTTTTATAAAATTTGATTTTGTATCTTCTAATAGTTTTTTAACATCCTCTATTTCACCATCCGAAACTTCATCAGCTTTTATAAACGCATCAGCAAAAGCATCATAATCTTCCTCGAGCTCACTTAATGTATATGTTTTTGCTTCATCGTATTCTATTTCATCAGTCATTTCAAGCTTTACAGGTTCAACCACCTCTTGAGATGTCACAGCACTGCTTTCTATCTGACTTTCTACCTGTTCACTTGTATTGACTACTTTAACTTCATTTTCATTACAAGCCACCAGAAAAACCAGACATAGCGATATTATTATTAATTTTCTCATATTTCCTCCTATCCTCGAATATATTAATTTTACAACCTTTTGTGAACTTTGCCAAATAAAAAAGGTTGTTTTTTATGGTTTTTGAGGTTTTGTAGAGAAAATTTAATATTTTGTTATTGACGATAAGTAACAGAGAAAAGCGTGAGTATTTGTTAATTACAAGATTCGTAGAGGAAGTGCCCTCACTTCCATTCAGTTATATTTTGCTTTTTTATAAAATTGTAGGGGAGAACTCTGATTCTCCCGGTTTATGAGAGGAGCCTGTATCTCCGATTCGTAAACTACTGCTGTTTTTTTGATTGGACAGTGCCGGGTGTAATCCATCTGCCGGAGTTTAATTTAAATCAAATGTAATTGGAAGTGAGGGCACTTCCGCTACGACCTTGGCATAGTTTAATAAATCAATATAGGTAATTTAAGATTAGTTTAATTTGATAGAATGTGCGTGGTTTAGGGGATTTATGGTAAGGCGAATCAGAGTTCGCCCCTACGTGTGCCCAGCATGGGCGTAATCTAATAGGTGAAAGTCCTTAATCTACCCTAGTAGTGGGAAGGATATAGCTGAACACCAAGGGTGTCCATCGTGAGGTGGAATCTGAAGGAAGGTGTAGGCAAATCTCTGAACCGACGTACAGAAATCACATGAGGCATGACTTGGTAGGTAAGCTCGCGTAGCAAAGCGAAGCCTAATAACTACTCGGAACCAAGGGTGTATATGTGACGGTTACATGGAGAGAAAGATTACGCAATTACCTGGGGAGGTCTTGCTAGCGACTCAGTAGTAACAACGAATAGCAAGAAGTCAGCAGACGCCATAGTAGGTATTAATAAATACTGAAGGGCAGAACTATAGGAGGCTTGAATTTATGGACAAAACTAAACACAATAATAATTGCAGAAAACATATACAGACCACCCTATGGGAAAATAGCTCGGAAAGCAAAGATAACATAGGTGGGCATAGTTGTGTTAAGATTCACCCGAAACAGAAAGCCAAACATGAACTAATCGAGATGATACTAGATAGAAACAATCTAAATGCAGCCTTTAAGAAAGTAAAAGAAAACAAAGGCAGCCCAGGGATTGACGGTATCACAACAGAAGAACTATCGGAACACCTAAGAAAGAACAAAGAAGAAATCTTAGGGAAAATACGAGCAAGGAAATACAAACCTACACCAGTAAAAAGAGTACAAATTCCAAAACCAAATGGCAAAGTACGAAATCTGGGAATACCAATAACAACAGATAGAGTAATCCAACAAGCCATACTCCAAGTCCTTAGCCCAATCTATGAGAAACAATTCTCGGATAACAGCTTTGGATTCAGACCTGGAAGAGGTTGCCACGATGCTCTTAAAAGAGTTATGGAATATGCGAAAGAAGGATACCTCTGGGTGGTAGACTTAGACCTTGAGAAATTCTTTGACACAGTAAACCAATCAAAACTCATACAAATTCTATCAAAGACCATTGAAGACGGAGACGTAATATCCTTAATTCACAAATTCTTAAAAGCAGGAATAATGGATAACGGAGTTAAAATAGCCTCTGTACGAGGAGTTCCACAAGGAGGTCCACTAAGTCCATTGTTAGCAAATATAATCCTAAATGAAGCTGACCAAGAACTTGATAAATGGGGATACAAATTCGTTCGTTACGCTGATGACCTACTGATATTTGCAAAAAATCGGAAGGCAGCAGAAAGATATTACAGACGTGTAAAGAAACTCTTAGAAACCAACTTAAAACTAAAAGTTAATGAAGAGAAAAGCGAAATACGTAAACTCATAGACACCAAGTACCTTGGTTATGGATTCCAAGTAAAGGACAAAATAGAGCTAACAGTCCACCCTGAAAGTAGCCTAAAGTTTAAAGCTAAGCTAAAAGAAATTACGGGTAGAAGCAATGGTATGAGCCATTCTTTTAGAAGAACTAAACTCAACCAATTAATAAGAGGTTGGATACAATACTTCAAGCTCGCCAACGTAGGATATCTACTTATAGACCTAGATAAATGGTTAAGAAGAAGGATTAGAGCATGTGCATGGAAAGCGTGGAAACTACCAAAGACAAAATTCAAATACCTTAAAGCATTAGGAATTAATGCATGTAAGGCATGGCAATGGTCTTATACTCGTGTAGGGGTTTGGAAAGTTGCAGGA